>CAMLDT010000008.1 GCA_946479075.1 uncultured Polaromonas sp.
ACTCCTGCTGCGCGGCCTGCTGGCGCAAAAGTACGGGCAGATGCTGTCGGTGCGCATTGGCGTGCACCTCGGGCCGATCCGCATCGTGTCTGACGTGAACCAGCGCGTCAACGTGGTCGGCGACGGTATCAACGTGGCGCAGCGCATCATGGACTTTGCCCAGCCCAACCAGATCGTCGTCTCGCGGGCCTATTACGACGTGATCTCGCGCATCACCGACAACGCCAACGGCCTGTTCAATCCGCTGGGTCCGCACCTGGACAAGCACCTGCGCTCGCATGACATCTATGCCGTGGTGGAGCCGCAGGCCCGGCCGGTGCAGGCGCCAGCCCACCACAGCGAATTCGCCAACACCGCCTCGTTTGCCACGCTGTCATCGCTCACGCCCGAAGCGCTGGCCGACATCGAGTCCGAACTGGCGCGCAGCATCGGCCCGCTGGCCCGGGTGCTGGTGAAAAAGGCGCTGCCGCGCTGCGTTGGTGCCCAGGGCCTGCGTGAGTTGCTGGCGGTGTCCATTCCTGATCCCAGGGCACGCGAACTGTTCATTCACCCCAAGAGCCAGAAAACCCAGCCGGTGTCCGCCTCGCCATCTGGCCACAGCCGCCCCGGCGGCCCGAGCCGGTCGCGGCCGGAGGTGAGCCAGCCGCTCAGCCGGCCACACAGCGGAACCATCAGCGGCAGCATCAGCGGGCGGTCCATGCCGGTGAGTTCGCCGTGGTTCACCGCAGCGCAATTGAACCACCTGGAGCGCGCATTGAGCCAGGTGATCGGTCCGCTGTCGAAAATGCTGGTCAACAAACAGGTGGCCAGACACACCTCGCTGGCGGCCTTGCGCGAGGCGCTGGCCGGCGAAATTGACCACGCCGCCGACCGCGCGAAATTTCTGGCCGCCACGCAGAAGTTACCTTGACGCTCCTGTTTTGATAGCGGCTCACCCTTGCCAGACAAGGGCTGGAGGCCGATTTCTTTCATAAGTACAGCTGGCACCCACGCCAGAGGCGCCGGTCAATGAAAATCCCGGCTGGCCGTCCCCAGCCGTCCCAGCAGCGGCGTCAGGTCTTCCAGCCGCTGCGCCACCAGGTTGCGCACCGCGCCGTAACCCGGGGCGGTGCCGCTTTCCTCGCTGCGCTGCCACACCCCAAACACCGCCAGCAGCCGTGCGTGCAGCAGTTCGGCACGCTGGGTTTCGCGCAGCGACTTCCAGACGATCACGTTGACCGGGCCGGTCTCGTCTTCCAGCGTCACGAAGATGGTGCCGTTGGCGGTTTGCGGCTGCTGGCGCACGGTGACAATGCCGCAGCCCGCCACCTGCTCACCGTTGGGCAAGGCGTTGAGTTCGCTGGCGCTGAGCAGGCCGCGCCGCGCCAGCCGCTGCCGCAGCAGCGCCAGCGGGTGGCGGCGCAGGGTCAGGCCGGTGGCCTTGTAGTCGAACAATATGTTTTCCCCCTCGGGCGTGTCGGCCAGCAACAGGGGCGCCTCATGCGTGGGCACCGACCTGAGCAGCGCCGGTGCAGCTTTGATGGCGGCCGCTTCCCAGACCTGCTGGCGCCGGTGGCCGGCCAGCGGCAGCAAGGCATCGGCAGCAGCCAGCGCACTGATCTCCAGCGTGCCGAGCCGGGCACGTGACACCAGGTCTTCGGTGGAGCTGAACGGCGATTGGGCGCGGGCCTGCGCGATGCGTTCGGCCGCTGCCTGGGGCAGACCGGCGACCAGGCGCAGGCCGAGGCGGACGGCGGGCTGGTTTTTATTCTGTTCGGTCACCTTTCCCCGTTCGGGCTGAGCCTGTCGAAGCCTTCCCTGCGGTATATCGAAGACCCCTTCGACAAGCTCAGGGCGAACGGTGTGTGCACCGGCACCGGCATCGATCTCCAGCGTGCAATCCCACTGGCTGTGCATCACATCCACCGCCCGCACCTCGACATCATGGCGGCGCGCGTCCTGCACCAGTTGTGAAGGCGCGTAAAAACCCATGGGCTGGGAATTGAGCAACGCCGCCAGAAAACAGGCCGGCTCGTGGCGCTTGAGCCAGCAGCTCACATACACCAGCTTGGCAAAACTGGCGGCATGGCTTTCGGGAAAACCGTAATCACCAAAGCCGAGAATCTGGCTGAAGATGCGCTCGGCAAATTCGGGCGTGTAGCCGTTTTTCACCATGGCCCTGACCAGCCGGCCATGGAATTTTTCCACCCCACCCTTGCGTTTCCAGGCCGCCATGGCGCGGCGCAATTCATCGGCTTCGCCCGGCGTGAAATCGGCTGCAATCATGGCCACCTGCATCACCTGCTCCTGGAAAATCGGGATGCCCAGGGTGCGCGCCAGCGCCGGGTTGAGCGCCGGGTACTCCGGCACAACCCGGCCGCCGCCGCGTTCGGTCTCGCGGGCTTTGAGGTAGGGGTGGACCATGCCGCCCTGGATCGGGCCGGGCCGCACGATGGCGACCTCCACCACCAGGTCGTAATAGGTGCGCGGCTGCAGGCGCGGCAGCATGGACATCTGGGCGCGGCTCTCGATCTGGAACACGCCGACCGTGTCCGCCGCGCAGATCATGTCGTAGGTTGGCTTGTCTTCCAGTGGGAGCGTGTGCATTTCAAGGGCGCTGCCGCGTGTGCGGTTCACCATCTCCAGGCAGCGCCGGATCGCCGACAACATGCCCAGCGCCAGCACATCCACCTTCATCAGGCCCATGGCTTCCAGATCGTCTTTTTCCCACTGGATGATGCGCCGGTCGGCCATGGACGCCGGCTGCACCGGCACCAGCCGCGTGAGTTTGCCCTGGGTCAGCACAAAACCGCCGACGTGCTGGCTCAGGTGGCGCGGGAAGGCCGGGCGCGCCTTCTCGCGTTTTTTGCGGTCATCGGCCTCGGCAATTTCGTCTTCGGGTGTGGGGTAGACCGCCATCAGCAGGCGCGCCAGCGTCAGCCACTGCAGCACCGGCCCGATGGGGTCCTGCGCCTCGGCCGCCCGGATTTTTTCTTCCAGCACCCGGCTGCCGTCAAACCAGAAGTGTTCTTTGGCGTACAGCTCCACCGTGTCGGGCGCGATGCCCAGCGCCTTGCCCACGTCGCGCACGGCACTGCGCGAGCGGTAGCAGATGACGGTGGCGGCAATCGCTGCGCGGTCATGGCCGTATCTGCCGTAGATGTACTGGATCACCTCTTCGCGCCGGTCGTGCTCAAAATCCACATCGATGTCGGGTGGTTCGCTGCGCTCGCGGCTGATGAAACGCTCGAACAGCAGATTGCTTTCGGACGGATCAATCGCCGTGACTTCCAGGCAATAACAGACGGCTGAATTGGCAGCCGAGCCGCGCCCCTGGCAAAGAATCGCCTGACTGCGCGCAAAACGCACGATGTCATGCACGGTGATGAAGTACATCTCGTAGCCGAGCTCGGCAATCAGCGCCAGCTCCTTGCCAACCTGCCGCCGGATCCGCCGCGGAATGCCGCCTGGGTAACGCTTGTGCGCGCCCTGCCAGGCCAGCCGCCGCAGGCAATGGGCCGGGGTTTCGGTGCGCGGCACGATGTCGTCCTGCGGATAACGGTACAGGCTGCGGATTTCATCGAGATTGAAGCGACAGCGGCCGGCCACCACCAGCGTGGCCCGCAGCAGCTCGCGCGGGTAGATCCCGGCCAGCCGCATGCGCTGGCGCAGGTGCGCCTCGGCGTTGGCCTGCAGTTCAAAACCGCACGCGTGCACGGTGCAGCCCAGCCGGATCGCGGTCAGCACATCATGCAGCGGCTTGCGCGAGCGCACATGCATGAGCACATGGCCGGCGGCCACCAGCGCGATGCCGGTGCGGCGCGCAACCTCGCGCAGTTGTGCCAGGCGCAGGGCGTCGTCCAGGCCCTGCAGCAACTCGACGGCCAGCCAGGCGTGCGGTCCGAACAGCCCGGCCGCCCAGGCGGCGTGGGCGCAGAGTGCGTCCATATCGATCACATCCGCAAGGGGTGACAGCAGGATCTCGCAATCGGCCAGCACCGAAAAATCGCTGCTACCCAGCGCCACGCGGTAGCTGCCCTTTTCGGTGCTGTCATCGAGCTGGCGCGCCGTGGTGATGAACTCGCAGAGATTGCCCCAGCCCGCCGCGTTGTGCGGCAACACCACCAGCCGGAAAGCCGCTTCCCCGTCACCGGCCCCGACCAGAAACTCCGCACCCGGCAACAACTGGATGGCGACGCCGTCTTTCGCCAGTTGTTTGACAGCTTCATGCGCGCGCACCACACCGGCCACCGAACATTCGTCGGTAATGGCGATGGCGCGGTAGCCGAGTTCGGCGGCGCGCACCACCAGCTCGTGCGCATGCGAGGCGCCGCGCTGGAAGCTGAAATTGCTCAACGCGTGCAGCTCCGCATAGTCGGGCAGTTGCAGGGGTTCAAGCGCAGCGTCCTGGAACATGCGGCACCTCAGGCAAAAAAACCGTGCAGATACCAGTCGTGCCGCTGCTGCGGCGCCGCCTGGGCACTCGCGCTGGCCAGGGCCAGGCGCACGCTGTAAATCCACAGCAGGCTGCCCTGTTCGCTGCGGTAGATGTAGTAGTCGCGCATGGCCGGCGGCACCGGCCGCCCGGCGTTGGCCTGGCAAGCGCCCTCGCCCGGTGCCAGCCAGCCGCTGGCCTCCAGCCGCTGCGGGCCGGCCAGGCGCAGCAGCCGGCCCTGATACACCGGCTTGTTGCCGGACATCGCCAGCTTCAGCGGTTGCGGCAGCAGCCAGCCCGGGTACAGGGCATCGCAGCGAATCACCGGCGACACCGGCGTTTTCAAACCTTTCAAGCCTTTAAAGCCTTTCAGGCCTCCAGCCCTTGCTGGACGGGCGCCAGCAGCTATTGATTTGAGAGCATGCTGGGCCGGCACCCAGCGCTGCATGGATTCCGGCCGGTGGTCGGCCAGGGCTTGCCAGGCCAGGACCTGACCCTCGCCCAGGCGCGCACTCAGGCGCTCGACCAGCTCGATGGCGCTGTCGCCCTGCTTGCGCTCCGTCATCAACAGGCTGGCCGTGGCGGCGGCCGCATCGGCCAGCGGCTCGGTCACCAGCGACTGCAGGCTCAGGGTGTGCACCGGTGCCGGCAAGGACTGCTGCGCCAGCTGTTCGGCCAGCAGCCGCGCCACGTGGCGCAGGTCCTGCGCGGGCTGGGCGGTGCGCACTTCGAGCGCTCCCGTCGGCGGCACATCCCTGCGCCTGTCAAGGTGCCAGGTGAGCCTGAGCGCACTGAGCCCGCGCTGGCGGCCCAGCAGCCAGGCCTGCAAACGCACCAGCAGCCGTTCGGCCCCGGCCATCAGCGCCGGGGCGTGGCTGGCCAGCGCGTCCAGCTCGATTTTTTCGTCGAAGTGTTCGGGCAGCAGCTGCCATGTGTACTCATCGGCCAGCACGCCGCGGGCGCGGTCCAGCGCCTGCAGCAACTCCGCGCCGAAGCGCCGGGCCACGCCATCCCGCGGCAGGCGCAGCAGGTCGTCCCAGCTGCGGCAGCCGGTGCGCTCCAGCACCCCCAGGTGCGGACGCGCCGCGCTCAGGGTGTGCATGGGCAGCTCGGCCACCCGCTGCCGCGGCCCTTCGCCCTGCGCCATCTTCATGCGCAGCCGTGCCAGTGCTATCAATGATGTAGCACCTTGCGCCCGCTGGACAAGGGCCAGGCACTGATTTGATTGAAAGAATTCATGCAGCCGGGCTTCCAGCCCCTGCATCAGCCGCGCCAGCCCGCCGAACAGGCGCAGGCTGCCGGTCACGTCCATCAGCACCGCCTCGTCGAGCAAGGTCACGCGCGGCGTGAAGCCCAGCGCCATGCTGGCCACCGCGCGCTGCGCGTCGGCTTCGTCCCTCAGGGCCGCACCGGGCTCAGTGGTGATCGAGGTGTGCAATGCGATCCAGCAGCGCATGGACGGGACTGAGCGGTGAGGTGACGGGGAAAAGCAGCGGCGCGGTTTCTTCGCGCTGGCGGCGCAGGCGCTCGCGGCTCGCTGCCAGCAAGGCATTGAGCCGGGCGGGCCGCGTGTCCAGCAGCAGCGGCGCGGCCAGCGGCGGCCCGCGCCGTTTGACGAGGTGCAGCAGCAGGTTGCCGCCCTCGCTGGTGCAGCCCTCCAGCAGCAGGCGCAGCGGCGCGGGGGAAGACTCCTGCTGGGCGCGCGCCGCGCGAAAAACAAACAGCAGCTTGTTGTGCGTGTGCGCGGCGATCTGCAGGCGGCGCAAATGCGCACTGCGCGCATCCGGCAGCCAGGCCAGCACGGCGGCCACATCGGCGCACTGCAGCGCCTCGCGCGTGGCCCACAGCAGCGACGGCCCGTCGCCCCCCGCAGCCTGCACACACAGCAGGCGCTGCATGTCGAGCTGCCGCGCGCCCAATGCCGGGCCAAAGGGCTGCCACGGCGCGCCTGCCAGCACCAGCAGTTTGCCGGGTGCCGCGGCCTGCAGCCCCGCCAGCGCCGGCAACACCAGGCCCCACTCCTGCTGGCCGGCCTGCGTCTGCAGCATCTCGATGAGCGCACCTTGCGGCCAGCCGCCGCCCGGCAGCACCGCATCGAGCGCGGGGTAGCCGGTGCCCAGCGTATGGGCCACCGCCTGGTCCACGGCATCGGCGCGCCAGACATCGGCGACAAGGGGAAAGGGGGCAGACATGGGCAAACAGAAAACGGGAGGAAAGCGGCAACAAAGACTGTTAATATATACAGTATTATTGCTTTTGCAAGCGAAGGAAAATCAGATTTTTGGAGCCCAAACCATGACCCATTTGCTGCAGCGCGCCGCCTGTTTGCTGGCCCTGGTGCTGGTAGCAGCCTGCTCTGAAACTTCCGACACCGCCGACAAACTGCCGCCCGCCGCCCAGCAGGCTGCCGCCGCCGGCAAACCGGGCTTTGTCAACAAGGTCTGGGAAGTCAGCCTGTCCACCGGCGTGACGCCGGGCATGCTGTATGTGTTTCTGTCAGACGGTACGCTGGTGATGACGTCGAAGAACAGTCAGCCTGCGTTCGGCCGCTGGACCTACCAGAATGGCGCGCTTTCGATGATCGAGGACGGCCAGGAATACAAGACGGACATCCTGAGCCTGGGCACGGACGAGTTCAGGATACGCAGCCACAACCCGGGCGGCAGCATAGAAATCGCCATGGTCCCGGCCCCCAGCGCCCCCCTGGCGCCTTGAGCAGGCGTTCAGCGCGCGGGCTGGCGTGCGCGCAGGAACAGCACTGCCAGCATCACGAGCGCAATCGCCGCAAAGCAGAGAAACGACCAGTTGGCAATCGACAGGCCCAGAAAGGTCCAGTCGATCTTGGTGCAGTCGCCGCTTCCCTTGAAAATCATCGGAATCGCCCGTTTGAGCGGAAAGGTCTCGATCATGCCGTAGAAGTCACGCCCGCAAGAGGCGACTTCAGGCGGGTACCACTGCAGAAAACTCTGGCGCGCCGCCACAAAAGCGCCGAAACCCGCCAGCAGCAGCGTTACCAAGGAGCCCGTCATCTGCAGGGCCTTTTTGTCCGCAAAGGCTGTGACACCCGTGACGATGGCCACCAGCACCAGCGCATAACGCTGCACGATGCACATGGGGCAAGGCTCCAGGCCCACGACATGCTGCAGGTACAGCCCGAAAGCCAGCATGGCCACACACACCACAGCCACCAGCGCCAGCACGCGGCGCGGCGCGGCTTGGAAATACGTCAACAACATCACGGTCCTTTTTTCTTCAATGTACGGATTGTGCGGTGGTTCGTGCGTTCAGGCAGGGATAAGTTCCAGCGCCGGTACCGAATTTCTCACGTCAACCATGCGTTTTCATGATCACCATGAAAACAAAAGCTGTGTCCATCCCCATCAATACATATTTACAGCCATATATTTATATGGCTCACAACGGAAACATTTGCTAAGATGGCGGCATGAGCCAGACCCGGTTTGAGTGGGATACCTACAAGGACGCGGAGAACCAGAAAAAGCATGGCGTACCTTTTTCTCTGGCGCAGTATGCGTTTGCCGATTCCCGCCGGGTCATCGCAGAAGATCTCGCGCACAGCACGACTGAGGCGCGGTTTTTCTGTTTTGGCGAGGTCAACGGTGGAGTTTTGACGGTCCGATTTACTCACCGCGAAGGCGTTGTGCGGATTTTTGGCGCTGGCTACTGGCGCAAAGGAAAGGCGATTTATGAACGCGAAAAAAATCAAGTACACCAACGAGCCCTTTGAGGCGAAGCTTGTTCAGGATTTTCTCCCGCCACCCGATCAACTCGCTTTTCGGGAGGAAGGGGTGAAAGTAACGCTGGCGTTGAGCAGGAAGAGTGTTGATTTTTTCAAATCCGAAGCTGCAAAACACAATACCCAGTATCAGCGCATGCTGCGCAAGCTGATTGATGCGTATGTAGAAACTTATGCGCCGGCGGCCATGGCACCACCGCCGACCCGCAAACGAACGCCGAGCTAGTTCCTGCCCTTCGCGCCTAAATCCCCTCCCCCGCATCCACGAACACCCGCGCGTTGCGCGGTGTCAGCACCAGCAAATCGCCTTCGCGCAGGCCCATGTCGCGGTACTGCTGCGACGGGATCTGTGCCTCGATCAGCGGGTCGGCCTGGCCGCTGTCTTCGGACGGGGTCAGTTCCAGCCGGGCAATCGGGCCGATCACAATGGCGCGGCTCAGCTGCGCGGCAATGCCTTCAGCGCCAGGTGAATAACGCTGCACCTCGAAGTCGTGCGGGCGCACATAGGCAAAGGCTTTGGCGTTTTGCGCGCTTTGGTGCTCGGGCGAATCGAGGCGCATGCCGTCGAGCTGGATCTTGCCTTCGTGCGCGCGGCCCTGGAACAGGTTGACGTCACCGAGAAAGCCGTACACGAAGGGGCTGGCCGGATGGTCCCAGACCTGCTGGGGCGAGCCGATCTGCTCGACCTTGCCCTGGTTCATCAGCACCACGCGGTCGGCGACTTCCAGTGCTTCTTCCTGGTCGTGCGTGACAAAAATGCTGGTGACATGCAGGTCGTCGTGCAGGCGGCGCAGCCAGCGGCGCAACTCCTTCCTCACCTTGGCGTCGAGCGCGCCGAAGGGCTCATCGAGCAGCAGCACCTTGGGTTCGACCGCCAGGGCGCGTGCCAGCGCAATGCGCTGGCGCTGGCCGCCGGAGAGCTGCGAAGGGAAACGGTCGGCCAGCCAGTCGAGCTGCACCAGGCCTAACAACTCATGCACTTTCCGTTTGATGTCGGCATCGCTGGGACGAGAGGCCCGCGGCTTCACGCGCAGGCCAAAGGCGACGTTTTCAAACACCGTCATGTGGCGGAACAGCGCGTAATGCTGGAACACAAAGCCGACCTGTCGCTCGCGCACGTGCACATCGGTGGTGTCCTCACCGCTGAACAAAATGCTGCCCTGGTCAGCGGTTTCCAAGCCCGCAATGATGCGCAGCAAGGTGGTCTTGCCGCAACCCGAAGGACCCAGGAGGGCGACCAATTCGCCGGACGCAATGTCCAGGCTCACGTCGCCGAGGGCCTGGAAGTTGCCGAAGTGTTTGCTGATGTTGCGAATTTCGATACTCATGAGGGTTCCCGTTTCTTGTGTTCAGGCCGCGGTGGCCGGCGGGCGCTCGGGCGGCAGGTCGGCGGCGGCTTTGAGTTCCTGCTCGGCGCGCCATTCGGCCACCGACTTGATCAGCAGCGTGACCAGCGCCAGCAGCGCCAGCAGCGAGGCCACGGCAAAGGCGGCGACGGACTGGTACTCGTTGTAGAGGATCTCCACATGCAGCGGCAAGGTGTTGGTCTGTCCGCGGATGTGGCCGGACACCACCGACACCGCGCCGAACTCGCCCATGGCGCGCGCATTGGTCAAAATCACGCCGTAAAGCAGGCCCCACTTGATGTTGGGCAGGGTCACATGCCAGAAGGTCTGCCAGCCGGTCGCCCCCAGCACGATGGCGGCCTGCTCCTCGTCGCTGCCCTGCGCCTGCATCAGCGGAATCAACTCGCGCGCGATGAAGGGAAAGGTCACGAACACCGTGGCCAGCACAATGCCGGGCACCGCAAAAATGATCTTGATGTCGTGGGCCGCCAGCCACGGACCGAACCAGCCCTGGGCGCCGAAGACCAGCGCATACATCAGGCCGGCGACCACCGGCGAGACCGAAAACGGCAGGTCCACCAGTGTGGTCAGGAAAGACTTGCCGCGGAACTCGTACTTGGCAATCGCCCAGGCGGCCGAGACGCCGAACATCAGGTTCAGCGGCACGGCAATCGCGGCAGCAATCAGGGTCAGCTTGATGGCCGACCAGGCGTCCGGCTCTTTCAGGGCCGCCCAGTAGGCGTCGAAACCCTTGCGAAGTGCTTCGGTGAACACCGCTGCCAGCGGCAGCACCAGGAACAACAACACAAAAACCAGCGCGATGGTGATCAGGGCGTAGCGCACCCACGGTGCTTCGGTCGTTCCCGCACGAACCACAGCCGTGCGCCGCGAAGGGCCGCCCCGAGCAAGCACAGCCCCCTCGGGGCCATCCTTCGACAAGCTCAGGATGATCGGGGAAACAGGCGTGGGGGTTCTATCCGTCATGCAGGTGCTCCCGAGGAACGCCGCTGCCAGGCCTGCAGGCCGTTGATGACCAGAAGCAGCACAAAGGAAATCACCAGCATCACCACCGCCACGGCCGTCGCACCGGCGTAGTCGTACTGCTCCAGCTTGCCGATGATGATCAGCGGCGTGATTTCTGAAACCATGGGCATGTTGCCGGCGATGAAAATCACCGAGCCATATTCACCAATAGCGCGTGCAAAGGCCATCGCAAAACCGGTCAGCAGGGCCGGTGTGATGTGCGGCAGGATGACCTTGGTAAAAATCTGCAGCCGCGTCGCGCCCAGCGAGGTCGCGGCCTCCTCAAGCTCTTTCTCCGCGTCTTCGAGCACCGGCTGCACCGTGCGCACCACAAACGGCAGGCCGATAAAAATCAGCGCAATCACCACGCCAGCCGGCGTGAAGGCCAGCTTGATGCCCAGCGGCTCCAGGTACTGCCCGATCCAGCCGTTGCCGGCCAGAATGGCGGTCAGCGAGATGCCGGCCACAGCCGTCGGCAGCGCAAACGGCAAATCCACCAGCGCATCGACAATTTTTTTGCCGGGAAACTTGTAGCGCACCAGCACCCAGGCCAGCAGCAGGCCGAACACCAGGTTCACCAGCGCGGCGATCAGCGAGGCGCCGAAGGTCAGGCGGTAAGACGCCATCACGCGCGCCGAGGTCACTGCGGTCACGAACTGGTCCCAGCTCAGCGAGAAAGTCTTGAACAGCAATGCCGACAGCGGGATCAGCACGATGATGCTGAGGTAGAACAGCGTGTAGCCCAGGGTCAGGCCGAAGCCCGGCAGCACCTTTTTTGCAGATTTTTTTGACATTTTTTTGTTCAACTAGGGCATGGCATTTTTCCGACGGGCCGCCCCTGGGAAAATAGCCCCTCTCCTTCGATCAAAGGGGCAGCGAATCGCCGCAGGCTCGCGAAGCGAAAAGCGTGGGGGCCAGTTACTTGACGGTGTAGAGCTTGTCGAACTGGCCGCCGTCGTTGAAGTGGACTTTCTGCGCTTCACCGAGCGAGCCGAAATAGTCCTTCACCGTGAATTGCTGGATCGGCTTGAAGACGTTCGAATACTTTTTAAGGATGGCCGGCGAACGCGGACGGATCGCATGTTTGGCGGCGATCTCCTGGCCTTCGTCCGAATACAAATAGTCCAGGTAGGCCTTGGCCAGCTCGCCGGTGCCTTTCTTGGCGACGGTGCGTTCGACGACGGCGACCGGGTTTTCGGCCACGATGCTGGACGACGGGTACACCGCATCAACCTTGCCTTCGCCAAACTCGCGGTTCACCGACAACACCTCGGACTCGAAAGTGATCAGCACGTCGCCGGTGTTGCGCTGCAGGAAAATGGATGTCGCGTCACGGCCACCCTTCGCCAGAATGGGCACGTTTTTGTAGAGCTTGCCGACAAACTCGGCCGCCTGTGCATCGGTGCCGCCGTTTTTTCGCACCGAGCCCCAGGCCGCCAGATAGGCCATGCGGCCATTGCCGCCGGTTTTGGGGTTGACGACGATCACCTGCACGCCGGGTTTGACCAGGTCGGCCCAGTCCTTGATGCCCTTGGGGTTGCCCTTGCGCACCAGAAAGACCATGGTCGAGGTGGTCGGCGACGCATCGTTGGGGAAACGTTTGGTCCAGTCCTTGGCCACCAGGCCCTTGTCGGCAAGGAACTCGATGTCCGTCGTGGTGTTCATGGTCACCACATCAGCGTCCAGGCCGTCAGCCACCGAACGCGCGACGGCGCTGGAGCCGGCATGCGACTGGTCGATCTTGACGTCCTTGCCCGTGGCTTTTTTGTAGTGGGCGATGAAGGCGGCGTTGTAGTCCTTGTAGAACTCGCGTGCGACGTCGTAGGAGCCGTTGAGCAGGGTCTGTGCCGAAGCCAGGCCGCCGGTGGCCAGCGCGATGGAAGCGAGAGCGAGTTTGATGTTGTTGGTCATACAGTTTCCAGAGAAGCAGAGGGAGAAGAAAACGAGGAGGAAGGCGAAGAAGAAAGAGGCGAATGCAGGCGGGAGGCGATATCGACGTCACCGGCCAACGACTGAAGCAGGGCCGCACCCAGCGGCCAGTCGCCATGGCCGGATTCGATGTTGATGTGGCCGCCGTCCTGGATGCGCACAAACTCGCTGCCCCAAGCCCGCGCATAGGCGCCGGCCAGCCGCACCGGGCAGTACGGGTCGTTGCTGCTGGCCACCAGCACGCTGCGATACGGCAGCTTCTGGTAGGGCACCGGCGCGAAGTCGCTCAGCACGGCCCGCCTCTCGGGGTCGGCCGGCGCCACCAGCAAGGCGCCCTGGATCGTGGCCGCCGCTTCGGCCGGCAGGTGCGCGGTGGCGATGCAGCCCAGGCTGTGCGCCACGATGACCACGGGCTCACGCTGCTGCAGGATGGTCTGCGCCAAAGTGGCAACCCAGGCCTTGCATGAGGGCGTGATCCAGTCGTCCTGCCTGACACGCACGGCATTGTCCAGCCGCGCCGCCCACAGGCTTTGCCAGTGACCGGGGCCGGAATCGCGCCAGCCGGGAACGATGACGAATCGCATGGCGGCAGCAACTTCAGCCGGGCGGCAAACGGTGGGCGGCGTGAACGATGGTCATGAGGGACTCCTGTGATGCATATTCAAGAAATGCATTTTGGGGAGTCATCGTTAAAACTCAAAAGAATATATTGTTGTTAATTTATTCCCTGAGCGAAATAACAGCACCTGCCTTCGGAGGCCTGCGATTTGCGGTCAAAACTGACTCCAGCCCATATCAGTCAAGCGTAGCCCGCTATTAAAAAGGGAGCAAAACCTAAACCAGCATCTCGCCATGCATGTGCTCACCCAGAAAGTCCAGAAAGCTGCGCACCGCCGGCACCTGCCCCCGCCGCGACGGGAACACGGCGTGCGCCACACCGGCGCGCAACGCCCAGCCGGGCAACACCGGCACCAGCAATTGCGCCTGCTGCTCCGCAGCACTCAAGGAGTCAGGCAAAAAACTCATGCCGGTACCGGCCAGCATGGCCAGCTTCAGGGTCAGCAGATCGTCGGCCACATAACGCGGCTGGTGCTGCAGTAGAAACTCGCGGCCGTCCGGCCCCAGCAGGGTCCAGGCGGCGCGGCCGTCGACCCACGACATCGCCACGGTGTCGAGTTTGTGCAGGTCCTCCGGCGTTTCGGGCACGCCCTGGCGGCGCAGCAACTCCGGGCTGGCCAGCAATTGCCCGGTGCTGGCGCCCAGGTTCTTGACCACCAGGCTGCCGCTGTCGTCCAGCGTGGGCCGCACGCGCAGCGCGATATCCACCCCCTCTTCGACCAGGTCCACCACGCGGTTGGTCACGCGCATGTCCACCTTGACCTGCGGATACAAAGCCATGAAACGCGGCACCAGGTAACCCAGCGTGCTTTGCGCCAGCGTCACCGGGCAGCTGATGCGCAGGGTGCCGCGCGGCTCGACCTGCAGCTGTGCCACCGCTTCGTCAGCCGCCAGCGCCTCGTCGCGCATGGCGCTGCAGTGGCGCAGGTAAATCTCGCCAACCTCGGTCAGCGACAGCTTGCGGGTGGTGCGCTGCAGCAGCCGTGCACCCAGCCGTGCTTCGAGTTCGGCGACGCGGCGCGACAGGCGCGATTTGGGCAGGCCCAATGCGCGGCCAGCGGCGGCAAAACCGCCCCGCTCCACCACCTCGGCGAAATACAGCATGTCGTTCAGATCTTGCATGGCGCACTCTCATTGTCCTGTTGATAGAACAATGTATCGCGATTTTGCCGACTTATCAATCAATCGACCCACCCACACAATCTATCCATGGCTGAGATTCAGGTGAACCGGCCAACAACCTGTCCCCTCACTTTCAAGGAATTCATCATGAGCAAGCTTCTTCACATCGACTCCAGCATCCTCGGCGGCAATTCAGTCTCCCGCCAACTCACCGCGCAAATCGTGTCGTCCTGGAAAGCCAGCCATCCCGGCACCGAAGTCAGCTACCTGGACCTGGCTGCCGAGGCGCCCAGCCACCTGTCGGCCGAATCGCTGGGTTTTCGCCTGCCCGCCGGCAGCGCACTGAGCGATGGTCAGAAACGTGAAAACGCTGTGTCCGAAGCCTTGGTGGCGCAGTTTCTGGCGGCCGATGTGATCGTGGTCGGTGCACCGTTGTACAACTTCAGCATCCCGACCCAGCTCAAGGCCTGGATTGACCGCGTGGCACAAGTCGGCCGCACCTTTGCCTATACCGAAAAAGGCCCGGTGGGCCTGGCTGGCGGCAAGACGGTGATCGTGGCGTCCTCGCGCGGCGGCATGTATTCGACCAGCGAGGCCGGCAACGCCACCGAACACCAGGAAAGCTACCTCAAGGTGGTGTTTGGCTTCTTCGGCATCACCGACGTGCGTTTTGTGCGCGCGGAGGGCCTGGCGATGGGCGAAGCGGCCAAAGCCAGCGCCCTGGCCGCTGCCGACCTGGAAATCAAGGCCGTGGCCGCCCAGGCCGCCAACCAGCCGACCGCCGCGCTGGCCGCATGAGGGCCTGGCGCTGAAATAAAAAAGCCCGCAGCTGCGGGCTTTTTTCATGCGCCAGCTTCAGGCGTGTTTTTTGACCCAGGCCACGTAGGCATCGACCCAGGATTGCAGGAATTTTTTGCTGGCCTCGCCAATGTTGCCGGCCTCGTCATACAGGCCTTCCTTGTTGTGGATGAAAGCCTCGGGCTGGCCCAGCGTGGGCATGTTCAGGTAGGCCAGGATGTTGCGCAGGTGCTGCTGCGCCAGTGCCGTGCCAATGGGGCCGACCGAAGCGCCGATGACGCCGGCCGGCTTGCCGGCCCAGACGCTTTTTCCGTAAGGCCGCGACGCATGGTCAATGGCGTTTTTCAACACACCAGGCACAGAGCGGTTGTACTCGGGCGTGAAGAACAACACGCCCTGTGCCGCACTGATCTCGCCCTTCAGGCGCGTCACCTGGGCCGAAGGACTGGCATCGTCGTCCTGGTTGTAAAGCGGCAGGTCGTCGATACGCACGTGGGTGAAGCTGAACTCCGCAGGAAACAGCTTTTCGAGGGCTTTGGCGAGCTGGCGGTTGAAAGAATCCTTGCGGATGCTGCCGACAACAACGGCAATCTGGTATTGGGCCATGGGGTTCTCCTGAAAAAAGATGGGGATGGGTCGCGCACGGGGCGGCAAGTCCATTATGCGAACTCTTCGCACGGCGTGCCGGCGGGATGCGAATTTTTACAGCCGCCACGGCCCGGGCGCGGGCCTACACTGGCGCAGCGCCCACCACCACACGCACACCCGCGCGCGCGAGGATCCCATGAAAAAGCCCGAAGATATTGCCAGCCACCCGCTCGACATGCCTTATGCATCGATGGACGAAGCGACGCGCAAGGTGGCGCGCCACATTGCGTCCCGCAAGCATATTTCCCGCAACACCGCGGACGACGAAGTCAGCACCCGCGGCCAGCGTGCAGCCGATGCCGTCGCGCGCTTCGGCGGGTCCTGGACCTTCATCATGCTGTTTGCCATCGTCCTGGTCGCCTGGGTGGTGCTCAACTCGCTGGTTCTGGTTCGTTACGGAGGCGGCTTTGATCCCTATCCCTACATCCTGCTCAACCTGTTTCTCTCGATGCTGGCATCGATCCAGGCACCCATCATCCTGATGTCGCAAAACCGCCAGGCAGAAAAAGACCGCCTGGTGGCGGCACACGACTACGAAGTCAACCTCAAGGCCGAGCTGGAGATCATGCTGCTGCATGAAAAAATCGACCTGCTGCGCGAAGGCCAGTGGAGTGAGTTGCTGCGCATCCAGCAGGAGCAGATCCGGTTGATGACGCAGTTGCGCGACACGCCGCCCCCGGCACCATGAACTCTGGCGGCACAATCACAGCTTTGATTTCAAGCTGGCGGCCTGGCTGCTGCGCTGACAACCGGCCCCCGCCCCACCCATGACCTCTTCCGGAAAAAATGACCTTCCCCCGTTGCCGGCGGACGACCTGGCCGCCGCCGGCGAAATAGCCGCACCGCCCGCCGCGGTGGCCGACCCGGTACCGCCGCTAGCCAAGCCGGCGAGCCTGGCGCGCGGCCGGGGCTTCGCGGCCAAGGGCCCGCTCTGGAAAACCTTTCTGGCTTTCCTGGCGCCCATGCTGCTCAGCAATATCCTGCAATCGCTGTCGGGCACGCTCAACAACGTGTATGTCGGCCAGATGATTGGCGTGGGCGCGCTGGCCGCGGTGTCGAGCTTCTTTCCGGTGATGTTCTTTTTTATCGCCTTCACCATCGGCCTGGGCGCCGGTGCCTCGGTGCTGATTGGCCAGGCCTGGGGCGCGGGTGATGTCCGCAAGGTCAAGGCCGTCGCCGGCACCACCCTCACCGTGGGCGTGATTTTTGGCCTGCTGGTCGCCGTGTTTGGCGGGGGGTTCACGCGTAACCTGCTGGCCGCGTTGGGCACGCCACCCGACATCCTGGCCGACGCCACGCTTTATGCCCGCATCATGCTGCTGGCCATGCCCGGGCTCATCATCTTCCTGCTGTCCACCGCCATGCTGCGCGGTGTGGGCGACACCATCACACCGCTGTACACGCTGGGCATTTCGACCGCCATTGGCCTGGTTGTGACCCCGGCACTGATCCGCGGCTGGGGCGGTTTGCCCATGCTGGGGGTCGCCAGCGGCGCGGTCGCCACGGTGGTGTCTTTTGTCGTGGCGACCACCTGGCTGGCCTTCCGGCTGCGGCGCACCCGCAGCCCGCTGGCGCCCGACGCCACGTTTGCGCGCAGCCTGCGCATCAACCCGGCCATCCTCAAAACCGTGCTCAAGGTCGGCGTGCCCACCGGTGTGCAAATGATCGTCATTTCACTGGCGGAAGTTGCGCTGCTGTCGCTGGTCAACAGCTACGGCTCGAACGCCACCGCCGCCTATGGCGCAGTCAACCAGGTGGTGGCCTATGTGCAGTTTCCTGCCATATCGATTGCCATCACCGCCTCCATCCTCGGGGCGCAGGCCATAGGCGCCGGGCACCACCACAAGCTCGGCGCCATTGCGCGCACCGGCCTGGTCATGAACCTGGCCCTGACCGGCTCGCTGGTGCTGCTGGGCTACCTGTTTTCCCGCCACCTGATGGGCTTTTTCATCACCAGCGCGCCGGTGATCGAGCTGGCGCAGACCCTGCTGCACATCATGCTCTGGAGCAGCGTGGTTTTCGGCATGGCCTCGGTGCTCTCGGGCGTGATGCGTGCCAGCGGCTCGGTCCTGGTGCCGACCGGCATCGCGATTTTCTGCATCGCGGCCATCGAGGTGCCTGTGGCCTGGTTCATGAGCCACCGCATCGGCATCAACGGCATCTGGATCGCCTACCCGGTGACCTTCATCGCCATGCTGGGCCTGCAAACGGCTTACTACCGGCTGGTGTGGAAGAAAAAAGCGATCAGCCGGCTGGTGTGAAAGGACGAAGCGTAAGGGCGTGCGGGCACGAATCGCGCCGCCTCACAAGCCGTCCGGCTGCTTTCCCGGGCGCCCGGCCGATGCGGCAATCTCGGCCCATGACTTTCCGCCGGCCCGCAACTGTTCCACCGAAGGGCCGTTGACGTTGCCGTACTGCGCCAGGCTCCTGGCCTCGATGATGGCCAGGGCGCCAGCCGGTGTCTTGCCGCGGTACACCTGTTTAAGCTGGTCCCGTGCATGAACGGCCCAGCGCGCCACCTCTTCCGGTGCCTCGCCCGCAGCCAGCCTGGCCGCTACCTGTGTGCCCAGTTGGGCCACCGCACTTTCGTACCCCAAACGTATGTCTGCCATGCCCTGAATTTAAACGCTGTGCCTGACCCGGATGCGCGCGGCGTCCACCAAAGGCTTAGTGGTTTTCCCAGTCTGTACGCCCCGCAAACGCCCCGCTATTCTTGACTTTTTGAGGAGGGATGCATGGAACCGTCTGCGAATGCCCAGGACCACGGCGACTGGCTCAGCTTTGACATGTCGCATGCCGGCAGCAGCATCCCGGTGCGCATTTCGCGCGCGGCCATGGAAGAACACTTCGATGCCGGCCAGGGCCCGGGCTCGCTGGCCAAAGCCTATGAACTCGACGCCGAGATGATTCACGCCCGGGCCGCCGACCAGATCGTGTTTGGCACGGCCTACTCCGCGGACAAGCCGCTGGTGCTCGGGGCGGAGCACTTCTAGCGCGCGCATCCCCACAGCACTCAGCCCACCTGAAGCTGGTGTTCGTAACACCACATCCAGCGCTCACCCGGCTCCAGCGAACGAATCACCGCGTGGCCGGTCGCCGCATGGTGTTTGCTGGCATGTTTGTTTTTTGAGTCATCACAGCAGCCAACATGGCCGCAGTGCACGCACAGCCTCAAGTGCACCCAGCGGTCGCCCAGGGCCAGGCATTCTTCACAGCCTGCGGCATTCGGCGCATGGATGTCGGCAGGCACATGGCTACAGGCTTTGATGGGCATGCTTATCTCCAGCAGTTAAAAAAGGGGCGGGCTCAGGCGATTTGGGCCGCCAGGTGTTTGTGGATCATGGCCACGGCCGCAGCGCCTTCGCCGATGGCGCCGCCGACACGCTTGACCGAGCCGCTGCGCACATCACCCACGGCGAAGAGACCGGGAATGCTGGTCTCCAGCGGGGCCGGCGTGTGGCCCGGCTGGTGGCTCTGGACCTTGTCGCCGGTCAGCACAAAACCCTGGGCATCGATGGCGGCGCCGCAGTTTCTGAGCCATTCGGTTTCCGGGTCGGCCCCGACAAACATGAAGATGTTTCTCAGCGCCGTCTGCTTTTGGGCGCCGTGCTGGCGGTTGCGCCAGGTCACGCCCGTCAACCCCGCCTCCGGCTCGCCATGCAGGGCCGCCAGTTCGGTGTGCGGCAGCAGCTCGATATTTGGCGTGGCTTCGATGCGGTCGATCAGGTAGCGTGACATGCTGGCTGCCAGGCTGGGGCCGCGCACCAGCACATTGACCTTGGCTGCATGCTGCGACAGGAACACGGCCGCCTGACCGGCCGAATTGCCGCCGCCGACCAGCGCCACTTCAGTCTGGCTGCACATTTTCGCCTCCAGCGCCGAGGCCCAGTACCAGACCCCGCGGCCTTCGAAGTCAGACAGGCGCGGAACCTCCGGCCGCCGGTAACGCGCGCCGCTGGCAACCACCATGGTTTTACCGCGCAGCCGGCGCCCGTCCGTCAGCGTGAGCTGAAGTTCGCCCTCGGTCGCCATGCGGCTGCAATCGAGGGCTTTGGCCTGCGCCGGAATCAGCATCTCCACACCGAACTTCTGCGCCTGCACATAGGCGCGGCCGGCCAGCGCCTGACCCGAAATGCCGGTCGGAAAGCCGAGGTAGTTTTCAATGCGCGCGCTGGCCCCGGCCTGCCCGCCGTAAGCCCGGCAGTCCAGCACCAGCACATGCAGCCCTTCTGAAGCCGCATACACCGCCGTGGCCAGGCCGGCCGGGCCGGCACCGACCACAATCACATCGAACAGCTCGTCGTGGTCGGCTGTGTCCACCATGCCCATGCATCGGGCCAGTTCACCCTCGGTCGGGTTCAGCAGCACCCGGCCGTTCGGGCAAACCGCCAGCACATCGGCCGCACCAGCGGCGTACTGCGCCAGCAGCGCAGCAGCGTCGGCGTCCCTGCTGCTGTCCATCACCTGGTGCGGCTCGCCATTGCGGCTGAGGAAGCTCTGCAGGCGAATCACTGCGGCGGACTGCGGCGGCCCGATCAGCACCGGGCCGCTGGCGCCAGCCTCGATCAGCGCGACCCGGCGCAGGATCAATGCGCGCACCAGGCGTTCGCCCAGGTCGGCCTCGGCAATGATCAGCGCACGCAGCTGCTCCGGCGCAATCAGCAGGGCCTGCCCATCCTCTTCGGCATGGCCATCGACCAGCGCCACGCTGCCCGAGAGTTGCCCCACCTCCGCCGAGAACTCACCCGGCCCATGCTGCACCAACGGCACCACATGGCCCATGCCGTCGCGCTGGCTGACGGCCACCCGGCCCTTGAGCACCACAAACATGCCCGGCCCCGGCTCACCCGCGGTAAACAGGCGCTCGCCCCGCCTGAAATCCAGCACCTGGCCGAAGCGCCGCATGCGTGCGAGGTCGGCCTCGGCCAACACCGGAAACATCTGGTGGCGACGGCTGGCGTCGGGAAAAAATGGGGTCACCGGGGAATCGTCGGCCATGGAAGTGCACTCCGGAATGACTGTGCAGCCCGCAAATTCGGGCAAACACGGGGCTTGGCTGTTCAATCACCCAAATGTATCGCGGGCGGCGGCCTGAGGCAGGACACGGTGTTTTCCGACATCCGATTGCGCGGACGGCCGTGTTGGCGGCGCGCGCCTGTGTTGAAGATGGCTCATGAACTTTTGAAAGGGAGTCATGTTCAACCAATTGGTGAAAGCCATCCCTGCAGCCAGCCGGATTTCCCTGGCTGACCGGCGCGCGGTGGCTCGCTGGTGCCAGGAGCTTGCGTGTACAGAGCGGCAATTGCGCGCTGCAGTTTATGTCGTGGGCAGCCAGCCGGCACATGTGCGCAACTACCTTCATCGCCCGTCGGTGGGTGCCGTGCGGAACACGTTGCAACCCGGCGGCGTTACGGTGTGGCAGGGGAGTGGGGCTTGCCTGTTGCCCACCCAAGCCGCTTGATCGCGCCTCATCGCGGCTGTTCGCTCCTGTTTCGATAGCTGACCATGCCCGATGGGCGCGGGCTGGCGGCCATTTTGACTTATCAACGGCAATCCGGAAGTGCTTCAGCGCCTTAGCAGACCGTGCAGCGCCTCCAGGCTCTGGTGCACATAGCGGCGAGCGGCGCCGGGCTTGCCCAGCCAGCGCAAGAAGGCGTGCGGCATGCCCGTCGCGTCGATGCGCACCGCATCAACGCCTGCATGGTGCAGGCGCTGGACCAGGATCTCGGCATCGCTGCGCAGTGGATCAAGCTCCGCCGCCAGCACCACAGCCGGCGGCAACCCCGAAAAATCAGTGGCCAGAAGTGGCGCCACACGCCAGTCGGCGTGGGCGATGTCAGCGCCAAAATAATCGTCCAGGATGCGCTGGCAACGCGCGCGAGTCAGCAGTGGCGCTTCGGCGTTGGCGATGTAGGACTCGGTATCGAAGTTGTTGCCGACGATGGGATAGGCCAGCCACAGCGCCTGCAGCGTGATCTCGCCGCGCAGGGCCAGCGCCGCTGCCAGCGCAATGTTGGCCCCGGAGCTGTCGCCGCCGACACCGATGCGTGCGGTATCCACGCCCTGCTCCTGCGCGTGCGCCGCCAGCCAGCGCACCGCGGCGACCGCGTCATCGAAAGCCGCAGGAAAGCGGTGCTGCGGCAGCTTGCGGTAATTGACGCTCATCACCGTGCAATCGGCCAGCGTCGCCATGGCGCAGCAGGCGGCGTCCTGGCTGTCCAGGTCGCCGTTGGTGAAACCGCCGCCGTGGAAATACAGCATCGCCGGCAAGGCGCTGCCGGCACTTGCCTGTGGCCGGTAGAACCGCACCTCCAGCGGCACCGGCGTGTCGATGACAAGGTCGCGGATGTCCAGCGCATGCGGTGGACGCACCAGCGGTTGGCGGGCTACCTCCCAGGCGGCGCGCACTTGGGCGGGTGTCAGCAAATGCGCGGGCGTGGCGCCAGCGGCGGCCATCTGGCGGACAGCGGGCGCAATGTCAGGGTCCAGCCGCGCGTCAAGTTGTTCAGGCGTCAAGGGGATCGTCATGCGCCGATCTTACGCAAAGCCAGGGCCTGAGTCCTATACCGTTTGGGTCGAGCCGACATGCGCACGAGGCATGCCGTAACGGCATGCTGGAGCATGCATACCAGGGAAAATGCACCCGGCTGGCCTAGAATCTGCCATGGACATCCGGCAGCTTCGTTATTTCGTCACCGTCGCCAGCCACGAGAACTTCTCCAAGGCGGCGCAGCAGCTTTTTATCGCCCAGCCGGCGCTGAGCCGCAGCATCCGCGCGCTGGAGGACGAACTGGAAGTGCGGCTGTTCGACCGGCACCTGCGAGGCGCCACCCTGACGCCCGAAGGCCGTGAACTGCTGGAACGCAGCAAGTTCCTGCTGCGCAGCTTCGACCAGATCAAAAGCGACATCAAGGACAGCGGCGTCATCGCCTCCGGGCCCGTGGTGATCGGCATGACACCGAATTTTTCCATGGTGGCCGGCGTGCCCATCGCGCAGGAGGTGCTCAAGCGCTTTCCCAACGCCGAGCTGAAAATCATCGAGGCCTACAGCCCGGAGCTGAGGGACAACCTGCGGGACGGCAGCGTGGACATGGCGCTGCTCAGCGGCAGCGCCCCCAACAGCACGCCGGCGCTGGCGGTGGAGCACCTGTTCCAGGACCGGCTGTGCCTGGTAGGCCGCGCGGGCGACCCGCTGCTGGCGCAGTCGTCGCTGGCGATCACGCGGCTGGCCGGCCTGCCGCTGGTGCTCAGCGGCACCTCGGTGGCGGGCATTCTCAACGAGCTGGAATCGCAGGCGCGGCGGCGGCGCATCACCATCGACGTCGTCGCCGAAGTCAACTCCTTCCGGCTGGCGGCGCAGATGATTCTGGCCGGCATGGGCTACACGGTGTACAGCGCTTCGGGCCTGATCGGCCCGCAGGCCATGAGCGGCCTGGCCGCCGTGCCCATCGACGATCTGTGGCTGCAGCGCAGCCTGGCCTGGCCGCTGAACCGGCCGCTGTCGCGATTGTCCAGCGAGGTGCTGCTGGTGGTGCGCGAAACGCTGGGCCAACTGGTCCGCAGCGGCCAATGGCCGGGCGTGGGGCCGGCCCGCCGGAGAAAGCCCGCTGGCGGCAAGTGAAGCGCTGTTGCAGCCCAACACGCCGGCATTCATTTTTGGCATGGCTCGCATGCGAATTTGATAATTTACGCCACACGCTCACGACCGCATGATGAAGGCTCTGACCATCCAAGGAGACCCCCATGCCCAGCCAGCTTTTCAAAAACATCGAAGCCACCCGCGTTGCACGCTTCAAGCAGCTCAAGCCTTTTGGCCTGGCTTTTGTGGATTCGCTGCTGCCCGACGGACGCAAGAAAAACCTCAAGGTGATCGGCAAGGGTGTGGTCGAAAACAAGGACATGATGCCGCCCATCAGCGAGGACCACGGCTTCACCGTCTCCTACATCGTGGTGCCGCCGGATGGCGGCGCCGGGCTGCATGCGCACAAGACCGCGGAAGTTTTCATTCCCATGAATGGCGAGCTGCATGTGCTGATCGGCGACGACAAGGAAGAGCTGGTGCTGCAGCCGCTGGATGTGATTTCCGTGCCGGTGGGCGTGATGCGCGGTTTCCGCAACCGCACCGGCAAGGAGCTGACGGTGCTGGCCATGGTCGGCGGCCACACCGGCGGTGGCGCGGTGACCTGGCACCCCGACGTGCTGGACCGCGCGGCGCGCGACACCGGGCTGGGCATCGACGAGGCCGGCCAGCTCAAGCGCCTGCCCAACTTCAAGGCGCCGGCTGACCTGGAGGGCAGCAGCGTCTTTTGAAGCTGCCTTGCGGCGCCGTGCCCCCGCAGCCCTGGTCCTTGAAGCCCCAAAATAATGGAGACAACCCCGATGAACAAACGATTCTTTAGCACACGCCTGGCGATGCTGGCCACTCTGGCGGCACTGGGCGGCACCGCCGTCCTGCAAACCGCCGCCGCGCAAACCGCGGCTTATCCGTCCAAACCCGTCAAGGTCGTCGTGCCCTTCCCGGCCGGCTCGTCGCCGGATGTGGTGGCCCGCCTGCTCTCGCAAAAACTGACGGAACGCATGGGCCAGCCCTTTGTCGTGGACAACCGCGCCGGCGCCGCCGGCCTGCTGGCCGCGGAAGCCGTGGCCAAGTCGCCGGCCGACGGTTACACGCTCTTTTTCCTGGTCAATTCCGTGGTGGCGATGAACCAGTTCATCTACAAGAAGCTGCCCTATGACCCGGTGAAGGACTTTGCGCCGGTGTCGCTGGTCAGCGCCGTGCCCTATGTGCTGGTCGCCAACAAGGACTTCAGTGCGCAAACGCTGGCCGCGCTGGTCGAGGCGGCCAAGGCGCAACCCGGCAAGATCAACTACGCCTCCATGGGCGTCGGTGGCGCCGGCCACGTGATCATGGAACTGATGACCTCGCTGGCGGACATCAAGCTCACGCACATCCCCTACAAAAGCGGTGCGCTGGTGGACGTGATTGGCGGCCAGGTGCCGCTGATCTTCCAGCCCACCACCACGGCGCTGGAGCAGATCAAGAAAGGCAATGTGATCGGCCTGGGCGTGACCAGCGAGAAACGGCTGGCCCTGTTGCCCAACGTCCCCTCCATCCGCGAGGTCGTGCCCGGCTACCTGGCTGACGGCTGGCAGGGCATGATGGCGCCGGCGAACACGCCCGCGCCCATCATCGACCGGCTGAACAGGGAAATCGCTGCGGTGCTGGCCCAGCCCGACACGCTGGAACGCTTTCGCACCCTGGGCATCGAGGCCTGGCCCACCAGCCCGAAAAAGATGGAAGACGTGATCGCGGCCGACATCGTCAAATGGGGCGGCGTCATCAAGAAAGCCAACATCGAGGCGCAATAAGGATGATCAACGAAAACATCCCGGGGCTGGCCCCGCGTGACATCCCGTCGATGCGTGAGCGCGTCAGCCCCGAAGAGTGGGCGCTGCGGGTGGATCTGGCCGTGGCCTACCGGCTGGTGGCGCACTTCAAGATGGATGACCTCATCTACAACCACATCTCGGTGCGGGTGCCGGGGCCGGATGAGCACTTCCTGATCAATCCTTACGGCCTGGCCTACGAGGAGATGACGGCGTCCAGCCTGATCCGCATCGACCTGGACGGCAACATCATCGGCAGCGCCGACGCCGGTTACGGCGTCAACCGCGCCGGTTTCGTGATCCATTCCTGCATCCACCGCGCCCGCCCCGATGTGGGTTGCGTCATCCACACCCACACGCCGGCCGGCATGGCGGTCTCGGCGCTGGAATGCGGACTGCTGCCGCTGACACAGACCTCGATGTTTTTCGGCGAGGTGGCGATGCACGACTACGAAGGTGTGGCCGTGGACATGGGCGAGCAGGAGCGGCTGGTGAAGGACCTGGGCGAAGCCACCGGCATGATCCTGCGCAACCATGGCTTGCTGACCGTGGGACCGACGATTGCCGAGGCCTTCACCGCGATGTACTGGCTGGAACGCGGCTGCCAGGCGCAAGCCATGGCCATGGCCTGCAACACGCCGCTGCGCCAGCCGCCGGCCGAGGTGGTGCAACTGACCAACTTTCTCTACAAGCCGGAAACGCGGCGCCGCTTTGGTTTGCTCGAATGGCCGGCACTGGTGCGCATGATGGAAAGGCGCGATCCGTCCTTCGCCAACTGAAGCCGCAGGCGCACACGCCGCACCCTGGCAGCGGCTTATAAAAGGCGGATGCCTGTTTCGCCAACGCCGCCTGCCGCCCCACCCTCCCGACAACGATTCCGCTGGGGCCGCTGGCTTGCCGCCTTGATCTGGGGCGCGCTGGTGGCCGGTGGGTACGCGGTGTACCTCGGGCTCGTCCCTGTTCCGGAGCATCTGAATCCGTGGGCGCCGCTGGACCCGGCTGCGCCGCCCGGCATTTTGACCCCTTACAAGCTGGCGCACGCCAAAAGCGACCCGGCGCGCTGCCTGGCCGCGCTGGCCCGCACCGGCATGCGCTACAGCCCGGTGCCGGACCGTGTCACCGGTCCCGGCTGCGGTTTCGACAATGCCGTGCTGCTGCGCGAGGCCGGCGTGCGCATCGGTGCGCCGGTTTCGCTGAGCTGCCCGATGGCGCTGTCGTTTGCGATGTGGGAGCGCCATGCGCTGCAGCCGGCTGCGCAGCAACATGCCGGCCAGCGCGTCGCGGCCATTGACCACCTGGGCAGCTACGCCTGCCGCAACGTCAACCGCGGCGAACCGGTGTCGCCCCCACGTTCGTCCACTGCGTGTGACTCTCTGCCCCCCGAGGGGGCTGTGCTTGCTCGGGGCGGCCCTTCGCGGTGCACGCCGGGCAAACCCGAAACTGCATCAGGGTCGCGCAGCCGGCACGCCACCGCCAACGCACTGGACATCGCCGGCTTCACGCTGGCCAATGGCAAACGCATCAGCGTGCTACGCCAGTGGCAGGACGCCGATGCGACCAATGGGCCCGGGCCGGATGCGCTGCTGCTGAAAGAGGCGCACCGCGGCGCCTGCCGCTTCTTCAACGGCGTGCTGGGACCCGACTACAACGCGGTGCACAGCGACCACTTCCACCTGGAAACCGGTGGCTACCGGATGTGCCGCTAGCCAAAGATCCCCCTTTTGCTCCTGTTTTGATAGCTGCCTGCGCTTTCTGGACGAGGGCTGGCGGCCGATTTGGCTTGCAAATCAGCCGGCGCAACGAAACGTCAGGTTGATGCGCCTGGCGCCCAGCAGCGCGTGATTACCGTCCGCCAGCGGTGCCACGCCGTGAAAGGCCAGGCGCGCCGGCCCGCCCCAGACCACCACGTCACCATGCTGCAGGCGATGGCGTTGCGGCCGGTCGGCGCGGCGTTCCGTGCCGAATAAAAACACGGCGGGCAGCCCCAGCGAGACCGACACGATGGGCGGGGCAAAGTTGTTTTCATCCTTGTCCTGGTGCAGCGAGAGTTTGCTGCCCGGCAGGTACTGGTTGACCAGACAGGCATCCGGCACGAAGCCGTCAAAGCCGGCCTCGGCCGCCGCCCTGCCCGCCAGTGCCTTCCAGCTATCCGGCATGGCCGGCCAGGACTGGCCGGACAGCGGATCCAGCGCGTCATAACGATAACCGCGGCGGTCAGACACCCAGCCCAGCGGACCGCAATTGCTCATGGCCACCGACATGGTGTAGCCACCCGGCGTGACCAGGTGCCGCAGCGGCGCGGCGTTGAGCACCCCGTCGAGCGCCTGCAGCAGCGCAGCATCGGCCTCACGCGCAAAGCCATGCAGCAGCACCGCGCCGGACGCCAGCACCTGCAGCGCGGGCCGCGGCGCCTCCACATCGTCAAAAAGATCGGCAGTCACACGGTCATTTTCCCTGCCCCACGGGTTTACTGCGCGTCGTGAAAAATAATCCCCAGCGTATGGCGCCGGCCGGTCCGGACCGTGCTGACGCCGTGGCGCAAATTGACGCGGCAAAAGCCGCGGCTGCCCGGCACCGGGCGGTGGTGCACGGCAAACGCCACCGCGTCACCCTGCTGCAGCGGCACCACGGAAGCGCGCGACTGCATGCGCGGACGCTGCTCGGTCAATACAAATTCCCCGCCCGAGAAATCCTCGCCCGGCTGCGACAGCAGCACCGCCACTTGCAGCGGGAACACATGTTCGCCGTACAGGTCCTGGTGCAGGCAGTTGTAGTCGCCCTCGCCGTACTGCAGCAGCAACGGGGTCGGCCGGGTTTGGCCGGCCGCGTGGCAGCGCGCCAGAAATTCTGCATGGGTGGCGGGATAACGCACAGCGAGGCCCATGGCTTCGTTCCAGCGGTTGGCGACTGCCGTGAGTTGCGGATACAGCGTGGTGCGCAGATGCTGCACCAGCGGCGGCAAGGGGTAGCTGAAGTACTGGTACTCGCCCCGGCCGAAGCCGTGGCGCGCCATCACCACGCGGCTGCGAAAGCTGCCGCTCTGAAGGTAAAGCTCACTGAGGGCCGCGCATTCGGCCGGACGGAGCAGTTGCGGCCACACGGCGTGGCCTTGGCTGTGCAGCGCCTCGGCGAGGCTGGCGGCCTGGACTTCGGTAACAACGGGCATGGAAAACTTTGCATCAAGTGGCTGGGGCGCAAGCTTAGGCGCCCTGCGCGGCCTGCACCGGCCGCAACCGGACATGCGTCCGGTTCATGCATGAAAAACGGCTCCAGCCCTTGCCGGACGGGCGCAAGCAGCTATCAAATAAAGAGCAGGCCAGCGGCCGGGAGAGGACTCAGGCGGAGGGGCTCAGGCGGAGGGGCTCAGGCAGGGACAGCCAGGCCGCGGGCATGGTGCGGGCGCGCCGCCGGCAGCGGTAGTGCAGCGGGCACGCGCGGCGCGGCGCTGACGGGAACGGTGACGGTGACCGGCACGGTAACGGGCAGCAGCACCGGCAAGCGGCTATCCGCAGGCGGCAGATAGGGCAGCAAGTCGGCAAAACGCGCCGCCAGGCCCGGCCGCACCCAGTGGCGCATCCAGGCAGCCAGCACCAGGCGGTGGTCGCCCTGGCGCAGGCTGGCCGCAAACACGGGATGGCTGAAAGCGTCTGCAACCTGCTGCTCGACCAGCGGCGTGGCCTCGTCGGCGACCCAGTCGAAAAACGCCGGGGCCACCTGGAGAAAGCGCGCCGAGACCAAGGCCGTCACCATCTCATCCAGCGCCGCAACGGCAATGAGGCAGGCCTCGTTCTGGCAAAGGGTGCGGGTGCGGATCATGGGTGGCTGGGTCTGTTTGTTTGAACAACAGCCTGATGGTGCACCGGGCAGGTGACACCTTCGTGTCAGACGTTTTCCCGACTCGCGCCGATTTGGCAGAAATGCCACACGCCTTTGCGCACCGAAAGCACGCAGGGGCGCGCAGGGGGCAGAAACGAATTCAGGCGGCGAGCGCCCGGTCCACCGCTTCGTGCAAATGCTGCAGGCCGAAGGACACGTCGACATACACGCCATTGACGTAAAACGCCGGCGTGCCGCGCAGGCCCAGGCGGCGTCCGCTTTCCAGGTGCTCCTGCACACGCTGCAGGTACACGCGGTCCTTCATCTCGAACTGGTAACGCGCCATGTCCAGCCCGACCAGGCTGGCGTAACCCGCCAGGTGTTTGTCCTTGAGGTGCTGCTGGTTCTCGAACAACATGTCATGGAAAGCCCAGAACTTGCCCTGGGCGGCGGCGGCCTCGGCCGCTTCGGCCGCCAGCTCGGCATGCGGGTGCGCTTCACGCTGCGGATAGTGGCGGTAAACAAAACGCAGCTGCTTGCCGAAATGGTTGCGAAGAATGACCACGGCAGGATGCGCCTGGGCGCAGGACGGGCATTCGAAATCGCCATACTCCACCACCGTGACCGGGGCCGAAGCCAGGCCGAGAATGTGGTCCACCGCGTCGTCGGGCTGCAGCAGCGGGTCAGGATGGGCCGGATGGTTCATGTCAGTCCCCAGTGAATGTGCAAGGTTCAGAGCGCGTGGAACTTGGCCCAGCGGACAATGTCGGCGGCTCCCATGGCACCGGCCTGGCGCGCCACCTCACGGCCGTTGACGAACAGCGCCAGGGTCGGGATGCTGCGGATGTTAAAACGCGTGCCGAGCGCCGCGGAAGCTTCGGTGTCCACCTTGGCCACCCGGAAGGCCGGCTCAAGTTCTGCCGCGGCCTGCTCATAGGCGGGTGCCATCTGTCGGCATGGCCCGCACCAGGGCGCCCAGAAATCGACCAGCACAGGAATCTGGCTGCGACTGATGTGCTTGTCAAACGCCTCTTCGCCCAGCGCCACCGGATGCCGGGTGAACAGCGCCTGGTGGCAGCTGCCGCAGTCGGGCGCCTTGGCCAGGTCCTCCTGCCGCACCCGGTTGGTGGTGTGGCAATGCGGGCAGACGATGTGCAGGGATTCAGCCATCATGCGTGCCCGGCGTGCTTTTCAGCGGGAAGGTCAGCTGCTGGCTTCGTCCAGCGCCTTGCACGAAGGTGCACACACAGCGTGGGACTTGCCCAGCACCTTGCGGGTGCCCATTTGCGAACGGGGACGGTGTTTGCCACACATGAAACACGACATGGTGGCCGCGCCGAAAGAGGCGGACGCCACAAAAGGCGAGCCCGACACCTTGGATTTGTAGCGCAGCCCGTCAGCGAGGACAGTGGTTTTTGCATCAGCTCTGGCCATAGGGGGTTCCTTTGTTGGATGAGCGCATGGCGCGCTCGATGACTTGCCTGGCTTGCTGCTCGGCGCTGAGAGAACTTTCCAGCGGAGAGCGGCACAAGCCCGCGTACTGGTAATTGATATTTTCGTACAACTCGGCCGCGGCCGGGTGGCTATCGAGCAAAGCCCCCAGGTCGGTGCCGGACGGCACGCCGCCCAGGGCCTCTGCCAGGTGGTTCACCACGGACAGGTATTGCTCCGGGCCCACAGGCTCGGCACTGTGCTCCAGCCGCTCAAGCAGTTCGGCGAGCACGTGGGTCACGGTCAGGCTGGCGCTGGAAGGAGGGGTTTGGGTGGTTGTCATGCATCAAAGCTGAGGCGTTTCGGCTGAAAAACAAGATTTCCCGGAGCTGATTTTACCCGGCGCGATACCCGGCTCGATCACCGCCCCCAGGCTGCCGACCACCGTCAGAACTATGATTTTGATAGCTGCTGACGCCCGCCAGACGGGGGCTACAGCCATTTTTCATGCACAAGCGCGGCATCCCTCCCAGCGGGACGCCAGCCGGCCGTGCCGCAAGAATCGCAGCAGGCCTACAGGGGCAAGCCCTCCGCGCCGACGGGACGACCGGGACGGAACTGCAACACTTTGTGTATTCAACATCTTCGACCCCTCCTCTCCCATGTCTGGGTGGAGTTGCCTTCCGGGGTTGCTGTTGGTGTTGTGGGGGCCTGCCGTGCATTTCAAGCTGTTTTACCAACTCGCCAAAAAGTCCGTTTCGGCCTGGATCGACGACTACGCGCCCAGCATGGGCGCGGCCATTTCCTACTACACCGTCTTTTCCATCGCGCCGCTGCTGATCATCGTGATCGCTGTCGCGGGCCTGGTCTGGGGCCGTGACGCGGTACAGGGTGAAATCGTCAACCAGTTGACCGGCCTGATCGGCCAGGACGGCGCCACCGGTGTGCAGGCGCTGATTGAAAGCGCCAACAAGCCGGCCAAAGGCGTGATCGCCACGGTGGTCAGCGTGGCGGTGCTGCTGATCGGCGCGACCACGGTGTTTGCCGAGCTTCAAAGTGCGCTGGACCGCGTCTGGGACGTGCCGCCTTCGCAGAAGGCGTCTGGCCTGTGGGCCACGCTGCGGGCGCGCCTGCTGTCGCTGGGTTTCATCCTGGGCCTGGGTTTTTTGCTCTCGGTGTCGCTGGTCATCAGCGCCGGTGTCGCGGCCTTCGGCGCCTGGGCCCACGGCCTGTTTCCGGGCTGGGAACTGCTGCTGCAGCTGCTCAACACGGTGGTCTCGCTGGGCATTTCGAGCCTGCTGTTCGCGATGATTTTCAAGCTGATGCCGCAGGCCACCGTCAGCTGGCGCGATGTCTGGGTCGGCGCCGCCGTGACCGCCGTGCTGTTCGAGATCGGCAAGGCGCTGATCGGCCTGTACATCGGCAAAAGCAGCGTCACATCTTCCTTTGCCGCAGCCGGCTCGCTGGTGGTGCTGCTGCTGTGGGTGTATTACTCGGCGCAGATCTTCCTGCTCGGGGCCGAATTCACCTGGGTATTTGCGCATGAACATGGCTCGCTGTGGGAGAAAGCGGACAGCAGCGCCCGGGCTGCAGCCGGCGCCGCGGGCAAAGATGGCAGTGTGCTCGCCCCGGCGGTGAAAGCGCCCCATCGCAGCGAGGCAGCGGGCAAGGCGGTGGCGGCGCCGGCTCCAGCCGCCCAGCCCACGCGCCAGCAGCCTGAGAGCTCCACCCTGGCACAGCGGGCGGCGGTGTATGGCGCCGGCGCCGCCAGCCTGCTGGTGCTGTCATTGCTGCTGAAAAAAAGCCATCCACGGCGGCGGCCACTGGCCGACCGGCCCTGAAAAAGCCGAGGGCCCCACATCTACTTTCTCAGGTAAATCTGGTCAAACGATCCGCCGTCGGCAAAGTGGTCCTTGTCGGCCCTGGCCCAGCCACCGAAGGCCTGGTCGATGGTGAACAGGTTCAGCTTGGGGAACTGCCTGGCGTATTTGGCGATGGCCTTTTGCGACACGGCCGGACGGTAAAAATTCTTCCCGGCAATGTCCTGACCTTCTTCGGAATACAAATACTTCAGGTACTCCTCGGCCACGGCGCGTGTCCCCTTTCTGTCGACGTTCTTGTCAACCACGGCAACCGCCGGCTCAGCCAGGATGGACAGCGACGGGTAGACCACGTCGACCTTGCTGCCGAATTCCTTTTCAATCAGGTAGGCCTCGTTTTCCCAGGAGATGAACACATCGCCCTGGTTGCGCTGCGCGAAGGTGATCGACGAGCCGCGGGCGCCGGTGTCGAGCACCGGCACGTTGGCATACAGCTTGGCGACAAATTCCCTGGCCTGCGCGTCGCCGCCGAACTTGCGTTTTGCAAATTCCCAAGCCGCCAGGTAGTTCCAGCGGGCGCCGCCCGAGGTCTTGGGGTTGGGCGTGATGACGCTCACGCCAGGCTTGATCAGGTCATCCCAGTCCTTGATCCCCTTGGGGTTGCCCTGGCGAACCACCAGCACGATGGTCGAGGTGTAGGGCGAGGAATTGTGTGGCAGCTTTTTCTGCCAGTCGGCCGCCAGCCAGCCGCCGTTCTTGACCAGTGCATCGGTGTCGCCGGCCAGCGCCAGGGTGGCCACGTCGGCGTCCAGCCCGTCGATGATCGAGCGCGCCTGCTTGCCGGAGCCGCCGTGCGACTGTTTGATGGTCACGTCCTGGTTGGCCTTGGCTTTCCAGTATTTGGCGAACGCGGCGTTGAACGCCACGTAGAGCTCACGCGTCGGGTCGTAAGACACGTTGAGCAGGGTCACCGGTGGTTTGGCAGCCGGCGGTGTTTGTGCCAGCACGGCACCGGCCGACCCTGCCAGCGCAACGGCTACTGCGAGGCGGGTGGAAACATTCATAAAATAGCGGCGAGTAGTCATGGTTCTTTGCTTTCCTGGGTCCAATGCATTTGCATGCGAAGTAAGTAAGAAACTGGATTCTGGAAGCCCCGACACAAAACAGGAACGAACAAGATTTCATTTCCTGATAGCCAAAACATCTATACCTCTCACGAAAGAAAAGCCACATGGCACGCACCGTCAACTGCATCAAACTGGGCCGCGAAGCCGAAGGCCTGGATTTCCCGCCCTACCCCGGTCCGCTGGGCAAACGCCTGTGGGAAGAAGTCAGCAAGGAAGCCTGGGCCGACTGGATGAAGCAGCAGACCATGCTGGTCAATGAAAACCGCCTGAACCTGGCCGACGCGCGCGCCCGCCAGTACCTGGCGCGGCAGATGGAAAACCACTTCTTCGGCACCGGCGCCGACAAAGTCCAGGGCTACATCCCGCCCGCGGCCTGAAGCCCCACGCTTGTCGCTTCGCGAGCCTTCGGTGCGCAGCCCCTTTCACACGATGAGGGGTGCCGGGATCTTTGGCGTGGCACTACATGCCTGAGTTGATCGAGTGGCTGCCGGACGGCACGCCCTACAGCCCGCGCTTCGGCGACCGTTACCGCAGCGAACTCGGCGGGCTGGCGCAAGCGCGTGAGGTGTTTTTGCGTGGTTGCGGCATGCCCGAGGCCTGGGCGCACCAGCCGCAGTGGCGCATCCTGGAGACAGGTTTCGGCCTGGGCCTGAATTTCTTGGTCACGTGGCAGGCCTGGAAGGCCGACCCGGCACGCCCGCGCCTGCTGCACTTTGTATCGACGGAAGCCTTTCCGGCCAGCGCGGCCGACCTGCTGCGTGCCGCCACCGCCCACCCGGCGCTGATGCCACTCGCGCAGGCACTGCACGCGCAGTACTGGGGCCTGTTGCCGGGCGTGCACCGGCTGGTGTTTGAGGGCGGCCGCGTGCTGCTCACGCTCTGCATCGGCGACACCCGGGCGGTCTTGCGCGAACAGCCCTTCGAGGCCGATGCGGTGTATCTCGACGGCTTCAGTCCCGCCAAAAACCCGGACATCTGGAGCCTGGACACCCTCAAGGCGGTGGCGCGCCACTGCAGGCGCGGCACCCGCATTGCCAGCTGGACGATTGCGCGCCCGGTGCTCGACAGCCTGACCCAGTGCGGCTTTGTGGTGCGCAAAACACCCGGCCTGCCGCCCAAACGTGACAACCTGCAGGGTGTGTTCGACCCGCGCTGGGAGCCGCGCAAGGCCATGTCCTTCAGCCCCGTCACACCGTCGAGCTGCGTTGTCATCGGTGGCGGTCTGGCGGGCGCAGCCGCTGCGGCCAGCCTGGCGCGGCGCGGCTGGCAGCTTGAGGTGCTGGACAGCCACGCCGCGCCCGCCGGCGGCGCCTCCGGGCTGCCCGCGGGTGTGCTGGTCCCGCACGTCTCCCCGGACGACAGCCTGCTGTCGCGCCTGTCGCGCTGCGGGGTGCGCGCTACCTGGCAGCAGGCCAGCGCACTGCTGGCGCCGGACGAGGACTGGCTGGCCTGCGGCGTGCTGGAGCGCCGCCTCGACGGCAGCGGCGGCCTGCCCGTGGACTGGCCCGAAGCCGGCAGCGACTGGAGCGCGGTGGCCGTGGCGTCGCAACTGGCCCAGGCCGGCCTCGCTGACGACGCGGGGCCCGCCTGCTGGCACCAGCGGGGCGGATGGATCAAGCCGGCACGGCTGGTGCAAGCCCTGCTGGCGCAGCCGGGCATCGCCTGGCGCGGCGGTGTGTGCGCCGCGCGGCTGCAGCGGAACATCGAAACCGGCCACTGGAAAGTGCTGGATGCCGAGGGCCAGCCTGTCGCCCAGGCCGCCATGGTGGTGGTCGCCGGTGGGCACGTCGGCGAGCTC
>CAMLDT010000009.1 GCA_946479075.1 uncultured Polaromonas sp.
ACAGGAGTCGGCCATGCCGAAAATGATCGTCTCAATTGACGGTGTTGTGATCAAGGAGGTGCAATTGACCAAAGACCGGACGTCTTTGGGGCGGCGGCCTTACAACGACATTGTGATCGACAACCTGGCCGTCAGCGGGGAACATGCGGTTCTGCAAATGTCTGGCAATGAGGTTTTCGTCGAGGACCTGAACAGCACCAATGGCACCTACCTCAATGGAAAAGCTGTCAAAAAGCAGCAGTTGAACAACGGTGATACGGTGGAAATCGGCAAATACAAGATCAAGTACGTCAACGAGGCCGCCAGCGCCGGTTTTGAAAAGACCATGATCATCAAGTCGGGTTCGGTGGCACCTGCCGTGAGCGCGGCCCCGCCTGCGGCCACCGAGGGCGGCACCGGCAACGCCGCTATCAAGGTCATGTCTGGAGCTGCTGCGGGGCGGGAGGTCCCGTTGGTCAAGGTGGTGACAACCATTGGCAAGCCGGGCGTGGCGGTTGCTGCCATCACCAAAAGGCCCCAGGGCTTCGTGGTGGCGCATGTTGAAGGGGACAGCAAACCCGCCTTGAATGGCGCACCTATCGGCATTGAGCCGGTAGCCCTGAAAAATGGCGATGTCCTTGAGCTGGCGGGGACACAGATGCAGTTCGTTCAACGTTGAGCCGGACATCTGGCGGTCGCTGACCGGAACCCTGTTCACAGGCGCCGCTTCCTGGGAGGCCCCATGCGACTTCTTTCACGGCATTGGCCTCGCATTGCCGTCACGCTCATACCGCTTGTCTTTGCGCTGTTGCATGCAGGTGATGTGCTTCGCCTCGACGTTTTGCAGCGTCTTGACAATATTCTTTACGATGCCCGCCTGCGGGCCACCATGCCCAGGGCACTGGATGAGCGCATTGTGATCGTGGATATCGACGAAAAAAGTCTGGCCGAGGTGGGACGCTGGCCTTGGGGTCGCAACAAGCTGGCTGAACTGGTGAACGAACTGCTGGACCGGCAGCAGGTGGCGATGCTGGGGTTTGACGTGGTTTTTGCGGAGACGGACGACAGTTCTGGCCTGAAACGGCTCAAGCAACTTGCGAACAACGAAATGAAGGACCAACCCGGCTTTGCTGAAAGGCTGGGTCAGATTCAGGGCGATCTCGACTACGACGCTGTGTTTGCAAAGTCGATCTCGAACCGGCCCGTCGTTCTGGGCTACTACTTTACCAGCGACAGAGACGGGCGAGCCAATGGCACCTTGCCCCCACCGGTGATGAGTCAGGACGCGATGAATGGCCGTCCCATCCGGGCCACCAGCTGGAATGGGTATGGGGCCAACATTGACACCCTGGCCAAGGCGGCCCCCATGGCGGGATTTTTCAATTCCATTACCGAAGGGGATGGGGTTGTGCGGTCCATTCCGCTGCTCGCTGAGTACAAGGGCAAATATTACGAGTCGCTGGCGCTGTCCATGTTTCGCACGCTGGCAGGCTTGCCCACCGTCGAGCCTGGCTTTCCCCAGGAAAAATTCCTGGCCCGAAACTACCAGGGACTCGAGAGCATCCTGCTCAGGCAGGATGGCAAAACTTTGGCCATTCCGGTGGATGACCGGGTGGCCACGCTGGTGCCTTTCCGGGGACCGGGCGGTGCCGGTGGCGGTTCCTTCAGGTACATCTCGGCGTCGGATGTCTTGGCCAGAAAGGTTTCGCCGGGCCAGCTCAAGGACCGGATCGTGCTGCTTGGAACCACTGCACCGGGATTGCTTGACCTGAGGGTTACGCCTGTGGGCGAGACATATCCCGGTGTTGAAACCCACGCCAACGTGATTTCGGGCTTTCTGGACGGCAAGATTTTTGTCAAACCGGACTATGCGCTTGGTTATGACATCCTGATTCTTGTGCTGGCAGGTTTGACTCTGGCGTTTGCCTTGCCTGTGCTGTCTGCCCCGAAGGCCGTAGCGGCCAGTCTGGGTGTGTTGACCGTGGTGATTGGGCTCAATTTCTGGCTCTACGCCGCCCATGGGCTGGTACTGCCCCTGGCCACAGCCCTGGTCATGACGGCGACCGCTTTTGCCCTCAACATGAGTTACGGCTATTTTGTGGAGAGCCGCTCCAAACGCGAACTGGCGAACCTTTTTGGCACCTACGTTCCACCCGAACTGGTGGACGAAATGGTCAAGGATCCGGACAGTTACAGCATGAAGGCGTCGGCCAAGGAGTTGACCGTGATGTTTTGCGACATGCGTGGTTTTACCCGCATGTCCGAAACCATGGAGCCCACCGAGTTGCAGGCGTTGCTCAACAGTGTGTTCAGCCGTCTGACCGATCTGATCCGCAGCAATCGGGGAACCATCGACAAGTACATGGGTGATTGTGTGATGGCCTTCTGGGGGGCGCCGGTAGAAACGCCGGAGCACGCGGATCTTGCGGTCAAAACCGCTCTGCAGATGGTTCAGGCCGTGCGCCAGCTTAATGAAGAGCACCGTGCCAAAGGTTTGCCGGAGATCGGCATCGGCATCGGCCTGAACACTGGAAGCATGTGTGTCGGTGACATGGGATCCCACATCCGGCGCAGTTACACGGTGATTGGTGATGCCGTCAATCTCGGTTCGCGGCTGGAGGGGCTGTCCAAAACCTACGGCGTGGATACGGTTGTCAGCGAATCGACTCGCAAACTTGCACCGGGCTTTGCATGGCAGGAACTTGACCGCGTTCGGGTGAAAGGCAAGGATCAGGCTGTAGCCATCTACTCCCCGGTTGCCCCCTTGAGTGACCTGGGCAGCGGGGCGGCCAGCGAATTGAAAGAATGGGGATGGGCCCTCAAGGCCTATCGTGAGCAGGCATGGGACGACTGCGATGTACATTTGCTCAACTTACAGCGCATGAATGCGCAAAAGTACCTTTACCGCCTCTATGCCGAGCGTGTAGCCTCCATGAGACTGCTGCCCTTTGACCCGGAGTGGGATGGCGCTACAAACTTCGAAACCAAGTAACCGCAGCCAGCCGAAGCCTCAAGCAAAAACCATGAAAGTACGCGTACTCGGGTGCTCAGGAGCCATTGCCAGGGACTGCCGCACGACTTCGTTTCTACTCGATCACGATGTGCTGGTCGATGCCGGCACTGGCGTTGGCGATCTCACGCTGGACGAAATGCGCGGTATTGACCATGTCCTTCTCACGCACTCCCATCTTGATCACGTGGCAGCCCTTCCGCTGATGGTCGACGCTGTTGCGGCGCAAAGGACCAGCCCGATACAAATTCACGCGCTCCAGGGAACAATCGACGCGCTGCGGGCGCATATTTTCAACAATACGATCTGGCCAGATTTTTCGCGCATTCCGACAGTGGCGGCCCCGTTTATCAGCTTCCACCCGCTGGTCACCGGCCAGACCCTTTTGGTAGCAGGCAAGCTGGTGGAGGTGTTGCCGGCGGTGCACACTGTGCCGGCGGTCGGTTATGCCGTTGCTGCCGGCTCAGGTTGCTGGGTTTTTACGGGGGATACCGAACGTAATCCGGCGCTCTGGGCCCGGATCAACCAGCTCAACGTGGCGATGCTCGTGATTGAGACCGCTTTCAGCAACAGGGAGCGCGACCTGGCCGTTCGCAGTTTGCATTTATCGCCGCATGCGCTGGCCGGCGAGCTCGACTGCATCGACAAGGGCAAAAGCTATCCCATTTACATCACCCACACCAAGCCGGCAGAAACCGACCTGATCATGGCCGAGATACAGCGCTTCGATCAGACGGCGCCGTTTGGTCCCAACGTTACCCATGACATCCGCTGGTTGCGGGCCGGTCAGGAGTTTGAACTATGAGTGCCGTACTGCAACGTGATCCCGAGGACGAATTTTTCGACTCCCAAATGCTGCCGCCCCAGGAGCGGGGAGTCACGTTTGAAGCACTCTATTTCCGCCAGCTGCAACTGGTGACCAATCGGATTCATGAGACCGAAAACATCGACCAGATCATGCTGGAGGCCAGCAACGACATCTGCAAGCTGTTCAATGCAGATCGTCTGACCCTCTATGCAGTCAATGAAGACCGAACATCCATCATTTCCAAGGTCAAAACCGGCTTGAACACGAGCCGTGACCTCAAGCTGCCCATCAGCGCGCAAAGCGTGGCTGGCTATGTGGCGATGTCGAAAACCATGGTGAACATTGCCGATGTGTATGACGATGCGGCGCTGAAGAAAATTCATCCGGCATTGAGTTTTCTTCAGGAGGTGGACAAACGGTCCGGTTACCGCACCAAGCAGATGCTGGTCGCGCCTGTGATGGATGGCAACACCCTGTACGGTGTTCTCCAGGTCATCAACAACCGCAGTGATCAGCCATTTGCCCGGCTTGAGGAGGATGGCGCGCAGCAGTTGTGCAAAACGCTGGGTATCGCCATTCGCCAGCGCATGCAGAAGGTCGAGGACGGACAGCGGCGCAGGGCGACCAAGTATGACGGGCTGGTTGCCGATGGCGTGTTGTCCCAGGACGAGTTGCTCCAGTGTGTGCAAAAAGCGCGCGACGAAATGCAGTCGGTCGAGCATCTGCTGATGGCCGACTACCGGATTCGTCCGGCGCAAATCGGCGCGTCATTGGCCAAGTTCTTCGGCGTGCCCTATGAAACATTCAATCCCGGACGCATCCGCTCCGAGATGCTGCATGGCTTGCTCAAGCGCCATTTTGTCGAGCAGCAAGGCTGGATGCCGCTTGAGGAAACCCCGGATGGCCTGGTCATCATGTGTGTGGATCCCGAGGCGGTGCGGGGCGCCCGGGTGGTTCCCCAGGTTTTTCCGAAGTTAGGCAAATTTTCCTATTGTGTTACCACGCAAACCGAGTTTGATGAGACTTTGGGCCAGCTGTTTGGCGCAGGTAATGAAGGTGGGTCCATCGACCAGTTGCTGGCGGACATGGACTCGCCGCTTGAAAATGATGCTGGCGACGATTCAGCGCTTGAGTCTGCTGCCGCTGACAATGAACTGGTCAAGTTTGTCAACAAGGTCATCATCGACGCCTACAAGCAGAAGGCTTCGGACATTCATATTGAACCGATGCCGGGCAAGGCAAAGACCGGCATCCGGTTTCGGATTGATGGCACCTTGCTGCCCTACATCGAGGTTCCGGCGCAGTTCAGGCAGGCCATGGTGACTCGCCTCAAGATCATGTGTGATCTGGACATTTCGGAAAAACGCAAGCCGCAGGACGGCAAGATCAAATTCAAGAAATACGGACCACTCGATATCGAATTGCGCGTTGCCACCATCCCCTCAGCGGGTGGTGTGGAAGATGTGGTCATGCGGATACTGGCGGCCGGGGAGCCCATTCCGCTGGAAAAACTCGGCCTGACCGACCACAACAGGGAGCGCCTGGAAAAAACCGTGTCCAAGCCTTACGGCCTGTTTTACGTGTGCGGTCCCACCGGCTCGGGAAAAACCACCACCCTGCATTCCATCCTGAAGTTCCTCAATACGCCGGACACCAAAATCTGGACCGCGGAGGACCCAGTGGAAATCACGCAAAAAGGCCTGCGCCAGGTTCAGATCAACAAGAAGGCCGGTATCGATTTTGCGCTGGTGATGCGGGCGTTTTTGCGTGCGGATCCTGACATCATCATGGTTGGCGAATCGCGCGACAAAGAAACGGTCTCCATGGGGGTGGAGGCGTCGCTCACCGGCCACATGGTCTTCTCGACGCTGCACACCAATTCGGCGCCGGAGTCGATCACACGCTTGCTGGACATGGGTATGGACCCTTTCAACTTTGCGGATGCTCTGCTGGGAATTCTCGCGCAGCGGCTGGCCAAAAAATTGTGCGATTGCAAAGAGGCCTATCAGCCCGGCGCTCAGGAATTCAAGGATTTCATCAAGGAGTACTCCGAAGAGCTCCGTAACACGCAAGCCTGGAAAACCGATCCTGGCGGCGAAGCTCAAGCCTTGCTTGACGACTGGACGGAGCGTTACGGCAAGGACGGCCAGCTGACCCTTTATCGCGCGGTGGGTTGCGATAAATGCAACCAGACCGGCTACAAAGGCCGTATTGGCTTGCACGAGTTGATGATTGCCGATGATGCGGCAAAAAAGCTCATTCAGGAACGGGCGCGCGTCGCCGAGCTTTTTGCCGCTGCGGTCAACAGTGGCATGCGAACCCTGAAAATGGATGGGATGGAGAAGGTGCTGATGGGGCTGACGGATATAAAGATGGTCCGGTCCGTTTGTATTAAATAGCCGAACTCGCTGCTCAAAGCAATGGCCAGCGCTTTCTTTTTGCCCGTTTGCCCGCGGTATTGTTATTGATCGCAGACATCTCACATGTTAAAAAAACTCGTATCCGCGCTTTTTACCTCTGGCAAACGCTTCTGGACGGTAGAGGAGGTTCGTACTTTGATCGTTACCGGCGAGTTGGAGAAAGCGCGCGAGGCAGCCGAGCAACTTTATGAGGCGATCCCTCATCGCGATCTTGTCCGGCGCTGTGTGATAGCGGAGATAGCTTTCCGTCAGAACAGGGATGCCGAGGCAGAAACCGGTTATCGCGAGGTACTCAGGGACGCGCCAGGGTTCGCGGATGCGCATTACGGACTGTCGCTGCTTTTGCTGGAGCAAGCCCAGACAGATGCCGCCCTTGAACATGCGCAATTCTCCAAGAACAGCAATCCCAATGATGCCCGCTATGTCGCGCAACTCGGCTTGTGCCAAGTAAAAATGGGAAATTTTAAGGATGCCGAGATACCGCTTGGACAGGCGGTGCGACTGAACGATAGGGACAAGGCTTCCTGGAACAATTTGGGTCTGGTATTACTGGCCAAGGAAGAGCCGGGTGAAGCACATGCCTGCTTCTCCAAAGCATTAAAGCTGGATCCGGCTTTTCAGTCTGCCCTTGAGAACATGATGCGGCTGGAGGATGAAATGAAGACAGTCGGCCTCGGATTTGTCGCTCGTCCCGAACTTGTTGCAGGTAACGTCGACAAAGCATTGGTAGAGAAAGAGCGGGCTGCTTGGGAAATTCTTTGGACGGAAGTCCATGCCTTGAGGAAGGCCGGCCGCCAGGATGCGGCCCTCGCCAGGGCTGAGGAAATTTGTCTTGAATGGCCAGATATTCCCGGACCCGTTTGTGAGCTGAATAGTCTTTATCGAAAATTAGGGGATTTCAGGAGTGGCATGGACGCATTGCGGGCTTATTTGGTCGGTCACCCCCAAGACGGACAGGCCCTCGCTGCACTGGGCACTGCGCTGATGGAGTCCAATGAGAACATTGAGGCTATCCAATACCTAAACCGAGCCAGAGAAGTTGGGTATGAAAACGCAGAGATGCTCAACAATCTGGCTCGAGCACTGAACAACCAGGAAAAACATTCCGAAGCCCTAGAAGTTAGGCGACTAGTGTTTGAGCTTGATCCAGACTTTATGCATCAGGCCCAACTCGCCTCCAACCTAGTCACCGCTTGCCACTACGACGAAGCTATCAAGCTGTTTGACGATCTCCTTCAAAAAGAGCCTCAGAGGAAAAACCTGTTTCTGACCTCCTACGCGGTCGCTCAGGCTTATACGGGGCATTTCGACGCAGCCCTTGCCTTGCTGGATGAGGCGTTGGCTGTCCAGCCGCGTGACGCCAACCTGCACTTGCAGAGAGCCCAGATAAATCTGCTGCTCGGAAATTTTGATCAGGGTTGGGATGACTATTCGTACCGCGGCCTCGCTTATTCGCGGCAGTATCGGGTGCTGCCATTTACCAAATGGCAGGGGCAGGATCTCGTTGGCAAGTGCATCGTAATCCTGACCGAGCAGGGATTGGGTGATCAGGTCATGTTCGCGTCCTGCCTGTCTGATTTGCTGGCGCTGCGCCCTGGGCGTGTGGTTCTGGAGGCTATCGGAAGGGTGGCTCCAACGCTCGCTCGCTCCTTCCCCCAGCTTGAGGTCGTGCATACCCGGCAGGACAAAGGCATGGAATGGGCCAAAACCCTGGGCAATGTGGACTACTTCGTACCGCTTGGCGATTTGCCGCGGTATTTCCGGAAAGGCGTGGACAAGTTCCCCGGGACCCCTTATCTGAAAGCCGACGCGGAACGGGTGGTCTACTGGCGGCGCAAACTGGAAGCCACTGGTCCCCGCCCGTGGATCGGCGTGTCTTGGCGGGGCGGGCTGCAAGCGACGCGGCGTATCCTGCGGTCCATGTCTCCCGTCGACCTTGCCCCCTTGGCAAGTGCGCTCGACGCCACGTGGATCAGCCTGCAATACGGCTCCGTCGACGAAGATCTGAAGACAGCAACGGATGCAAACCTCACGCTGACCCATTGGCCCGAAGGAATTTCCGATCTGGATGAATTTGCCGCACTGATCGATGCCCTGGATATTGTGGTGACGGTGTGCAACACCACGGTTCACTATGCCGGCGCCTTGGGTAAAAAGGTCCTGGTACTCGCACCTCATGTTCCGGAGTGGCGCTATGGTCTGTCGACCCCCCGCATGCCCTGGTACGCCAACGTGACGGTGCTGCGGCAGTCTGAATTTAGCGACTGGACCGTCGTTGTCCGTCAGGCAAGCGAGCAACTAGTGACATTTTTTGGCCAGTCTGGGCAAAAAATGTCTGAAATTTCTGAAATAGTCGTATGAAACAGCTACTTGCAAAGCGTGCGGCGCTGTTTTCTGATGGCACAGGATTTGCTGATACGGTTATCGCGCAGATGTATGTTCAGCCGCGCACTTAACCTGCAAGGAGTTTTTTATGAAGTCAATTCAAAAGGGTTTTACCCTGATCGAGCTGATGATCGTCGTGGCGATTATCGGTATTCTGGCTGCGGTAGCCCTGCCTGCGTACCAGGACTACACCATTCGCGCCCGCGCTTCCGAGATGATGCTGGCAGCATCGGGTGCCCGTACCGCAGTGACTGAAGCTGCGCAACTTGCCAATACGATGGCGATTGGCGCCACCATCGCAAGCGCAATCCAGATATCTTCCTCGAAGTTTGTTTCTACGGGTTCAGTCGATACCTCGGGAACCATCGCGGTGACATCCAAGGACGCGATTGGAACAACATCCTTTAATCTGACATTGACTCCTACATGGACGGGTCAAACGGTTGACTGGACTTGCAACACGTCTATTGCCAAGTACGCACCAGCATCCTGCCGCGGCTAACAAATACCGCTGAAAGGCCCCTTCTGGGGTCCTTTCGCAACTTCGGAATATTGATGTTCACCTTATTTCACGGTGCGCGAAACTCAGAGATAGAAAAATTTGCCGTTGACTTGGCAGCTCAGCTTGCTAAACGCTATCCTCCAGCCTTGGACAGCCAGCTTGGAAAACGCCCCTCCGTTAATCGTCTGGCACGAATCACCGAAGATGCCTGTGCGAAGGCTGTAGTCTTCTATCAAGCCAAAAGGTTGGGTTGGTTTGGGAAGGCGCGTTTAGGAAACCATTTCCGATGGGCGCTCGCGGAACTTGGATATACCAAAGAGTTTGTTGATTTTGCGACCGAAGCAGTGATTGTTCACATCAGCCGCAAGCGCTGACAAAGAAACACTGTGAGCCTGAATTGCTCTCCTGTATTGCTAGCATGGTTTAATCGTTGCTAAGCCAAACAAGTAGCTACTGCAAACAATGGATGAGTGCATCGCATGCCGTTGGCCGCTCCCGGCGCCGGCCTTTGCTGAAGATATCCTCGATAAGTGGATTCAGTTTCGCTGATCAGCGCGCAGCATGTGCTGCTTTTCCTCGAACCACGGGTTGGAATAGTCACAAGTCGTGAACTCGTTGAAATACGGGCCGCCGCTGGTGTAATGCACATTGGCGACGTCCGCGCGTTGCTTGTCGTAGCCGACAAGATGGTTCCAGCTGGCTGGCAACTCACCGATCAAGCCGTCATCATGCAGCCATTTGAATTGATGCAGTTCGAGACCGCTGGCGCCATTGACGAATTCCGGTGAGAGTGCCCGGCACTTTGCATTGTTGAAGAGCATCACGCTTGACCAGTTTTTCTTGCCGTAGGCGGTCTGCTTTTCATTGTGAAATTTGGAGGACTCCAAGGGAACATGGTTGTGTTTGACACACATTACTGCGTAACGTTCGTCGCGCAGCGCCCACAATTTTGCAATGTCGTCTTGTACCAGCATATCGCAATCCATGAAAAGCGACCAGCCTTCATAATTGCTCAGATGCGGGGTGAGAAAACGGGAGAATGAAAAATCAGTTGACTGAAGCGGATCCCGCGTTCGCCACATCAATTCTTTCAGGTTGTTCAATGCCAGCGGGATGAAGCTCACCGGCTGCGACGAGCGTGCAAGGATGCTGTGGGTCAATACATGCCAAGCCACCGTCTCCCGAGGGTCAAAGCCGATGAAAACGCGGATCATGAAGGCTTTCCCCCTGATTCAATAGGCGCAGGAAATTCCATGAAAACCTGTTTGATATACGCAGACGTGTAGATTCCGTAAACGATGGCGAAATCGAGCAGGCCGCAGCTTGCCAACAAGAGCTCAGGCCGCCGCCACACGTCGGCGTGCCATAAAAACCACCCCAGCAGCCCCAGGTTGATAAGGGCTGTCGCAGCCAGAATTTCGCGTCCATGGCGCCAGACAAACCTCAAGATCGCACCAGCAGATGGGTGCCGGGAAAAGCCGGCGTACGCCAGGAAGAGTACGGGCGCTTCGAGAAGCAGCACAGCGGCGGAGAGACTGTTGCTGGCCAGCTGAACGGCATCAGGCGATCTGCGCGAAGCGAGGGTGATGATGAGAAGAACCCAGTGACGTCCCAGAAACGCCATCGCAAGCCACAAAGGGACGGGGATGCTCAAGACGCCGAAGCGATTGACATTCAGGTAGCGTTCGTCCATTTCAGCCATGGTCAAATATAGCTCAAGAGATCCTGTACCCATGTCGCCGCCCGCCTCTGATCCAGCGCCCTTCATCGGCTCCCTTCCCGGCTTGAAGCCGTTGCCCGCGAACGCGCATATTCGACGACTGGCGCAAGGGCTGGCGACGGCTGTCCTGATTGCGCCTTGGGTGATGCCATTTGCAGGTCATCCTTCCCCGGCGGTGTGGCCGTCGTTGACCACGGCCTTTTGCGCTGGCGCACTGCTGATGCTTTTTGCATGGGCTCCTTTTGTCCTCAGCGCGGACGCGATGCGTCGCGGGTGGATCGTTGCTGCCGTCCTTAGCGCGGCAATGGGGGCTGTGCAATATTTCGGCTTCAGTGAGTTTTTTGTTCCCTGGCTAAACCAGACACGCCCCGCAGAGGCTTTTGGCAACCTTCGCCAGCGCAATCAATTTGCAAGCCTGATGGGTATCGGTCTTGTGGCTCTGATCTGGCATCAAGGGAAAGGCGCTGTCAAGTACCTGCCGTTGCTGTTGATCCTTCTGGCGCTGGGCAACGCCGCATCAAGTTCGCGGACCGGCACATTGGAGTGGCTGGCGGTGTTGCTGGTCGCGCTTGTTTATTCCGGGTGGAAACTGAGCGGGCCCACCCGCCGGGCGCTGTTTGCCTTCTCCGCGTATCTGTTCTGGGCGCTGATTCTGCCGTGGCTGCTGGCGGTGTTGACGGGGACTCACGCAAGCGGACTCGCTGCGCGTTTCGAGGAGGCCCCAGGCTGCGCGAGTCGTCTTGCGTTGTGGTCCAACGTAATTACCCTGATCGGGCAAAAGCCGTGGTTCGGCTGGGGCTGGGGTGAGCTCGATTATGCGCACTACATGACTCTGTACCCGGGCGAGCGGTTTTGCGACATTCTGGACAATGCGCACAACCTGCCTCTGCACCTGGCGGTGGAGCTGGGCGTCCCGTTCGCCGCGATGATATGCACTGTCTTGGCCTGGTTGGTGTGGCATGCCCGGCCTTGGCGGGAAACCGATCCTGCGCGCCAGATGGCTTGGGCTGTACTGGCGCTCATCGGATTGCACAGCCTTCTGGAGTATCCGCTGTGGTACGGACCGTTTCAGATGGCTGTCGGCCTTTCCGTCTACCTGCTCTGGATCACCCGGAACCGTACTGATGACAGGATGGAGGTCGCGCGATCGCATCAAAGGAGGGCAGGTGTTGCCAGGCCGCTTGCTGCCGTCGCAGGCGCTTTCACACTTGCGGCCGTGGTGTATGCGGCTTGGGACTACCATCGCGTCAGTCAAATCTATCTTCCGCCTGCGCAACGCGATCCTGCCTACCGCGAGAACACCCTCGAAAAAATCAGCGCCACACGCCTGTTTCGAAGGCAGGCGGAATTTGCGGCGCTGAGCCTCACCCCGCTGACGCCTGCCAATGCGCTGCAAATGTACGATCAGAGCAGCCAGCTTTTGCATTTTTCGCCCGAACCGAGGGTGATCGAAAAGGTGATAGAAAGTGCCGTCATGTTGCGGCGGGACGATCAAGCGCTACTGCATCTGGCGCGTTATCGCGCGGCCTTTCCACAAAACCACGCGAAATGGCGTGCTGCCCTTGGCATCACCGACACCGCCACAAACTGAGGGCCGCACGCTCAGCTGCCCACGACGAAACTTCCCGATTTGCCGCCATGTTTTTCGAGAAGCTTGACATCGCTGATCACCATGGCACGGTCCACCGCCTTGCACATGTCATAGATGGTGAGCAGCGCGACCTGCACGGCGGTCAAGGCCTCCATTTCGACCCCCGTCGGCCCAACGGTTTCAACCGTGGCCAGGCAACGAATGCTGGCACTGGCGGCATCGGGTGTGAACTCAAGCGCCACATGTGTCAAGGCCAGGGGGTGGCACAAGGGAATCAGCTCGCTGGTTCTTTTGGCAGCCATGATGCCGGCGATCCGCGCAATGCCCAGCACATCCCCTTTTTTTGCGGTTCCTTCGAGGATGATGGCCAGGGTGGCAGCATTCATGACAATCAGGCCTTGCGCAACGGCGACCCGGTGCGTGGCAGTTTTGGCGGCTACATTCACCATATGGGCTTGGCCCTGGGCGTCGAAATGTGTGAGAGGGGACGTCGTGGTCATACTGTTACGAAACCTTTACAAGCATCCTTCATCATAAGAGCATGTCTGCCATGACCCTGTCCATGTCAAGTCCGATAAAAAGCCGCTTCTACGCAGCAGGTGTTCATTTGACGATCAGTCTGGTGTTGGCTGCGGCCGCAGCAGGGCTGGTGTTCGGTCTCTGGTACCCCTACCCCTACCGGGAAATATCCGGCGGGCGCGAGCTGTTCTTTATCGTGATTTCAGTGGACGTGGTCATGGGCCCGCTGTTGACGCTGACCATTTTCAATCGCAGGAAACCTGCCCGGGAATTGCGCCGCGATTTGACTGTCATAGGCGTGCTGCAAATCACAGCGCTTGTGTACGGGCTGTGGACCGTTTCTGTAGCCCGGCCCGTGCATCTTGTCTTCGAGCTGGACCGGTTTCGCGTCGTGCATGCCATCGAGGTGCCTGACGATGAGCTGACTCAGGCCCCGCCCGGATTGCAGCGCCTGCCATGGACCGGTCCAACCCTGCTGTCGATGCGGCCGTTGCAGCCGGGCAAGGAAAAGATCGACATGACTCTGGCCGCCTTGAGTGGCCTGCCTTTGGGGGCGCGCCCGGCACTTTGGCAGGAGTACGCCCAAGGCAAGTCACAGATCATCGCCGCGGCGAAACCGCTGGACAACCTGAAAGCCCGCTTTCCCGCGCAGACCAAAGCCATCAACGCTGCGCTGAAATCGAGCGCAGGTGCCGGCCTTTCTGCTGCGTCACTGGGCTATCTTCCCATGGCGGGGCGCGACAAGTACTGGACAGCCTTGCTCGATCTCAACACCACCGAGGTGATCGCCTTTGTTCCCATCGACTCCTTTTAAGGTTTGGGCATCAAAAATGCCTTCCGCCCACGCCAGGATTGCGCTGGCAGCTATATTTTTAATAGCGTCCACCGGGCTTTCCCAGGCGCAGGCACCGGTTCGTCCCAGCGGGTCCCTGCCTGCGCTTGGCGATACTTCCGAGCTTTCGGTCAGCGCCGAAAGGCGCTTGGGGGACCGCGTTGCCAGCAGCATTTACCGTGATCCGGATTACCTGGATGACCCGGTGCTTGGCGACTACCTGCAGGGCATCTGGCAACCACTGATGACGGCCGCGCGTGCGCGTGGGGAAATGAGTGTCGAGCTCGAAGAGCGCTTCGCGTGGGACGTCATGCTGATCCGCAACCGGACGGTGAACGCGTTTGCCTTGCCCGGGGGTTATCTGGGTGTGCACCTGGGGCTGATCAGCGTGGTGGAAAGCCGGGATGAACTGGCCTCGGTGCTGGCGCACGAATTGAGCCACGTAACCCAGCGCCATATCTCGCGCCTGATGAGCAAGCAGAGCCAGCAAATGCCCTGGCTGCTGGCGGCCATGATTCTGGGCATGATGGCGGCCAGCAAGAATCCGGATGCCGCCAACGCGGCGATTGCCGGCGGGCAGGCGCTGGCGGTACAAAACCAGCTCAATTTCTCGCGCGACATGGAGCGCGAGGCGGACCGCATCGGCTTTGGTGTGATGGCCGACGCCGGCTACGACAGGCGGGGCTTCGCCTCCATGTTCGACAAGCTGCAACAAGCTTCCCGGCTCAACGACAACGGCTCCTACCCCTATCTGCGCAGCCATCCGCTGACCACCGAGCGTATTGGCGAGGCCAAAAGCCGCTTGCAACTGGAAGGTCCGGCGGCCCCCGCCGTTTCTGCCTCAGCCAGCGAGGCCCGCATGGTTCACGCCATGATGGCCGGGCGGGCCCGCTTTCTGGGTGATGCCAGTGTGGAGGCCCTGCGTCAACTGCTGGACGAGGCGCAGCGGGTTCCCTCGTCGGCAACGGCGTCCCTGACCGCGCGCCAGGCAGGCGCCCTATATGCGGGCGCACTGGCCGCCGCGCAACTGCGTGAGCACGGCCGGGCGCGCGAACTGGCCGACAGGCTGAAAGCAGCGGCCGCCGCCCATGCCGCCATGGCCCCGGTGGTGGACATGCTGTCGCTGGAGCTGGACATCGCAGCGGGTCGCGCGGCGCAGGCCGCAACACTTGCCGACACACACAGCCGCGCGGCAATTTTGCTGCAGTCGCAGGCGGATCTGGGGGCCGGGCGGCCGCAGGCTGTTTCAGACCGCCTGCAAAGCTGGGTCAGTGTTCACCCCAAAGACGCGCTGGCCTGGCAATTGCTGGCAACGGCGCAGGGCCAGCAGGGCCAGACGCTCAGGGCCATCCGTTCTGACGCGGAAAGCCGCGTTGCCCAGCTTGACTACGGCGCGGCGCGCGACCGGTTTCGGGCCGCCCAGGACCTGATGCGCAGCGGGCGCGACACCGGCTCGGGGGCCAGCGCCCACATCGACGGCTCGATCATCGACACCCGTGCGCGCGAGATCGACCAGTTACTTCGGGAACAGGCGCTCCAGGAGAAACTCGATCGCTAGCTGCAGCACCGAGTAGATCAGCGAGCCGATCAGCGCCGCCACAAACCCGGTGACGTGCAGGCCGCTGAGCAGGCTGGCAGCCGCCCAGAACATCAGCGCGTTGATGACGAACAGGAACAGTCCGAGCGTGACCAGTGTCACCGGCAGTGTGAGCAGGATCAGGATCGGGCGCACCACGGTATTGAGCGCGCCCAGCACCGCTGCTGCAAGCAGGGCCGCCGGGAAGCTGGTCACGGTCACGCCGGAATAGAGATACGCCACCGCCAGCAGCGCGGCCGCACTGAAAAGCCACTTGATGATGAGTTTCATGGCGCAAGAATAGCACCGCGACCGGCCCGCCGTGGCCAGAAAATGCTGCGGGCAGGCCGGTGCGTGACTGGCGGGGTTCAGTCCGCGGCCAGCAGCATGCCGGTGCCGGCCACCACAGCGGCGTAACTCCACACGCCCTGCACCTCCTGCGGCTGCTGGCGCGTGACGGGCTGCAGGTCCTGGCCCAGCTTGGGTCGGCGTGCGTCCAGCACCCTTCCTGAACCGTATTGGGTCATCAGGGCGTCCGTGAGTTCGCACAGCGGCCCGCTGGCCACCTGCGTGATGACGGCATCGCCCGGGCCCTGAAGCAGGGGAACCACCTGGGAGAAAACCTTCTCCGCCCATTTGCCGCGCCAGCTCTGGCGTGCACTGTTGGTGACCCATTTGCTCACGTGGTGGGTCACGCGGGGCGCGCAACCGACCACAATCCACCGCGTGGGTGTGCGTGCCTCGCTGGATGGCAGCATGGGCGTCAGCATCTTCAGTGCGTACGCGGCCTCATCGATGTAAACAATCATGTTGTCCATAAAGTTCTCCTTGGTTTTACGTGCTATGCGGACTCTCTGGTTGCGAAAACAGACGCCTTGCAGCGCCTGCACTTGCTCGGCTTATTCAGTGACCAATTTGTCGCCGGCGTTGGACTTGGCGCGGCGGGTCGCCCACCAGCCTGCGCCCAGCACGCCGGCAATGGCCACGGCGTAGGTGACCCAGCGGGCCAGGGTGTGCATGTTGTCGGCGCTGGCGAGCGAGTCCGGTCCACCGTAGATCGGGTCAAGCAGTGCCTCGCCGACGATCATCTTGGCGGCTGTCAGGGCCAGTACAGCGGCACCGATGTTGATGATGATGGGGAAGCGTTCAACCAGCTTGAGCACCACGGTGCTGCCGAAAACCACGATGGGCACGCTCACCAGCAGGCCGATGACCACCAGGCCAAAGTCGCCGTGGGCGGCGCCGGCCACACCGAGCACGTTGTCAATGCCCATCAGGGCATCGGCCACCACAATGGTTTTCATCGCGCCCCAGAAGGTGCTGGCCGCGGGGCCGGTGTGCTCCTTGTCGCCGGTGTCGGCCAGCAGCTTGTAGGCAATCCAGAGCAGGCCCAGGCCGCCGACCAGCATCAGGCCCGGGATTTTGAGGAGCCAGACCACGCCGATGGTCATGATCGAGCGCACGGCAATGGCACCCACCGCCCCCCAGGCGATGGCTTTTTTCTGCAGATGGGGCGGCAGGTTGCGTGCGGCCAGGGCGATCACGATGGCGTTGTCGCCGGCCAGCACGAGGTCAATCAGGACGATGGCCAGCAGGGCGGTCCACCAGGGCGCAGAGAAAAGTTCCATGTTTCACAGACTCCAAAATCGAGTGTCAACGTGGAAATCCGCAGGCGGATTTCCGGCTTCGTCGAAACCTGGGGTCTGTGGGTGGATGCAGCTTGCGGAAGGGCTGCGAACGCCTCGATCAAACCCATGCAGGTTTCAATCGAAGGTCTGGCTCGACATGCAGTGTCTGTGCATGTCCAGCAAGCCGGAAGCGTGAGCTTCGAAATGACGACTTGCTGAAGCGATTCTGCTGTTGGTCTGTTTTATCTTGTAATGCAGCAAAACGAGGGAGTTACTCCCCTTCGTGCCCGTATTCTACCGAGGGATCGCAAGCCAAGGCAAGCCCTGCCCGTGTAGGACTTTCCCGCAAAGCGGCCCGACGGCGGCCGTCATCCTGGCTTCTCGCCGATAATTGTCGCTCCGGCATCCCGGTCTTCAGCGCGTTGGCGCATGCGCTTGCGAATCCCTCTTTCCCCCTATGCCCGGCATCCACATTACTGACATTGAAGCGGCCATCAACTACTGGCGCGAGAAAAAACCGTCGCCCGACGGCGTCACGCTGGCGCCCGAGTTGCGTGCCTTGGCCGAGGTGTATGCGCTCATGGTTTTCTACCATGAGGACGAGGCCGACGAGGCGGGTTTCCCCCCCCGGGCCATGGCCGCCTGGCGCGCCTGGTACGACACCACCGCCGACACACCCTGCATTGCGATCTGCTCGACCAGCCAGGGCGATGACCTGTGCAAGGGTTGCGGCCGCACCTTCGAGGAAGTCCAGCACTGGCCGGAGATGAGCCCGGCCGAAAAACGCAGCACCTGGCGGCGCATCACCCAGGAAGACACGGCCTGGCGCTTTGGGCGTTATGCCGACCGGGCGCTGGAAAACCGTGACAAGGACACGCCTGCGGCTGCCGGCACGCCTGAAATTTGAAGCTTTTTGGCCTCCAGCCCTTATCTGGCGGGCGCAAGCAGCTATCAATTCAGGAGTAGACTGGGCGCATGCTCCGATTGGCCCGCGCCCCCAACATCGCCATTGCCGCGCTGTGGGCGGATGCTCTGCAACAGGCCGGCTTTTCGGCCAGTGTGCAGCGTTACTTCCTCGGCAGCGTCGCCGGCGAATTGCCGCCTGACCAATGTCAGCCGGAAATCTGGCTGGCCCATGACCACGAGAAACCACGCGCCGAGGTGATGCTGCGCAGCCTGCAGAACCCGCCGCAGCGGCACTGGCGGTGCAGCTGTGGGGAAACGGTGGAAGGCGGCTTTGAGCAATGCTGGAACTGTGGCGCCGGCATGCCGGCGGCCTAGTTCGGCGCCCCGGTCCCGCGGAGGAGGGTCAGACCCTTTTGGCCAGTTCGGCGGCCTTGCCGGTGTAACTGCCTGGCGTCATCGCCAGCAGGCGGTCGATCTCCGCCTGCGGAATCTCCAGCGAGCGGATCAGGCCGTGCAGCGCCTCGGCGGTCACGGTTTTGCCTCGCGTGACTTCCTTGAGTTTTTCGTAGGCGCCCTGCACGCCATAACGCCGCATCACGGTCTGGATCGGTTCGGCCAGCACTTCCCAGGAACTGTCGAGGTCCGCGTCCAGCGCCTCGCTGTTGAGCTCCAGCTTGCCCAGGCCGACGCTCAGCGAGTTGTAGGCCAGCACGGCATAACCAAAGGCGACACCCATGTTGCGCAGCACGGTGCTGTCGGTCAGGTCGCGCTGCCAGCGGCTGATCGGCAGCTTTTCGCTCAGGTGGCGCAGCAGCGCATTGGCCAGGCCCAGGTTGCCTTCGGCATTTTCGAAATCAATGGGGTTGACCTTGTGCGGCATGGTGCTGGAGCCGATCTCGCCGGCCTTGAGCCGCTGCTTGAAGTAGCCCAGGCTGACATAACCCCAGACATCGCGCGCGAAGTCGATCAGGATGGTGTTGGTTCGCGCGATGGCGTCAAACAGCTCGGCCATGTAGTCGTGCGGCTCGATCTGGATGCTGTAGGGCTGGAAGGTCAGGCCCAGGCCCAGCGGCTCGGGTGATTCGATCACCCGCCGGCTCAGCGCTTCCCAGTCGAAGTCGGGCCAGGCCGACAGGTGGGCGTTGTAGTTGCCGACCGCGCCGTTCATCTTGGCCATCAATTGCACGCCGGCGATGCGTTCGCGCGCGACGGCCAGGCGCGCCACCACGTTGGCAATTTCCTTGCCGACGGTGGTCGGGCTGGCGGTCTGGCCGTGGGTGCGGCTGAGCATGGGCTGGCCGGCGAACTGGTGCGCCATCTCGCGCAGCTGGGCGATGACCTTGTCAAGCGCGGGCAGCAGCACCTGTTCGCGGCTGCTCTTGAGCTGCAGCGCGTGGCTGGTGTTGTTGATGTCCTCGCTGGTGCAGGCAAAGTGCACGAACTCGCTGGCGCCTTCCAGCTCGGGCCTGGCCTCGAACTTTGACTTGATCCAGTACTCCACGGCCTTCACGTCGTGGTTGGTGGTTTTTTCAATCTCCTTGATGGCGGCGGCGTCCGTGTCGGAGAAATGTTTGACCAGACCCAGCAGGTAGGTCCGTGCACCGGGGGTCAGCGGTTTGAACTCCTTGAAGCCGGCGTCCGACAGGGCGATGAACCAGGCGATCTCGACCTGGACGCGGCGGTGCATGTAACCGAGTTCGGACATCAGCGGCCGCAAGGGCGCCAGTTTGGCGGCATAACGCCCGTCAAGCGGGGACAAGGCGGTGATGGTGAAGCTGGTGGACGGGTTCATGCCCCGATTGTAGGGGGCCGGTTGTGCCGGAATGCGACGGTTTTGGCGCTTTCACGGTTGGATGACAACCGTGCAGGGCTTCCTCGATAGAATGCAAAAGACGCCGGAATTCGGCCCACGCTACAACACAAAATTTATGAAACTCATCGGTTCCCACGGCAGTCCCTATGTGCGCAAGGTGCGCATCGTGATGGCCGAAAAAAAGCTCGACTACCAGTTCGTGATTGAAGACGTCTGGGCCGCCGGCACCGCCATGTCCGAGTCCAATCCGCTGGGCAAGGTCCCCTGCCTGGTCATGGAAGGCGCCAACGGCTCCGAGGAAGCCGTTTTCGATTCGCGCGTGATCGTCGAATACCTGGACACCCTGTCGCCCGTCGGCAAGCTGATCCCGGTGCAGGGCCGCGAACGTGCCGAAGTCAAGACCTGGGAAGCCCTCGCCGATGGCCTGATGGACGCGGCGATTCTGGCGCGCCTCGAAGCCACCTGGTCCGGCCGCAGCGACAAGCAGCGCAGCCAGGCCTGGATTGACCGCCAGATGAAAAAAATCGACGACACCGTGCGGGCCATGAGCACCGGCCTGGGCGACAAGCCTTTTTGCAGTGGCATTCACCTGAGCCTGTCCGATATCGCAGCCGGCTGCGCGCTCGGCTACCTGGATTTCCGTTTCCCGCAGATCGACTGGCGCACGCCCCACCCCAACCTGGCCCGCTTGTACGACAAGCTGGCCCAGCGCTCCAGCTTCATCGACACCCAGCCTTCCTGAGCTTTTTGTAAGCCAAATCGGCCTCCAGCCCTTGCTGGACGGGCGCGATCAGCTATTAAAACAGGAGTAAGCGAGACTTTCCCCCGCCAGACGCTGGCGCGGGCCACGGGCTGTGAGCGAACGTGAGGGCTATGAATTCACGCGCTTGCGCAACCAGCGCATCAGGCTGCCCAGCAGCGGCAGCTTTTCATACAGCTCTTGCGCCGCATCCCAGTAATCGCGGTGGTAGCAGACCAAACCCGCGTCATTGAACCTCAGGTGAGAGCTGCCGAGAACGGTCTGCAGCACTGCTGGGCGGTGCTTGCGGAAGTAAAACTCGAAATTCCAGCTCAGGAAACACTCGCGGCCTTCGCTGATCTGTCCGGTCACGACAAAGCGCGGGCGGTCCAGCGCCACGTACATGTGGCGAAAGACCTGCTGTACCCCGGCCAGCGTGTTCACCTCGTTGAACGGGTCCTTGAAGTACACGTCGGGGGTGTAGACCGTTCCCAGGCGCGCAACATCGGCCGGGGTCATGGCCTCAAAAAAAGCAACAAAACGGGCGATGTCGGGCGTCATGGCAGTGCGCGGCTCACAGGCCGGTGAATTTGCGGATGGCGGGAAAGTACAGCGCGTAAGGCAGCAGGCGCAGCGTTTTCATCCAGCGCGTGAAACGTTTCGGGAAGTGAATCTCGAACTCGCCGCGCGCCCAGCCTGCGAGGATGTCAGCCGCCGCTTGCGCCGGCGTGATCAGCGCCGGCATGCTGAAACTGTTTTGCGCCGTCAACGGCGTTTCGACAAACCCCGGGTTGACGATGCTGACGCCGACCCCGCTGCCCTGCAGGTCGAGATACAGCGTTTCGGCCAGGTTGATCAGCGCGGCCTTGGTTGGCCCATAGGCCAGGCTGTTGGGCAGGCCGCGGTAACCAGCGACGCTGCCGGTCAGGCTGATGTGGCCGCTGCCGCGCGCGAGCAGCGCGGGCAGCACCGCGTACAGCAGGTACAGCGCGCCAACGTAGTTGACCTGCTGGTGCCTGAGCATGTCCGCGAGCTCAAAGTCCCTGGCGCGCATGGCTTTGTAGTACCCCGCGCAATACATCACCAGGTCCAGCGGACCGCTGGCGAGCACCTCCTGCGCCGCAGCCCGCACGGCCGCGGGGTCGGTCACGTCGAGCGGCAGCGCAACGGCGCCTGCATGGCTGTGGGCAAACGCGTCGAGCGCGGCGGCGTTGCGGGCCGAGACAAACACCCGCGCCCCGCGTTCATGCAGCGCGTGTGCGGTGGCCTCGCCGATGCCACTGGAAGCGCCAACCAGCCACACGGTTTTGCCGTGCCAGTCGTTCAGGAGCGGGTTGTGGGACATGGATGCCTGTTATAAAAATGATAGCGGGTTACGCTTGATGGACGGGGGCTGCAGGCCTTTTTTGCTTGTAACCAACGCCGGGGGCTCAGCGTTTGACAAACGACAGCGTGACCTCGCCCAGCCTGAAGCCGAACTTGCTCATCACCGCCTTGTTGAGCATGACCTTGTCGGTCATCAGGTACATCCAGTCGTCGAACTGCACTTCAATAACGCGTCCGTCCACCGGCAGCCTGAGCGTATAGCCCCAGCGGAAGGTGTTGCCTTTTTCCTCGCCGGATGCCACGCCGGCCACATCGGCGGCCGTGCCGGTATATGTGCCGTCGGGCATGCGCTTGAGCGTCCAGACGCGCCGGTCGGTGGTCCCGTCCGAGTAGGTGAACGCTTCGTCGAGCACACCGGTTTCTGCACCGGGTGGGCCCTGCCAGCTGCAGGTCATGACCACGGTGAAACGCTTGACCACCTTGCCTGAGCGGTCGGTGAACACGCCGTAGGCATCGAGCGTGCCATTGAAATACTGGCGCATGTCGAGCACCGGCTTTTCAGCGGCGTAGTCGCTGACCTGCGGGCCGGCGCAGCCGGCCAGGAAGGAAAGGCACAGGGCCAGCGCTGCGGCGCTGCGGAAGAAAAAACGGTTCATGGCAAGACCTCTTGAGGATGTTTGATGACCAGGAAATACAGGCAGCCTGCGGCCGCCAGCTTGAGCACGCAGGGGAGCACGCAATAGGCGACCAGCAAGGCGTTGAGCGCCTGGGCATCACGCGCGCCCGGGGCGTAACCGAACAGGCTGAGGGCCGGCAGCGCCAGCCCGGCGGCCAGCGCCAGGTTCAGCTTGATCGCAAAGTTCCACCAGCCGAAGTAGGCGCCCTCGGCGCGGCCGGACTGGCCGTTGGCCTGGATCACGCCGGCCAGCAGCGCCCCCGGCAAGGCCAGGTCGGTGCCCAGCGCGATGCCCGACAGCGCGCAGACGATCACAAAAGCAGTCGTTTGCCCGGCGCCGACCTGCGTGGCCCAGCCAAAAGTGGCAATCGCCAGCCCCATGCCCAGCAGCCAGGCCGGCGCCAGGCCGACCCGTTTGACCACGGCCAGCCACAGCGGAATCGACAAAGCCGCGCACAGGAAATAACTGCCGAGAAACAGCGGCTCCATGCTTGGGGGCGCCTGCAGCCGGTCCTGGATAAAAAACAGCACCAGCGTGGCGGGCACGGCACTGGCGATGCCGTTGAGCATGAAAACCATCAGCAGGCGGCGAAAGCCCGCCTGTTTGAAAGGCAGCCAGATCGACGGCCCGCGGCCGCCATACAGCGCGGGTTGGGGCAGGGGCCGGTCGGCGCGTGTCCAGGCCAGCCAGCCCAACGCCAGCACCGCAAAAAACAGCCCCGTGGTCGCCGGCAAGCCCAGGGCGACCGGCGTGACCGAAGCCAGCACCACGCCGATCAGGCCCAGGCCTTCACGCCAGGCCACGATGCGGCTGCGCTGGCGCTCGTCGCCGCCCAGCATTGCGCCCCAGGACTGATGCGACACGCTGAGCGCGCTGTAGCCGGCGTAGGTCAGCATCAGCATCACGCTGGCCCAGGCCACCAGTGCGGCCCGTGTGTTCACCAAGGGGAAAAACAGCAGGGCAAAACCGGCGGCCAGCAACACTGCCGCCATCGCGCCCATGCCGAGCACGGCGCCGGGGGAACGTGCAAACAACCGGTCGCTGAGGCGGCCCAGCAGCGGGTCGATCAGCGCGTCGAACAGGCGCGCGCCCAGCAACACCGCCCCCAGGGTGGCCAGCGGTACGCCGAATTCGCGCGCGTAGTGGTTGGGCAAGATGACATACAGCGGCAGCGCCACAAAAGCCAGCGGCAGGCCCAGCAGGCCATAGGCCAGGCCGTTGCGCGTGCCGAAGGGATGGCGGGCGCCAGGTTTCAAGGGGCCGCTCCTGCCAGCAGCGCCGTGCGCAAGCCGGGCTCCGAGGTGGTGGGCGCCAGCCAGATGCCAAAAAACAGGCGCGCAAATTCCGCGTCGCGGATCTCGCCCAGCGGCTTGCCGTTCATCCAGAACGCGGCGCCGACCCCGGGCCGGTGCACCCCCATCACGCGGTCGCCCTTTTTGACATCGGGCAGCACGCGGGTCATGGCGGCCATCCACTTGCCGGCCTGCTCATCGCTGATCGCCGCAGCGCGGCGCATTTCGCTGATGGATCGCTCGGCCACGGCCTGGCTGTCGAAATCGCGCAGGTAGCTGAGCTCCAGTGCCAGCGCGTCGCTGGCAAAACCTTGTGGCCGGAAACCCGGATTGGCCCATAGCCGCGCGTCGTACACCTGAAAGCCCCAGAAGGTCAGCCGGCCCTTTCCCACCAGCTGCGCCTGCGGCAGCAGCTGTTGCAGTTCCGCGCGCGTGTCCTCAGCCGCAGGCTGCGCCAGGGCCGCGCCAGCTGCACACAGCAAGGCGGCCAGCGCGGCGGTCAGGGCTTGCGCAGCGTGTACTGCACGACGTCGGTATTGGCCTGGGTAAAAGCCGCTTCGCAGTAGGCCAGATAGAACTCCCATATGCGGATAAACCTCCTGTCAAACCCGAGCTGGAGCACCCGTGACTCCTGGGCCATGAACTTTTCGCGCCACCATTTCAGGGTGCGGGCATAGTCCTGTCCAAACGAAAACTCATCGATCACTTCGAGCCCTGCGGCCCGGGCCTGGGCGCGGAACTCCTTCGGGCAGGGCAGGCAGCCGCCGGGAAAGACGTACTGCTGGATGAAGTCGGTGGAGCTGATGTAGCGCTCGAACAAGCCGTCGGCGATCACGATGCTCTGGATGCAGGCGCGGCCGCCGGGTTTGAGCAGACGCGCCACGGTCTGGAAATACTCGGGCCAGTATTCGCGGCCCACGGCCTCGACCATCTCTATCGAGCAGATGGCGTCAAAGGTTTCGCTGCCGTTTTTTCCGATGTCGCGGTAGTCCTGCAGGCGCAAATCTGTTTTGGCCGCCGCGCCGATGCGCGCCATCCGCTGCTGTGCCCAGGCGAGCTGCTCCGTGCTGAGGGTCACGCCCACCAGCGACGCATCGAACTCCGTCGCGGCCATTTCGGCCAGCGCCCCCCAGCCGCAGCCGATCTCCAGCACGCGGTCCCCCGGCCGGACGCCGGCGAGTTTCAGCGCACGGCGCACCTTGGCGTCCTGCGCTTCTTTCATCGGGGTGTCGGGCGTGGCGAAAATCGCAGACGAATAGTTCATCGTCTCATCCAGCCAGAGGCTGTAGAACGCATTGCCCAGGTCGTAGTGCGCGTGGATGTTTTTCTGGCTGTTGGCCTTGCTGTTGCGGTTGAGCAGGTGTTTGATGCGGTAGGCGAAGCGGCCCAGCCAGGTGCCGTAAATCACGTCCTCGACTTCCGTGCGGTTGCGCACCAGCACGCTCAGCAGATCGCTCAGGTGGTGGGTGGTCCAGTCGCCGGCGATGAAACTCTCGGCAAAGCCGATGTCGCCCGACTTCAGCACGGCGCGGCAGACATTCCAGTTGTGCAGGCGCAAGCTGGCCACCGGTGCCTCGCCCGAGCCGAAGTGCCGCATGGAGCCGTCAGGCAACTGCACATGCAGCGTGCCGTGTTTCAGTCGCGTGAGCAGTTGCAGCACGGTGCGGGCGGCAGCGGGTGCGCCACCCGGCAACGAAATCGAGGCCAGCGCGGAAGACGCGCGTGCGGCGGTCGATGAAGGGGAGTTGCTGGCTGTATTCATCGGGTAACAAAGCCTTCGGGTGGCTTGGGTTTGCTGACAAAAGGAACGCGCTTGCACCACAGCTTCAGGGCTTGCCAGTGGATGCGCGCAATGACGCCAAAAGTCATGGCCGGGTAGCGCCACAGCGCGCGGCGCAGGCTGTCCGGCGTCAACGCGACCAGCGTGCCGGCCACGCTGGTTTCCAGCAGTGGGCCATGGGCGTCGTCATGGTCGATGCGCGCGACGGTTTTCTGCAGGCCATCGTTGTGGATGCGCATGAAGCGAAAGCGGTAGCGGCCTTCGACGCGGCAGAACGGCGAAACATGGAACACCTTGTCGGCACTGAGTTCCTGGCCGTAGTGCGGGTGGTCCAGCAGATAGCAGTGCCGCTCGCCGAAGGTGTTGTTGACTTCGACCACGATGGCGCGCAGGCTGCCGTCGATGCGGTGGCAGTACCAGAAACTCACCGGTTTGAAGGTGTAGCCAAAAATGCGCGGATAGGTGTGCAGCCACAGTTCGCCGAGGGCGTCGTTGATGCCTTCGCGGCGCAGCAATTCATCGAGCCAGCCCACGCAATCGGTGCGGCCATCGCCATGGTCGCTGTCGAAAAAGCTCAGCGCGGCCCGGCGGTTGCGTGCCAGTGCGCCGTTGCCCGCGGTTTTCATGCTGCGCAAGGGCAGCATCAGAAAGTAGGTGGGGTAGGCAAAGGCGTTGCGCACCGGTTTCAGGCGGGTGTGGCGCACCTGACCGAAACCCAGCAGCGGCATGTCCACGTTTTTCGCGGTGTGTGGTGCGCCGCCCCGTCTTACCGGTTCCGCGGCCCCGGCGTGTGAAGCTGGCGTCCAGGCGCTGGTTGCTGGCGTGATCATGCGGCGACCCCCGCGCAGTCGCCCAGCACCAGGCGGGCGGCTTCGAGCCCGGACTTCAGGCCGTCTTCGTGGAAACCGTAGCCGGTCCAGGCGCCGCAGAAATAGCTGTGCTGCCGGCCCTGCAAGCCGGGCAGCGCTTGCTGCGCGCGGATGGCGGCGGCGTCAAACACCGGGTGCGCGTAGTCGAACTCGCCCAGAATGTGTTGCTGCGGAATTGGCTGCACCGGGTTGAGCGACACCACGACCGCTTGCTCAAATGGCAAGGGTTGCAACATGTTGAGCAGGTAATGCAGGCACACCTGGCTCGATTCGCGCTCGCGGTTCGCCGCCCGTTCGTAATTCCACGCCGCCCAGGCCAGTTTGTTGGCCGGCAGCACCGCGGTATCGGTGTGCAGCACGGCGCGGTTCGGCTGATAGCGGATGGCGCCCAGCACGGCTTGTTCGTCCGGCGCTGCGTTGCCGAGCAGCGCCAGCGACTGGTCCGAGTGCGCTGCCAGCACCACTTTGTCAAACGTTTCGGTCTGGCCCCGGGTGATAACGCTGACGCCACCGCGCAACAGGCCGGCATCACGGTCGATGCGCTCCACCGGGGTGTTCAGGCGTTTGTCGGCAATGCCCGCAATGATTTTTTCAACATAGTTCCTGGCACCGCCGGTAACCGTCCACCACTGCGGCCGGTTGCTCACCTGGATCAGGCCGTGGTTGTGGCAGAAACGGATCATGGTGGCCACTGGAAACTGCAGCATCTGGTCGGTCGGGCAGGACCAGATGCAACCGAGCATGGGCAAGAAGTACCAGTCGCGGAATTCCTCCGAAAACCGGCCTTCCGCCAGAAAGTCGCCGAGCGGCTGCAGCATGGCGGCCTCGGCATGGCTTTGCGCCAGCGCACTGCACTGGCGGTTGAAGCGCACGATGTCGCGCAGCATGCGCAGAAACTTCCAGTCCAGCAGGTTGCGGCGCTGCGCAAACACCGTGTTCAGGCTGGACCCGCTCCATTCCAGAGGGCGTCCGGATGATGCGCCAGGCACCTTGACCGAAAACGACATGTCCGATTTGGCGGTGGCCACGCCCAGCTCGGCCAGCAGGCGAATCAGGTTCGGGTAGGTGCGCTCGTTGAAAACCAGAAAACCGGTATCGACGCCATGGGTGACCGGCCCGTGCGCGCCGGGCAAGGTGACATCCACCGTGTGGGTGTGGCCGCCGAAATAACTGCCCGCTTCAAACAGGGTGATGTTGGCCTGGCCGCGCAATGCGTGGGCGGCGGCGAGCCCGGAGATGCCGGAGCCGACGATGGCGACACGGGGGCGGGCTGGCGAGGATGGGCTGCTTGACGCCATCTCACCAGCCGGAAGATAAAAATGCTGCGAAGCGCCCCGGTGCGAACAAGGGAGGGAGGGAGGAGGAGGAGAACCGCCCCGGGATTGCATCCTGACCGCGGGGGCCTGGAAGTCTTCGCAACAAAAAAACGATAAAACCGGTGCAGCGGCCTAAGCCGCCCTGCACTGGTGATTGTCTGAGCGGGTCCAGGCGCGCACAGTTCCCCACAAATGCTTTGGGCATCACGTAAAGATTTGTTAACGAATGGGAGGACACGGCGGACAGACAAGGAAGTGAAAAGTTCTAACAAACAAAATATATACCTATCGGTCAAATTATTACCGATTGGTAATTATTTTGCCAGCAGCTTTTTTTCCAGGTCTTTGACAAAGGCCGCGCTACCCGGGTCCACGCTGCTGCCGAAGCTGCTGATGTCCCGGCCATCGCGCGACACCACGTATTTGTGAAAATTCCATTGCGGCGCGGCGCCGGTCTTTTCAGCCAGTTGCCGGTAAAGGGAATTGGCCTTATTGCCGGTCACCACCGACTTGGCAAACATCGGAAATTTGACGCCGAAGGTGTTTTCGCAAAAGTCCGCAATGTCCTGGTTGCTGCCGGTTTCCTGGGAAAAATCATTGGACGGAAAACCCAGCACCACCAGGCCGCGGTCGCGGTATTTGGCATAAAGCGCCTCCAGCCCCCCGTATTGGGAGGTGAAGCCGCAGAAACTGGCCGTATTCACAATCACCAGAACCTTGCCGCTGTATTGGCACAGGGCCTGGGGCTTTTCGTCCTGCAGGCGCAGGAAACTGTGCTGCAGCAGCGGCGCGCAGTTCGCCGCCGGCGTCGGGGCCGCCGGGGTGGCTGCCTGGGCGGGCAGCAGCGCCTGGCAAGCCAGCAGGGCGGCGGCGATCCAGAGGGGCAATGACAATCGGTTCATGGTGGGCGCTTTCAAGGAGGTGATCACGAGGGACGGGGCCATTGTGTTCCTGCCGCTGCGGGTGGGCTGCTGGAGATACGCCGCGCCGGTGCCAGCGGATTCAGCCCCTGCTTCGCTTTATTGAACCGGCAGGGCGCGGCGTTGGCCGCTGTTCAGGGGGCCCAAAACCGTGTAGAACGATTAAAGAAGGCTAAAGCCCCATCAATCTGCAGGAAATGGCAGCAAAAGGCCCTTTTCCGGGATTTGTCACATTCGCCCCCTAAAATCGCCGTAAATCAATTCGGCCCCCGCTTCGTAAGGAACCGCATGCTTTACCCTGAACTCTTCAAACAGCTTGAATCCGTGCGTTGGGATATGGACAAGGACATCCCGTGGGCCAGCTTCGATGCTGGAAAGCTCACCGACGAGCAGGCCCAGACCATCAAGATGAATGCCATCACCGAGTGGTCGGCCCTGCCCGCCACCGAAATGTTCCTGCGCGACAACAAGGACGACAGCGATTTTTCTGCCTTCATGTCGATCTGGTTTTTTGAAGAGCAGAAACACTCGCTGGTCCTGATGGAATACCTGCGGCGCTTCCGGCCTGACCTCGCGCCCACCGAAAAAGAGCTGCACGAGGTGCGTTTTGAGTTCGAGCCGGCCCCGGCGCTGGAGACGCTGATGCTGCATTTTTGCGGCGAGATTCGCCTGAACCACTGGTACCGCCGCGCCAGCGAGTGGCATACCGAGCCAGTCATCAAGCAAATCTACACCCAGCTCAGCCAGGACGAGGCGCGCCATGGCGGGGCCTACCTGCGTTACATGAAACGCGCCATCAACAACTTTGGCAACGACGCCAAGGCCGCCTTCACCAAGGTCGGTGTGCTGATGGCCAGCGCCCGCCGCACCGCGCAGGCCCTGCACCCGACCAACCTGCACGTCAACAAGGACCTGTTCCCGCGCGACACCATCCAGTCGCGCCTGCCCAACCCCGAGTGGCTGGAACACTGGCTGGACAAGCAGATCAACTTTGATGCGGTGTGGGAGGGCAAGGTGGTCGAGCGCATCCTGCACAACATGAGCCTGCTGATGAACCAGAGCTTCAAGACGGTGCAGGAACTGAACCGTTACCGCAAGGAACTGAGCCGGGAAATCGCCGGCTCCATCGCAGCCAAGCCAGCGGTCGTTACCGGCGCCTGATGCAGGACGAGGTCCGCTGGGCCAGTACCTCGGGGGGCCGCAGCCGTGTTGTGGCGCGCGGCGCGCAGGTGTTCGCCGTGGCCAATGCCAGCGACGCCGGCCTGGGCTTCGAGGCCCAGCTGGACCAGACCCTGGCAATGCTGGACCAGCACCTGCTGCATGTCGGGAGCTCACGCGCCTCGCTGCTCAGTGTGCAGATCTTCATCACCGACTTTGCCAACAAGCCGGCGCTGGACCAGGCCTGGGGGCTGTGGATAGGCGCTGACAGCGCCGCCTGGCCGCAGCGCGCCGTGGTGGGTGCGCAGCTTGACGGTGGCCTGCTGCTGGAGATGGTGGCCGTCGCCTTCCGTTAAAGTGGCGTGATGCCCACCGCATCCCCCGCCCCCTCGTCTTCTCTTTCCCCCGCTTTCCTCGACAAGATCGCCTCGCGCGCCCAGGCCGTGCAGCGCGCGGCCGCCCTGCCGCGGCCCGTGGTGTTCACCAACGGCGTGTTCGACGTGTTGCACCGCGGCCATGCCACTTACCTTGCCGCAGCGCGTGCGCTGGGCGGCAGCCTGGTGGTTGCGCTGAACACCGACGCCTCGGCGCGGCGCCTCGGAAAGGGGCCGGACCGGCCGCTCAACAACGGGCAGGACCGCGCCGCGCTGATGGCGGCCCTAGAAGCGGTGAGTCTGGTGACCTGGTTTGACGAAGACACGCCGCTGGCGCTGATCACCGAACTGAAGCCGGACATCCTGGTCAAGGGCGGCGACTATGACATGGAGACCCTGGCCGAAACCGCGGTCGTGCGCGCGTATGGCGGCCAGGCGCTGGCCATCCCCTTTGTGGACGGTTATTCCACCACCGCGCTGGTCAACCGGATCCGGCAGGACAGTTGAAACGCCTTGATGCGCGTTGGCTGAAGCCTCACGGGCTGTGCGGCGCAGGCCGTTCGGGAGGCCCCGCCTCTTTGTTGGCCGGCGCGGCCTGGCCGCGCAGCCGGCGGATCAGGCGTTGCAGCCACTGCTCCATATCGTCGATGTAAGTAAACACCGCCGGCACCACCAGCAGGCTCAGTACGGTCGAGGTGATCAGTCCGCCGATCACGGCAATCGACATCGGTGAGCGGAAGCTGGAATCCGCCGCGCCAAAACCCAGCGCGATGGGCATCATGCCGGCGCCCATGGCCAGCGTGGTCATGATGATGGGGCGGGCCCGTTTGTGGCAGGCGTCGAGCAGCGCGTCGCGGCGCGACATCGGCGCAATGAGCCAGCGATCACTATCGCCGGGCTCGACTTCCCGATCATCCTGAGCCTGGCCTGTCCTGAGCTCGTCGAAGGGTCGAAGGGTGCCGCGGCGTGCCACGATGGCGTATTCCACCAGCAGGATGGAGTTCTTGGTCGCGATGCCCATCAGCATGATCAGGCCGATCAGCGAGGGCATGGAGAAACTCTTTTGCGCGATCAGCAGGCCGACAAACGCGCCGCCCAGCGACAGCGGCAATGCCGCCAAAATCGTCACCGGGTGCAGGAAATCCTTGAACAGCAGCACCAGCACGATGTAAATGCAGAGCACGCCGGTCAGCATGGCCAGACCAAAGCTGGCAAACAACTCGCCCATGACCTCGGCGTCGCCGATCTCCACCACCTTGACCCCGGCCGGCAGGTTCTTCACCGCCGGAAGTGCCTGCACCGCCTTGGTCACGTCACCCAGCGGCAGGCCGGACAGCTCGATCTCGAAGTTGACATTGCGCGAGCGGTCGTAGCGGTCGATGACGGCCGGGCCGCCGGCGATTTCCAGCGTGGCCACCTGGCCCAGCATCACCGGGCCCTTGCTGCCGGGCACCGACAGACGCTCCAGCACGCTCAGGTCCTGGCGCGCCTCGTCCTCCAGCTTGACCACGATGGGCACCTGGCGCTCGGGCAGGTTGAGCTTGGGCAGCGACACGTCGTAGTCACCCAGGGTCGCGATGCGCAGGGTTTCGCCAATCGCTGCGCTGGTCACGCCGAGGTCGGCGGCGCGGGCAAAGTCGGGCCGCACGGCGATCTCCGGTCGGATCAGGCTGGCGCTGGACGCCACACTGCCGAGCCCGGGGACGGTGCGCAAATCCTTTTCGACAGCACGCGCCGCAGCCTGCAGCGCGACGGGATCCTGTCCGGTCAGCACCAGCACGTATTTCTCGCCGGAGCCGCCCAGGCCGACCTTGGTGCGCACGCCGGGCAAGGCTTCCAGCACGCTGCGCATCTTGTTCTCGATGCCCTGCTTGCGCGGGCGCTCGCGGCGATCCGTCAGCAACACGGTGAGCGTGGCCTTGCGGGTTTCGGCCGCCCCCGCCATGGCAAACGGGTCGGTGCCGGCGCTGCCGCCGCCTATGGTGGTGTAGACGCTGCGCACGTGGTCGAGCTTGCTGACCAGCTGGCGGGCCTGCTCGGCCGAGGCCATGGTTTGCGCCAGCGTGGAGCCGGGCGGCAATTCCAGATAGACCTGCGTTTGCGAGTTGTCGTCCGGCGGGATGAAGCCGGTCGGCAGCAGGGGGATCAGCATCACGGAGCCGAAAAAGAACACCGTCGCCGCCACCATGGTGGCCACGCGGTGCTGCAGGCACCAGGTGGCGGCCCGCATGTAGGTCTTCATCCAGCCCGGCTCCTGGTGGCTGCTGACGATGGGCTTGAGGATGTAGGCCGCCATCATGGGCGTGAGCACGCGCGCCACCACCAGCGAGGCAAACACCGCCAGCGAGGCGGTCCAGCCGAACTGCTTGAAAAACTTGCCGGCCACACCGCTCATGAAGGCGGTCGGCAAAAACACCGCAATCAGCGTAAAGGTGGTGGCCACCACCGCCAGGCCGATTTCGTCGGCGGCTTCCATGGCCGCCTGGTAGGGCGTCTTGCCCATGCGCAAATGGCGCACGATGTTTTCGACCTCGACAATCGCGTCATCGACCAGGATGCCGACCACCAGCGACATCGCCAGCAGCGTGATCACGTTGATGGAAAAGCCCAGCAGCGCCATGCCGATGAAGGCCGGGATCACCGACAGCGGCAGCGCCACGGCAGACACCAGCGTGGCGCGCCAGTCGCGCAGGAACAGCCAGACCACCAGCACCGCCAGAATCGCGCCCTCGTACAGCAGGTGCATGGAGCCGTCGTACTCTTCCTGCACCGGCTGCACAAAGTTGAAGGCCTCGGTCAGTTGAATGTCGGGGTGCTGTGCTTTCAGCTCGGCCAGTGCCGCCTGCACCGCGTTGCCGACGGTGATTTCGCTTTCGCCGCGGCTGCGTGCCACCTCAAAGCCGACCACCGGCTTGCCGTCCAGCAGCGCCGCCGAGCGCGGCTCGGCCGTGGTGTCGCTGACGGTGGCCACCTGGTCCAGCCGGATGCGGCGGCCGTCGCTCAGCGCCAGTTCCAGCCGTCCCAGCTCTTCGGCCGATTTGACGGTGGCCAGCGTGCGCACCGGTTGCTCGCTGCCGCCCAGGTCGGTGCGGCCGCCCGCGCTTTCGGTTTGCACCTGTTTGAGCTGGCGCGAGATGTCGGCGGCGCTGGCACCCAGCGCCTGCAATTTCGAGGCGTTGAGCGCCACCCGCACTTCCCGCGTGACGCCGCCGACGCGGTTGACCGCGCCGACGCCGCGCACGGCGAGCAGCTTGCGGGAAATGTCGTTGTCGACAAACCAGGACAGGGCCTCGGCGTCCATGCGGCTGGAGGCAATGGTGAAGGCCAGCACCGGCTGCCCCGCCAGGTCCACCTTGCTGACGATAGGCTCGCGCACATCGGCAGGCAGGTCGCTGCGCACGCGCGAGACGGCCGAGCGCACGTCATCGACGGCCTCCTGCACCGGCTTTTCGAGGCGGAACTCGGCCGTCACGGTCACGCCGCCGTCCTGCACCTTGGTGTAGATGTGCTTGAGGCCCTGCACCGTGGCAATCGAGTTTTCGAGCTTGCGCGCGACCTCGGTCTCCAGCTGGGCCGGCGCCGCGCCCGGCAGCGAGGCCGACACGGTGACGGTCGGCAGATCGATGTCGGGAAAGTT
>CAMLDT010000010.1 GCA_946479075.1 uncultured Polaromonas sp.
TGGCGCGCCTGTTCGACGAGCCGCCCACCGCCCTGAGCCTGGCCGGCTACATCGCTGCGCGCTACACCATGGACGTGCTGGCAGACGTCGAGGGAACGCCGACGCGCCAGAGCGTGCTGGCAGCCTTCCAGCGCCGCGCCAGGGTGGATATCGGCGGGTTCCTGGTCCGCTTCAATCCGCAGCGGCGCAGCAACACCTTTGTCACCCAAAGCATGATGACGGCCGATGGACGGCTGATCGGCTGACTGGCTGGCTGATTGGACAAGTGGCTCCCACGCTTGCCACTGCGTGTGCTGCGCGGCGCACGGCAGCGCTCGCAAGGGCCTCTGACATGAATGCTATGCTGGCTGTGCCCCTCTCACCGCTCACCTTTTCCCCTGACATGCAAAACGGAACCCGCCTCGCTGCGGTGGACCTTGGGTCCAACAGCTTTCGCCTTGAAATAGGCCGCCTCGACCATGGCCAGATCCACCGGACCGAATACCTCAAGGAAACCGTGCGCCAGGGCAACGGCCTGGACGGCGACCGCAACCTGTCGCCGGAAGCCATGCAGCGCGGCTGGGACTGCCTGGCGCGTTTCGGCGAACGCCTGGCCGGCTTCAGGAAAGGCGAAGTGCGCGCCGTGGCCACCCAGACCCTGCGCGAAGCACGCAATCGCAACGATTTTCTGGCCCGCGCGCACCAGGCGCTCGGTTTTCCCATTGATGTGATCTCGGGCCGCGAGGAAGCACGCCTGATCTACCAGGGTGTCGCACACATGCTGCCGCAGTCCGCGGAGCGGCGCCTGGTGGTGGACATCGGCGGACGCTCCACCGAGATGATTCTGGGCGAGGGCCTGGAGGCCCTGGTGATGGAGTCCTACCGCGTCGGTAGCGTGGCCTGGTCCATGAAATATTTTCCCGAGGGGCAGTTCACGGCGCGCGCCTTTGCGGCAGCGGAGGTGGCAGCCAAGGCGGTGCTCGATGAAGCGCTGAACCTCTACCCGGCTGAAAGCTGGGAAGTCGCTTACGGTTCCTCCGGCACGGTGGGCGCTGTGGCCGACGTGCTGGGCGCGGCCGGCCAGCCGGCGGGCCTGGTCACCCGCGAAGGGCTGGACTGGCTGCTGGACCGGCTGCTCAAGGCCCAAAACGCCGAGCGCCTGAAGCTCGACGGCATGAAGGACGACCGGCGCGCGGTCATCGGCGGTGGCGTCAGCGTGCTCCGCGCTGTTTTTGACCTGCTCGGCATCTCGCACATGCAGGTGGCGCAGGGCGCGCTGCGCCATGGCGTGCTGTATGACCTGCTTGAACGCGAAGACAACACCAGCGACCTGAGATCGTCCACGGTCCAGGGACTGGCGCGCAAATTTGCCGTGGATGCGGCGCAGTCCCAGCGCGTCAGCAAGGCGGCCCGGACCTTGTTCCAGCAGGCCAGCCCGGAATTGCCGCCCGCGGATCTGGAGCGCTTTCAACGCAAGCTCGACTGGGCCGCGCAACTGCACGAAATCGGCAGCCACATCGCCCACAGCGATTACCACAAACACGGCGCCTACATCCTGGACAACGCCGATGCGCCGGGCTTCGCGCTGCCCGAAACGCACCGGCTCAGCCTGCTGGTGCTGGGCCACCGCGGCAAGCTGCGCAAACTCGAAGCCGACTTCACAGATGCGGTGTTTGTGAGGCAGTTGCTGAGCCTGCGGCTCGCCGTGATCCTGTGCCACGCGCGCCGCGATCCGGACCTCAAGGGCATGCAGCTGGCAAGCACAGCGGACAGCCACCGTTTTGTGCTGGCTTGCCGCAGCGGCTGGGCTGCCGCCTACCCGCAATCGGCGCATCTGCTGCGCGAAGAGGTGCTGGCCTGGGAAAAAACCGACTGGACGCTGATCGTGGCCAGTCCGTGAACGGCCGCTTGCAGGGGATCGCAAGCCGCCGCCCTCCTTCAACCAGACTCAGGTCAGTTCAATCGCCATGGCTGTCGCTTCGCCACCGGCCAGGCATATGGATGCCACACCACGCTTGAGGCCGCGCGACTTCAGGGCATAAATCAGTGTCACCAGGATACGCGCACCCGAAGCACCAATGGGGTGGCCCAACGCACAGGCACCGCCATTGACGTTGACCTTGTCGTGCGGCACCTGGAGTTCATGCATGAGCGCCATCGGCACCACGGCAAAAGCCTCGTTGACTTCCCACAGGTCGACGTCCTCCACCTTCCAGCCGGCCTTGGCCAACACCTGGCGCGCAGCACCTATGGGCGCCGTGGAAAACCACTCGGGCTCCTGCGCAAAGGTGGCGTGTGCCACGATGCGGGCGAGCGGCGTCACGCCCAGCCGGGTGGCGGTGGACTGTGCGGTCAGAACCAGCGCGGCGGCACCGTCGTTGATCGACGAACTCGATGCCACGGTGATGGTGCCGTCCTTCTTGAAGACGGTTTTCAGCTGCGGCAGCTTGTCCAGCCGGATCTTGCCCGGGCCTTCGTCCATGCTGACGACGCGCTCCTCGCCGCGAACCTGGACGGTCACCGGCGCGATCTCGGCGGCAAAGGCGCCGCTGGTTATAGCTTGCTGGGCGCGCTGCACGCTGGCCGTCGCAAACGCATCCTGCGCTTCCCGCGTGAAATTGAAATGCGCAGCGCAGTCCTCGCCAAAGGCACCCATGACCCGCCCCGGCTGGTAGGCGTCTTCGAGGCCGTCCAGCACCATGTGGTCCAGCACCTGGCCATGGCCGATGCGCAGGCCGCTGCGCCCCCTGGGCAGCAAATGCGGTGCGTTGGTCATGCTTTCCATGCCGCCGGCCACCATCACTTCATGCGTGCCCGCGCGGAGCAGGTCGTGTGCCAGCATCACCGCCTTCATGCCCGAGCCGCACATCTTGCTCAGCGTCACGGCGCCGGCGGTCTTGGGCAGGCCACCCTTGAACGCCGCCTGGCGCGCCGGCGCCTGCCCCTGCCCGGCCATCAGGCAGTTGCCCATGAAAACCTCACCGACTTTTTCTGCCGCAATGCCCGAGCGTTGGACCGCCGCGCGTATGGCGACACCGCCGAGGTCGTGCGCGGCCAGGCTCGCAAAATCGCCTTGCAAGGCGCCCAAAGGCGTCCGTGCCGCCGCTGCAATCACTATCTGTTCCATGAAAAGCCTTTCGTGTTTGATCAGGTGGGTCGCGTGACCAGCCCGAGTTCCTGGCGCGCCAGCTGCATCGCATCGCTGCCGTCACGCCGGCCGAGAATCCAGTCCGGCCGCGGCTGCAGTGCCTTTTCCTTGACTTCGATGAGCTGCTTCCAGTCCTGGATCAGATCGCGGCGCGCTATGCGCCACGCACCGTCACGGCGCTCGAAGCGGTCCAGGTAGCGCGAGGAGGTGAAGATGTCCATCCACACCCCTTCGCCCCCGGCCGCACCGCCGGTGAACTGCGCCAGCTGCGCCTTGGCTTCCGGCGGATACTGCTGAATGGTGCGCACATAGGTTTCCACCAGCGCCAGGTCCTCGTTGACAAACTCGATGACCTGATTGCCCACGAAATGACTGGAGAAATGGATCGGCTTGTGGCGCTGCAGAATCCAGTCCACCAGCCCTTCCACCGGGCCGATGTAGGGGCCGTGGCTGTCGATGGTGCCGGGATAAAAGCAGTCCAGCATGCCCTGTTTGTCGAGGCGGTCCACGGCGCGGCACCACTTGCCCATCACGTCCTGGATCTTCAGGCGGTCCACCACGCGTTCTGGCGAAAATTGTTCGATAGCCATCTGTTGTTGCTCCGGTGTGCGAAGGCGTCAGACGCCCTTAAGGTTGACACGCGCGGCCAAGGCCTTGATGGCGCCCTCTTCCTTCTGGATCAGCTTGCCCAGGTCTTCGGGCGAACCGCCCACCGGGATGGCGCCGTAGGTTTCCATCTTCGCGAGCACCTCCTTGTCGGCCAGCATGGCGTTCAAGGCCGTGTTGATGCGCAGGATGACGGCACGAGGCGTGCCTGCGGGAGCGCTGACACTGAACCAGGGCGCAATGTCGTAATCGGGAATGCCCGCCTCCAGCATGGTCGGCACGTCGGGCAGCTGCGGCGTACGCCGGCGCGTGGTCACTGCCAGGGCCTTGATGCGGCCAGCCTGAATGAGTTTCAGCGACGAGGAAATCTGGTCGATGGTGAAGTCGGTGGTGCCGCCTATCAGGTCGGCCAGCATCGGTGCGCTGCCCTTGTAGGGCACATGGATGGCGCTGGCCCCGACCTTCTGTTTGAAAATTTCGGCGGACACATGCGAGCTGGACGCAATGCCCGGGCTGCCGTGTTTGAGGGCACCCGGTTTGGCCTTGAGCATGGCCACCAGCTCCTGCACATTGTTGACCCCCAGGTCGGGACGCACCATCAGCACGTTCGGGATTTCGGCCACGGTGATGATGGGGTCGAAAGAATGAATGCCGAAAGGCAGCTTCTCGAACACGAAATGGTTGGTGACCACCGTACCCACCGAACCGAGCAGCAGCGTGTATCCGTCCGGCTTGCTGCGCGCCACCGCAGCGCAACCGATGGTGCCGGTGGCGCCGGCCAGGTTATCCACCACCACCGGCTTGCCAAAGGCTTTCTGCAGGTTGTCGGCCACCAGGCGCCCGATGATGTCGGTGGTGCCACCCGCCGGGAAAGGCACCATCACCTTGATGGTGTTGTCGGGCCAGGCCTGCGCGAAGGCCGGGCCGGCAAAGGGCAGCGCCAGGGCGGCGCCGGTGAAGGTTCTGCGCGAAATTTTCATGGTTTGTCTCCTGCGTGTTGTAAGGGTTGAAAGGTCAGTACCAAAAAAACGGTGGGCGTGTGTGCTCAGCGCGGGGCCATGCGGATCGCACCGTCAAGGCGGATCACCTCGCCGTTGAGCATGTCGTTGTCCAGGATGTGCAGGACCAGCCGCGCATAGTCCTCGGGGGTTCCGAGCCGCGAAGGAAATGGCACGCTGGCTGCCAGCGCCTCCTGCACAGGGGCCGGCATGCCAAACACCATGGGCGTGCCAAAAATGCCGGGCGCAATCGTCATCACGCGGATGCCGTTTCGCGCAAGGTCACGGGCAATCGGCAGCGTCATGCCGGCCACACCGGCCTTGGATGCGGCATAGGCGGCCTGGCCGATCTGGCCGTCGAACGCGGCGACCGAGGCGGTGCAGATCAGCACGCCACGCTCGCCAGTGGCTTCCGGTTCGTTGCGCGAGAGCGCATCGGCCACCAGCCGCATCATGTTGAAGCTGCCGACGAGGTTGACCGACACCACTTTCGCAAACAGGGCCAGCGCGTGCGGCCCGTGGCGGCCCACGGTTTTTTCAGCGGGCGCGATGCCGGCGCAGTTCACCAAACCACCCAGACGGCCCATGGCGAGCGCAGCAGCCACGGCGGCCTGGCCATCCGCCTCGGAGGTCACATCGCAGCGCATGAAGCGTCCGCCCGTCTCGCGCGCAACCTCTTCGCCACGATCCTGTAAATCGGCAATCAACACCTGCGCACCCTTGCTGGCAAGCATGCGGGCCGTGCCCTCACCCAGGCCGGACGCGCCGCCGGTCACGATAAAAACCTTGTCCTGAACTTCCATCGGTCTTCCTTGTTCAAAGCGCCCAAAGGCGCCGGATGCTGGCCGCTGCCGCCGCGCCCTGGCGCAGGCCGGCCTGCGCGGACGCCGGACTCCGCGCGGGATCCAGCACGTTTTCTCCCATGGCAGCCACGGCGTCACCGTCCGGGACGACCACACCGGCTTCAGCGCCTTCCTGGCGCAGGGCCCTGATTTCTGCATGCAGGTGGCCGCTGACGGGATTGCCTTCGCTGTAGCCCAGGGGTGCCAGCACCAGCACGCGGGTCGCACCCGCGGCGAGGTCGGCGTTGGTCATGGAGCGGATGCCACCATCCATGTAGCTGCGGCCACCGATGTGGACCACCGGCCAGGCGCCGGGAACGGCGCAACTGGCGGCCACGGCATCGACAAAATCGGCGCCGCTCGCGTTGTCGAAGAAACGACCTTCACCGGTTTCGGCATCCACAGCAACCAGCTTGAGGGCCCGCGTGGGCCACGCGGTGCCGGGCAAACGCGCCGCTACGATGGCGCGGCGCGCTTCGGGCGGCACGGTTTCGCTGCGCCGCGCAAAAGCGCCGATGCGACGGCGCGCTTCCGCCAGGTCGCCGCCGACCTTGTCCATGAGTTTGCGGTTTTGTTGATCAACAGCAGCCTGCGAATAGGGCCGCACGCGCTCCAGCGAATCGGGGGACGGCGCCAGTTGCGCAGCCAGCAGATCTTCCACCGGCACCTCGCTGGCCAGTTGCGCGCCCACCACCGAACCGGCGGAGGTGCCGATGAACAGATCGGCTGCCGCCAGGTCCACACCCGCACGGGCCAGGCCAGCCAGGACGCCGGTTGCCCAGGCGATGCCGGCCACGCCGCCGCCGCCAAGCACCAGCGCGCGACTGGCCATCAGAGCACCCCCGCCTGCGACAGCTCCGCCATCCGTTCAGGGGACACGCCGAGCAGCCCGCCGTAGATTTCCTGGTTGTGCTGTCCAAGGTCGGGCGCCGCCTCGATGGCCTTGTTGGGCACGCCGGAGAAACGCGGAAAAACGCCGGCCATCTTCACCGGGCCGATGCCGGGCTCGTCCACCGTCGCAATGCTTCCCCGTGCCGCATAGTGCGGGTCCTTCATGATGTCGTCAATGCTGTAGATGAAGGAATAGGCCAGCTTGCCTTCGTCGAGCACGCGGCACAGCTGGTCCACCGGCTGCGAGCGAATCCATTCGGCGAGGGCCGCATTGAGTTCGTCCACGTGTTCCCAGCGTTTCGGGTGGGTCGAAAAGCGCGGGTCCGCCGCCCAGTCGTCGCGCCCCATCACCTTGCATAGCCGATGGAAACCCGCATCGGCCGAGATGGTGAGGATCAGGTAACGCCCATCACTGGTCTGGAAATGCTCGCCGGGTGCTGCCGCGAAATGTTTGTTGCCACGCCTTCCCCGCACCACGCCCAGGCGGTCGTACTCGGGTACCAGCACCTCGGTGAAACGGATCACCGACTCGTACATGGACAGGTCGATTTCCTGGCCCTCGCCGCCACGAATGTCGCGGTGGTAAATCGCCATCATCAGCGAAAAGGCGCCCAGGATGGCGGTCTGGTAATCAGCCGTCGAGGTGCCGATGCGCACCGGCGGCCGATCCGGAAACCCGGTGATCGCCATCAGCCCGCCGAAAGCCAGCCCGATCCGGTCATACCCCGCGCGATCCTTGTAGGGACCGGTCTGCCCGAAACCCGAGACACGCAGCAGGATCAGGCCGGGGTTGTGCTTTTTCATCTCGTCAAAACCGATGCCCCACTTCTCCAGCGTGCCGGGACGGAAGTTTTCCACCACCGCATCGGCCTCCGCGATCAGCCTGAACAACAGCGCCTTGCCTTCCGGCTGGCGCAGGTCCAGGGTCACCGACTTCTTGTTGCGCGCCTCGACACTCCAATAGAGGCAGCGGTCTTCCACGAAGGGGCCCAGATCGCGCACCGTGTCGCCGCGTTTGGGCACCTCGACCTTGATCACCTCGGCGCCAAAGTCGGCGAACAAAGTGCAGGCTACCGGCCCGGCGACCATGGTGCCCAGGTCCAGGATACGCAGGCCGCTGAGCATGTGTGGCCCGGCTTTGCGCGCACCGCTCATTGCAGTGCCTCGTCTTTGACCCCGGAAACCCTTGCGGCGGTGCGCGAAACTTCACGCACCTTGAAGTCGCCAAGGTCGGTCTTGCGCGTCATGTGCCAGTAATCGTCGTTGCGAAACGGCGTGGTCGCCACAATGCGCCCGCGCTGGTTGCGGTACCAGTTGGTCATGCCTTTGTGCGTCCAGATCATCCGGCCGTGCAGTTCCTGCACCTTTTCGTTGAAGGCGTCGTGCAGGTCCTGGCGCACCTCGATCTCGAAAGCGTCGCCGTGTTCGGCCATCACCTGCTTGAGCAGGCCCATGACGTAACGCACCTGTGTCTCCAACAAGGTCACCACACTGCCACCGTGGCCCAGTGCCGTGTTCGGGCCGGCCAGCATGAAGAAATTGGGAAAGCCCGGCGTGGCCACGCCCATATAGGCTTCGGCGCCCTGGCGGTCCCAGATCTCGCGGATGGGCTGGCCGCCGCGGCCGAACAGCTGGAAGGACGACAGCAGGTTGATGGCGTCAAAACCGGTGGCCACCACGATCACATCGAACTCATGAAGCTCACCGGTGTTTGTGACGATGCCTTTGGCGGTGATCTCGCGGATGCCGTCGCCCACCAGATGCACCTGCGGCTTGGCCACGGCGCGGTACCAGCCGTTGTCCATCAACATGCGCTTGCCGAAAGGCGGGTAGTCGGGCAGCACCTCGGGCAGCAGGTCCTGCCGGTCACCGAGCTCTTCCTTCATGTAGTTGACGAAATATTCGCGGTGCTTGTCGTTGCGCCGGTTGATGGACCGCTCGGGATGCGGCCATTCGGGATCCACCTGCAGCGAGGAATGGATGCGGTCATTGAACACCCAGGCCAGGCGCTGGCGGTACCACTCCTGGTAATACGGCACTTCGCGCAACATGAAGCGCATCGCCTCGGGCACCTCCTTCTTGAAACGCTCGAACGGTGCGGCCCATTGTTTGGAGCGCTGGAAGATGGTCAGCGACTTCACCTCATCGGCAATCGCCGGCACGATCTGCATCGAGCTGGCGCCATTGCCAATGACCGCCACCCGCTTTCCCTTGACGTCCAGCCCCTCGGGCCAGCGCGATGAATGAAAACAGGGGCCCTCGAAGCTGTCCAGCCCCTTGATGTCCGGCATGCGCGGCACATTGAGCAGGCCCACGGCGCTGATCAGCACATTCGCCTGCAGCTCTTCGCTCTTTCCGTCCGGGCCGGTGATGCGAACCGTCCAGCGTGCGGTGGCCTCGTCATACCGGGCGGACTCCACTCGGGTGCTGAAACGCATGTTGTCGCGAACCTTGAACTTGTCGGCCACACCTTCGAAGTAGGCCTGGATCTCACCCTGCAGCGCAAAGTAGCGCGACCAGTCGTTCTTGGCAAAGGAGTAGGAGTAGATGTGGTTGGGTGTGTCCACCCCGGCGCCGGGGTAGCGGTTCTCGTACCAGGTGCCGCCGACCTCGGCGTTTTTCTCGACCACCGTGTAGGGGATGCCGGCGCCCTGCAGCCGGATCGCTGCGCACAGGCCGGCCACCCCGGCGCCGATGACCACCACATGAAAACCCTTGGGCGCCTTGAACGCCTCGCGCTGGTCGAGCGCAAATTCCGGGTCCAGCCCCAGGCCCGCCGACAACATGGCCCCATAACCTTGCGGCACATCTTCGCCAGTGCTGATACGCATCATGCGGGCCAACACCTCATGGGACGGCGCATTGAGACCCGCCGGCTGGCCCGCTTTCCAGCCCAGGATCGCCTTTCGTGCGGCTTCCCGCACTTCAAGCTGCACTTCTGGCGGCAAACCGCCGGAGTCGTTGTCGTCCAGGCCCTTGATGCGGGTGCACTGGTAGCGGTCGCTGATCCAGCGCATGTCGCCCGTCAGGTGCAGCAGCACCATCAGCAGGGTCGGGATGTTGGCTGTTTCCAGCGCGCCGGTCAGGGAGGATTCCCAATCGGCGGCGGTCTGGGCGGATGAGGTCATGAGGCAATTTCCTGAGTTGAAGGCAACACCCTTCCCTGCCCTGCACCATGCAGGACGGCGGATGTAGCTAAAGGGGATGAAGCCGGGCGCTGCGCTGCACCCGGCGACAGTGGCTTACTGCGCGACCAGGCCGGCTTCCTTGACGACCGCGCCCCACTTGGCATAGTCGGACTGGATCAGGCGCTCCAGGTCTTTCGGCGTGCCGCTGGTGGGCTCGAAGCCCAGGCCGCTGAGCCTTTCCTTGATCTCGGGCATGGCCATGATCTGGCGCAGTTGCTCGTTGAGCTTCCTGATGATGGGCTCCGGCGTACCCTTGGGCGCGACGATGCTGGTCCACCCCAGGGCCTCGTAACCCGGTACACCGGCTTCCGCAACCGTCGGCACATCGGGCAGAACCGCGGAACGCTTGCTGTCCAGCACCGCCACGGCTTTCAGCTTGCCGGCCTTGATGTTGGCTTGCTGTGCGCCGATGGTGTCCACCATGATGGGCACGCGGCCGGTCATCACATCCAGCGCAGCCTGTGCGCCGCCCGGGTAGGACACCGAGCCCAGCTTGACGCCGGCCCGGGCATTGAACAGCTGCATGGCCAGTTCAAAAGCCTGCGCCCCCGAGGCAAACATCAGTTCACCCGGCGGTTTGGACTTGGCTTCCTTGACCAGCGAGCTGACGGTGTTGAACTTGAAGTCGGGCGCCGCCAGCATGATCATGGGCGCCAGCGCGACCAGGCTGATCGGCTCGAATGCGGTCAGCGGGTCGTACAGCTTGTTCTTCTGCAGGTGCGGGCCGGTCACCAGCATGCCGCTGACAGCCACGCCCAGCGTATAGCCATCGGCAGGTGCCTTGGCCACCATGCTCAAGCCCAGCATACCCCCCACGCCTGGCTTGTTATCCACCACAAAGGGCTGCCCGTTCATCGACGAGAGCTCCCGGGTGATCAGCCGGCCGATGATGTCGGAGGCACCACCGGCGGTGTAGCCGACGACGACGCGCACCGGCTTGTTGGGGTAGGAGGGGTCTGCTGCAGCGGGGACCGCCATGGCAGCAAGCAATGCGAACGCGGGAAGGAAGCGGAAGTTCATGGTTGATGTCTCTTTGTAGATATGCAGATCGTTGTGTGAGGTCGGCTCCAGGACTTTTAGTTTCGTGAAAAGCCGGAACCCTACCAATCGGAAATTGATAATTTGTCTACAATATGAACAATTATGTGCAACATGCAAACAAATAACCGTCATGGAAACTGAAATCAAGGGCGCACAAACCGTGCATCGGGCGGTATCACTGCTGAAACTGGTCGCGCTGCACCACCAGGCAGGCGCCAGCCTGCACACCCTCTGCGAAGGCGCGCAACTTGAACGAACCACGGCCTACCGCCTGCTCTCCAGCCTGGTTCAGACCGGCCTGATCGAGCGACACAGCGACAAGAGTTACCGCCTCGGCATGGAAGCCATGCAACTGGGCCTTGCCGCCATGAGCCGCGCGCCGATTCTCGAGCGCTGCCGCCCAGCCATGATGCGGATCGCGCGCCGCACCGAGGACACGGTATTCCTTGTGGTGCGCAATGGCGACTACGCGCATTGCCTGCACTCCGAGGAAGGCACATTTCCGGTCAAGGCGCTGGTGCTCCAGGTCGGCGGCATGCGCCTGATGGGCGAGGGCTCAGCGGGTGTCGCCTTGCTGGCCACGCTGGCCGAAGCGGAAATCGACGCGTTGCACAAACGCAACCGGGGCGACGGCGGGCCGACATTGGCACACCTGCGAAAACTGGTTGCCCAGACGAGGCGGCAGGGTTACTCGACGACTGAAAACCTGGTGGCTGAAGGCGTCAGCGGCGTGGGCATGAGTTTTGAGGTGGCCAATGGTGCGCATGCTGCCATCAGCGTGGCTGCCATCAGCAGCCGCATGCGTGACGAACGCCGGCGCTGGATTGCGGAGCTGATGGCGGAGGAGTTGCGTTCGGCCGGCTGGAACCCGCCGGGCCCGCTGGTGAAACCCCGCCCCGCGGCCTGAACAGGAAGGCCCTACAGCAACTCGGGCGACTGCACGGTGACCAACACGGTCTGCGCGCGTGCTTCGCGCTCGCGGTGGCGCAACCACCAGAGCGCCCCCTTCCTGACGGCGCACTCTTCTTCGCGCAGGCCGAGCAATTGTGAAATCACCTGACCCAGGGTGGGCTGGTGGCCGATCACCAGGATGGGCAGCTTGTTGGATGGCCACTGCACCAGTTCCAGCAATTGGGCTGGCGGCGCATCGGGACCGAGTTCTGCGCGGATCTTGTATTTGCGGCCCAGCGCCAGCGCGGTCTGTTCGCAGCGGCGCGCCGGGCTGACCAGGATGCGGGTGCGCTCAGGCAACTGCCGGTCCAGCCAGCCGGCCATGCGTGCGGCCTGTTTTTCGCCGCGCGATGTGAGTGAGCGTTCCAGATCACTGATGCCCTGCGCGTCGCCGGGCAGCCATTCCTCGGCCTCCGCATGACGCCAGAGAATCAGGTCCATCACTGCCCGCCCATGCCCATGCTGCCGGCGGCGTAGCGGGCCATCAGTGCCGCTTGCGCGCCGTGCTGTTCACCATCGTCCGGCGCGGCAACCCGCAGATAAGTTCCGTCGGGCTGCAGGTCCCAGGCGTCGCGGCTGTCGTGAAGGTAGGCCACCAGACATTCGTCGATGATGCGCTGACGCAGCACCGGATCGGTAACCGACCAGGCCAACTCCACCCGCCTGAGCATGTTCCGGTTCATCCAGTCGGCGCTGGACAGATACAGCGTTTCTTCTCCGTCGCAGCGGAAGTAAAACACGCGTGAGTGTTCAAGAAAACGGCCGATGATGGACCGCACGCGGATGTTGTCGGTCACACCAGCCACCTGCGCCGGCAGCATGCAGGCACCGCGCACCACCAGGTCAATTTTCACGCCGCGCTGTCCCGCCCGCACCAGCGCCAGCATCAGGGCTTCGTCGGTCAGCGCGTTCATTTTGGCAACGATGCGGCTGTCCTTGCCCTGCGCGGCCGCATCGCCCAATGCATCGATTTTCTCGATCAGTTTCTTGTGCAGTTGAAACGGTGCCAGCCATAAACGGTTGAGTTTGGGCAGCTTGCTCTGGCTGGCCAGGTGCACAAACACATTGTCGATGTCGGCCGTCAGTGCCGGATCCGCCGTCAGGTAACTCAGGTCGGTGTACAGGCGCGCGGTCTTGGGGTTGTAGTTGCCGGTGGACAGGTGGGCATAACGAACAAGCTGGGTGCCTTCGCGCCGCGTCACCAGCAGCATCTTGGCGTGCGTCTTCAGGCCCACCACGCCATACACCACCTGCGCGCCTATGGATTCCAGCATCTCGGCCCAGTTGATGTTGGCTTCCTCGTCGAAGCGGGCCTTGAGCTCCAGCACCACCATGACTTCCTTGCCGCGCCGCACCGCTTCACGCAGCAAGACCATCATTTCCGAATCGGTACCGGTGCGGTAGATGGTCTGGCGGATGGCCAGCACCTGCGGGTCGTTGACCGCCTCGCGCAGGAAGTCCAGCACCCCGTCAAAACTCTCGAAAGGCTGGTGGATGGACACATCGCCGCGCTTGAGCCGCTCAAAAAACGACTCGCCGGGTACCAGCTGCGTCGGGTAACACCCCTTGTGCGGCGGAAACAGCAGGCGCGGGTCATTCACCAGATCCACCAGCTGCGTCAGGCGCACCAGATTGACCGGGCCATGCACGCGGTAAAGCGATGCCTCCGGCAGGTTGAACTGGCCCAGCAAAAAGTCGGACAGGTGTTTGGAGCAGCCGGCAGAAACCTCCAGCCGGACCGCCTGCCCGTAATGCCTTTGCTCCAGCCCCAGCCGCAGGGCGGTACGCAGGTTCTTGACGTCGTCCTCGTCCACGGCCAGGTCGGAATGCCGGGTGACGCGGAACTGGGAAAACTGCCCGACCTCCCGGCCCGGGAACAACTCGCCGAGGTGCGCCCGGATCACGCTGGACAGCGACACAAAACAGGTATGTTTGCCCGACACCTTGTCCGGCATGCGGATCAGGCGCGGCAACACCCGCGGCACCTTGACGATGGCGATGTCGTTCTCGCGCCCAAAGGCGTCGCGCCCGCCGAGCCGCACGATGAAGTTCAGCGACTTGTTGGCCACCTGCGGAAACGGGTGGGAAGGATCGAGCCCGACCGGAATCAGCAGGGGCCTGACTTCGCGCTCGAAGTAGGACTGGACCCACTGCCTTTGCGCTGCGTTGCGGTCCCCGTGCGAAACCAGCAGGATGCCCTGCTTCCCGAAAAGCGGCATCAGTTCGTCGTTGTACAGGGCGTACTGGCGCGCCACCATGTCATGCGCGGCAGCGGACAGGGCTTCAAACGAGGATTCGGTGTACAGCCCCTTGTGCTCTCTGGTCTGCGCAGCGGTCAGGTGCAATGCCGCCCGCACTTCAAAAAACTCGTCGAGATTGGAAGAAACAATGCACAAAAAGCGCAGCCGTTCCAGCAGCGGCACATCGGCGCGTTTGGCCCAGTCCAGCACGCGCTCGTTGAACGCAAGAATGCTGTGGTCCCGGTCCAGAAAACGGAGTTCGGCGGGTGCGGGGGCAGGCGGAGGGGACACGGCAGGATCTTGGGACATGCAGGTAACTTGCGATTGTGTAATCAAATTGACTTGTTGTCAGTGGTCTGAGTGTTGACCGGATAAATGACAGGCGTGTGACAGAGCGATGTCCGGGCCCTTATCCGGCCAGGGCATCGGCCGGCACGGGGCGGCTTGCTGCGCCCTGCCCGGCTGCCACCAGATGCCCCTCAAACAAGTGGGCAGCGTGCGCCCAGCTGAAAGCCAGCGCCCGTGCACGCGCCTCATGCCGGGGCACCGCCAGCGCCGCCTGGAAAGCCTGCTTCAGGTCGTCATGCAAGGCCCCGCCCTGCACCGCACCATCTTGTGTGCCCAGCACTTCCAGCGGGCCATCCACCGGGTAGGCCGCGACGGGCGTTCCGCTGGCCATGGCCTCCAGCATCACCAGGCCGAAGGTCTCTGACCTGCTCGGAAAAACAAACACGTCGGCAGCGGCATAAACCTTCGCCAGTTCCTCCCGCGGCAGCACACCCAGCCAGCGCACGTGGGGGTAACGCGCCTTGAGGGAAGCTTCCAGCGGGCCGACGCCGCAAACCAGCCGGGTTCCGGGTATGTCGAGGTCGAGAAACGCGGCAATGTTTTTCTCATACGACACCCGGCCCACAAACAGCGAAACCGGTCGCACCAGCGTACCCAGCGGCGGGTACAGGCGCGGCTGCGGCTGAAACGCAAACAGCCCGGTGTCCACGCCATGCGTCCAGTGGCGCAGATGGCGAAAGCCCCGCTGCTCCAGCATGCGCAGCACGCCCGCGGTCGGCACCATGACACCCGACGAGGGCCGGTGAAAGTGCCGGAACAGCGCATAACCCCAGGACAGCGGGATTTTCAGGGCCGCATGGAGGATCTCCGGGAACTTGGTGTGGAACGCCGTGGTGAAACGCAGGCCGTGGCGCACGCAGTAGCCACGTGCCGCCCAGCCCAGCGGACCTTCGGTGGCCACATGGATGGCATCGGGCTGCAGCGCGTCCAGCTTCTGGCTCAGCAGCAGTTTGGGGCGGATTGCCAGGTCTATGCCGGCATAACCCGGGCAGGGCCGCGTCCTGAACAGGCCGGGGTGGATGACCTCAACCTGGTGACCCAGTTTTTCAAGTTCCAGCACCAGCTCCACCAGGGTGGTCACCACACCGTTGACCTGCGGTTTCCAGGCATCCGTAATCAGGGCGATTTTCATGCTGGCCTCACGCGGTCACGGTCGCGGCGACATGCCCGCGGCCCTGGGTTTCATGGGCAGGCGCCCAGTGCAACAGCTCCAGCGTGCCGTCGTAATGCTCGACCAGCGCTGTGCGGCTCTCCACCCAGTCACCGTCGTTGCAGTACAGCGTGCCGTTGATGGTTCGCATCTCCGCGCGGTGGATGTGTCCGCACACCACGCCCTGGTGGCCGCGGCGCCGGGCCTCCGTGGCGACGGCCTCTTCAAAGTCAGTCACGTAGTTCAGCGCACTCTTGACCTTCTGCTTGAGGTAGGCGGACAGCGACCAGTAAGGCAGGCCCAGCCGCGCGCGCAGGCGGTTCAGGTGGCGGTTCAGCTTGAGCGTGAACTCGTAAAGGTTGTCGCCCACGTAGGCCAGCCATTTGGCGCACTGCACCACGGCGTCGAAATAATCCCCGTGCACCACCCACAGCCTGCGGCCATCGGCCGTGACGTGGACGGCCTCTTCCAGCACCTCGATGCCGCCGAACTGGTGGCCGACGAATTCGCGCGCAAACTCGTCATGGTTGCCCGGTACATAAATCACCCGGCAGCCTTTGCGTGCCCGCTTGAGCAGCTTTTGCACCACGTCGTTGTGCGACTGCGGCCAGTACCATTTGCGCCGCAATTGCCAGCCATCGACGATGTCGCCAACCAAGTAGAGGTAGTCACTGGGATGCGCTTTCAGGAAGTCCAGCAGTGCCGCGGCCTGGCAGCCGGGGGTGCCCAGATGCAGGTCGGAAATGAAAATGCAGCGATAACGCTTGCGCAGCGCCAGCTCGTCGTGGTCATCGGCATCGTCAGGCGAAGGCCCCTGGTTGAGCGGACCGAGCTTGTCGAACAGCGAACGCATCAAGCCCCCGCCGCGGAAAAGTGCTTGCGGTAGCGCGCCGGCAGGTCGGCAATGCGCATCATCATGGGCAGGTCGGCAGAATTGAAGTCCGGGTCCCAGGCCGGTGCGCCCAGCACCTTGGCCCCCAGGCGCAAATAGCCTTTGATCAGCGCCGGCGGCTCGATGTCCAGCGAATCATCGAGCCGCTCCACCGGCAACGGCAGGCGGGGCGTCACGTGAAATTCAATCGGTGCCAGATGCGTCTGCCGGACCTGGCGCCAGATGCTGGCTGCCGCCTGGCCCGGAGAAGCGCCGTGGTGCTGCATCGGGATGCTGGCACAGCCGATCATGGTGTCGAGCTGGTTGCGTGCCATGAACTCGGCCAGCGCCCCCCACAACGCGAGAATCACGCCGCCATGCCGGTGATCGGCATGCACGCAGCTGCGGCCCAGCTCGACCATGCGCGGCCGCAAAAAACGCAGGCGGGTCAAATCGAACTCGGTGTCGCTGTAGGTGCTGCCGGCGCGCTTGGCCTGGGCGGGCGTCAGCACGCGGTAAGTGCCGATGACGTCCTGGCTGGCTTCGTCGCGCACCAGCAGGTGTTCGCAAAAGTCGTCAAACAGATCGATGTCGTGGCCCGGGAGTGCGCCGGTCAGCGTAGCGCCCATCTCGGTCGCAAAGACCTGGTACCTCAGGCGCTGCGCCTGCCGGACCTCGTCCTGGTGCCTGGCCCAGCCGACCTGGATTTTCCCCAGGGCAGGCCTTTGAACAGCGGCTGGAAGGGGTGCATGAGAGCTTTGATGAAGTAACCCCCGTGAAAAATGCGCCGGGGTGACGGGCGACAGGGCGAAGGTGGGATTGGGCAGTTCTTTCATGGTGACTCCTTGTTGTCAATTCACAAATCACAGTTCACGGTTCACAGTTCACAAATCGCAAGACCAGACGCTGTAAAAAAGCCCCGGGGACGGGGCTTGCAGTCTCTGAACATCAGGTCCCGACGGGGCCGCCGTCCTTGCGGCGAATCACGACGGTGGCCGAGCGCGGCCGCCCGCCGGTGGGGCCATCCGGCCATTGGCTCACCGCCTTGGGTTGCGCCGGGTCGCTCCGCTCGCTGGCGGTTTCACCCGGATGCTGGATGTTGATGAACACCGCGCGGCGATCGGGCGTGAAGCTCACCCCGGTGATCTCGCAGCCCGCCGGGCCGGTCAGAAAGCGTTTGGTCTCACCCGTAGTTGGGTCGGCGCACAGCATCATGTTGTTGCCCATGCCGGTGTAAGCGCCCTTGTGCATGGCCGAGGTCGAAACATCGGTCTGGATCCAGAGCAGGCCGCCGGCGTCGAACTGCAGGCCGTCCGGACTGCCGTACATGTCGCCCTTGATCGTGCCGCGGTATTCGGCCTTGCCGGCATTCGGGTCGCCCGCCAGTGCAAAGTGCATCCAGCGGAACTCGGTGGCACTGGCATCGCCATCGAACAAGCCCCCGCCGCCAGCGCCCTTGCCTTCGCGCCAGCGGATGATGTGGCCCATGATGTTGTCGTTGCGCGGATTGGCAGCGTCCGCCATGCGGCCGTTCTGCCCGCGCGCGCTGTTGTTGGTCAGGGTCAGGAACACCTCGCCGGTGTTCGGATGCACCGCCACCCATTCGGGGCGGTCCATCTTTGTGGCGCCGGCGGCATCTGCCGCCTGGCGGCACTTGATGAGCACCTCGGCCTGGTCGGCGAAACCGGCGGCGGCGTCGAGACCACCCTCGCCATGCACCAGCGGCAGCCAGCGGCCGTAACCCTGGGCGTCGAAACGTGCGACATACAGGGTGCCGTGGTCGAGCAGGTTCTGGTTGGCCTTGAAACCGCCGGGCTTGACCTTGCCCGCACTGACAAACTTGTAAACGTATTCAAAGCGCTCATCGTCGCCCATGTAGATCACCGCATGTCCGTCGCGGCTGACGGTGGCGGTGGCGCCCTCATGCTTGAGGCGGCCCAGCGCCGTGCGCTTGACGGGCGTCTGCGCCGGATCCTGAGGATCAATCTCGACCACCCAGCCAAAGCGGTGGGGCTCGTTGGGATGTTTCACCGTATCGAAGCGTTCATCGAACTCATGCCAGCGGTAGCCGAAGCCCTGGTTCCGCAGGCCGTAACGCAGCTGGTCGGGCGAAGGCTTGTCCGCCGCCGAGAAATAGCCGTTCCAGTTTTCTTCGCAGGTCAGAAAGGTGCCCCAGGGCGTCTGGCCGGCCGCGCAGTTGTTCAGCGTGCCCAGCGGACGCAGGCCTTGCGGGTCGGCGGCGGTCCTGAGCAGTGCATGGCCGGCGGCCGGGCCGCTGAAGGCCATGGGCGTGCTGGCCGTGATACGGCGCGCATAACGCGAATTGGGCACCACGCGCCAGACGCCGCCGCGCTCGGTCACCTCAACAATGCTCACGCCATGCGCCGCCTGGGACTTGCGCACCTTGGCGGCGCTCCAGCTTTTCATGCCGTCGCTGTGCAGCAGGCCGTCGTCGGTGTATTCGTGGTTGATGGCCAGCAAGCCGTGGCGCGGGTTCTTGTCCAGCGGGAAATATTCCATGCCGTCGTGGTGCATGCCGGCTTGCAGCAACTGATCGTCCGCGCTGTTCGAGGCATCGGCCCTGAACGTTGGCGCGCCCGCCCCCGCGATCCCGGTGGCATCGCCCCAGCGGTAAAGCACCTGCGCTTCGTATTCAGGCGGCACCACCAGCGTGTCAGCGCTGGAGACCGGCACACCGGTAAACCCCAGCGGCTTGCCACGGTCCGCCGGTGCGGCGTGGCCTGTCAGCGTGTGTGAGCCCATCAGCAGCGTCACCGCCGCCGAGGTGCAGCGCAGCACGTGCCGGCGCCCGCCGTCTACCTCGTGGATGGACGGGTTGCCCGCCGTGTTGACGCCGTCTTCCGGCTCCAAAGCCTTGCCAAACCCTTGACCCATGCCGAACTTCCCATCGTGTTTTTGCTTGATGCGGAGATTCTGGAAGCACGGGGTGACGTGCTTGTGTCGGTTTGATGGCGGTTTGATGACAACCGCCGCGTCGCAGCCCGCTATGGAATCAATAGCTGGTGACGCTTACGGGGCGGGGGCCAGGGCCTGTTTTTTCATAAAACGCTGCACTGGGACGCTACGCCACCCCAGCTACACAGACAAGACCCGATTCATGATGCTTGCCTCTTTGATCAATGGCTCATCATTCGCTCGACCGCATCGGGCTTGTCGTGCACTGCAAACCGGCCCACCAGCGTTGCGCTGGCCTCGTTCATGCCCAGCACCTCAACCTGCGCGCCTTCTCGACGGAACCTCATCACGACCTTGTCCAGCGCGTTGACCGCCGTGATGTCCCAGAAGTGGCTGCGACTCACGTCGATGCGTACATATTCAGGGACTTGCCTGAAATCGAAGCTGGCGGTGAAGCTGTCGGCCGAGGCGAAAAACACCTGGCCCGCCACCGTGTAGGCGCGGCCCTTGCCCTCATCCGTGCCCTGGCTGTCCACCCGGAGCACGCGGCCAACCTTGTGCGCGAAAAAAATGCCGCTCAGCAGCACGCCGACGAATACGCCCTTGGCCAGGTCGTGCGTGGCGACAACCACCAGCACGGTGGCCACCATGACGATGCTGGAGCTGGGTGGATGTTTGCCGAGGTTCCTGATCGACGCCCAGTTGAAGGTGCCCACGGACACCATGATCATCACCGCAACCAGGGCGGCCATCGGGATCTGTTGGACCCACTGGCCGAGAAACACCACCATGATCAGCAAAAACACCCCGGCGGCCAGCGTTGACAGCCGGCCGCGCCCACCAGATTTCACGTTGATGACCGACTGGCCAATCATGGCGCACCCCGCCATGCCGCCGAGCAAACCCGAGGCGATATTGGCAATGCCCTGCCCGGCGCACTCACGGCTCTTGTTGCTGGGCGTGTCAGTCAGGTCGTCCACGATGGAAGCCGTCATCATCGACTCCAGCAGCCCAACAACCGCCATGGTCAGCGCATACGGAAAAATGATCAGCAGGGTCTGCAGGTTCAGCGGCACGTCGGGCAGCAGAAACACCGGCAGGCTGTCGGGCAACCGACCCATGTCGCCCACCGTGCGGATATCCAGGCCAGCCGCCATCGCCACACCGGTGAGCACCACGATGCAGACAAGCGGCGAAGGCACGGCACGCGTGAGCAATGGAAACAGGTAAATGATGGCCAGGCCGCCCGCCACCATGGCAAACACCATCCAGGGCGCGCCCATCAGTTCGGGCAGTTGCGCCATGAAGATCAGGATGGCCAGCGCATTGACAAAACCCGTCACGACCGAACGCGACACAAAACGCATCAGCACGCCCAGCCTCAGCCAGCCGGCAAACATCTGCAGCACGCCGGTCAGCAGCGTTGCCGCCAGAAGGTACTGCAGGCCATGGTCTTTGACCAGGCTGGCCATCACCAGCGCCATGGCGCCGGTGGCGGCAGAAATCATGCCGGGCCGCCCGCCCGTGAAGGCAATCACCACGGCGATGCAGAAGGAGGCATACAGCCCGACCCTGGGATCGACGCCAGCGATGATGGAAAAGGCAATGGCCTCGGGAATCAGGGCCAATGCCACGACCAGCCCGGCCAGCAGATCACCACGGATGTTGGAAAGCCAGGTCTGGCGAAAAGATGATTTCAAGAACATGAGTGAACGAAGCAGCACCTGCACGGTGCAGGTGTGGGGGCCAGAAAGAAGACGGCGGCGGGCGCCAGGGTGCTCGCGGGGAGCGGCAGAACAATCAGTTCAGGGCGGCGTGACAGCGCAGAAATAACCGCGCGGCAAGCTGCTCACCGGGGTGGAACCCGGCTGGCCATGGATCTTGCGACTGCCTTGCTGCATCGCAACATTGTAGTGACGAAAACCGCCTCAGCTTGATTTGGCAGGACAGCGCGCGTGGCCGCCCCAACAAAAAAGGCTTCAAAACCGAAGTTTTGAAGCCTTTTTGGCTTTGTCTCAGCACAGGGCCGAGACGGCTGGGTTGCAGGGCTTAGTAGCCGCCGCGTCCACCGCCGCCGCCGTAGCCGCCGCGATCACCGCCGCCACCGTAGCCGCCACCGCCGGAGCGGTCGCCACCACCGTAGCCGCCGCCACCGCCGCCGCCGTAACCACCGCTGCGTGGAGGACGTGCCTCCATCGGACGGGCTTCGTTCACGGTGATGCTGCGGCCGCCGAGGGACTGGCCGTTCATGGCGGAAATTGCAGCTTGCGCTTCGGCATCGCTGCCCATTTCGACGAAGCCGAAACCTTTGGAGCGGCCGGTGTCACGTTCCATCATGACTTTGGCGCTGGTCACAGAGCCGTACTGGCTGAAGGACTGCTGCAGATCTTCATCGCGCACGGTGTATGGCAGGTTGCCAACATAAAGTTTATTGCCCATGGGGATTCCTCAAAAATACATAAAAACAAAAGCGATGGAGTCCCGAAAGCACAACAAACCAAAGAAGTACCGCCGTAGCGCGCGAAACTGACCGATCACCTGACTCGTGCGGGTCTATTGACGCCGACACCCCCTGATTATGCGGCAGGAAATGATCCAGCACTACATTACTTTCGATTAAAGGGCAAGATAAATGCTCGAAACCCCGCGCGGCACCCGGGGCAGGCGCGCCTTGAAGGCATAAAAAACATCTATCCATGCCATGAATTGCTACTGATTCAATAGCATGACAGGCTTGTTAAACAAGGGCTGTGGCCGGATTCTTCGTTTCACAAGACGTCTCGGAGTTTCCGCCTCGAACCTTCCGCTTGCAGCGCCCCCTCATGCTTCTGCGGCGCATCGCCTGCATCCCCGAAACGACAGGCTGTTGACGCCTTCTCGCCACTTCTGGCTTCTGGGCCCGCGATAAGGCCACTATTCCCGCCCTCGCAACGCCTGTTGACGAAGACTGCGAACTGCTGATCCCTGAACGCAAGATGGAGAGGGCTCCGCACGTGGCTACCACCACCTGGCCCCATTGCTATCGATTCAATAGCTGCCGGCGCCCATCAACAAAGGGCCAGAGGCCAATTTGATGGATAAAAAATCAGAGACTCCGCTGATTCACCCTTTTTGACAGCGCCTCGGCGCTTTCCCTGCGCTCGCTGTAGCGGTCCACGAGATACGGCGCCACGTCACGCGTCAACAGGGTGAACTTCACGAGTTCTTCCATGACATCCACCACGCGGTCGTAATACGCCGACGGCTTCATGCGACCGGCTTCGTCGAACTCCAGGAAGGCCTTGGCGACCGAGGACTGGTTGGGAATGGTCAGCATGCGCATCCAGCGGCCCAGCACGCGCAACTGGTTCACTGCGTTGAAGGATTGCGAGCCGCCGCTGACCTGCATCACCGCCAGGGTCTTGCCCTGGGTCGGCCGCACCGCGCCGTCGGCGAGCGGGATCCAGTCGATCTGCGCTTTCATGATGCCGGTCATGGCGCCGTGGCGCTCGGGCGAGGTCCAGACCATGCCCTCGGCCCACTGCGCGAGTCGCCGCAACTCCTGCACCTGGGGATGGCTGTCAGGCGCGTCGTCGGGCAGCGGCAGGCCGCGCGGGTCAAAAGTTTTTGTTTCCGCACCCATGGCCTGCAGCAGGCGAGCGGCTTCTTCACTGAGCAGGCGGCTGTAGGAACGCTCACGCACCGAGCCATACAACAGCAGGATGCGTGGCGCATGGACCGCCGGCCGGAACGCCTGCAGTGCGCTGGCAGTCGGCAGCGTGAACAGGTCCTTGTCGAGGTTGGGCAGATCGTCAAGCACCGGCAACCCGTTCTCCCTGGTCATCAATGACGCGCTCACCGTCTTCCTTGGTGAAGGCGCCCCGCTGCGGCGCCGGCAGGATGTCAAGCACCGCTTCCGAAGGCCTGCACAGGCGGGTGCCCAGCGGCGTCACGACGATGGGACGGTTGATCAGGATCGGATGCGCCAGCATGGCGTCCAGCAACTGGTCGTCGGTCAGCGCCGGGTTGTCCAGCTGGAGTTCGGTGAAGAGCTTTTCCTTGGCCCGGATCACCTCGCGCACCGGCACGCCCATGGCAGCAATCAGCTGCTGCAGGGTTGCGCGGCTGGGCGGGTGTTTCAGGTACTCGATGAGCTCGGGTTCGGCGCAGCTGTTGCGGATCAGCGCCAGGGTGTTGCGCGAGGTGCCGCACTGGGGGTTGTGATAAATCGTGATGTCGGCCATGGCGGTTCTCCTTGCTGGATTGTCTTATTTTGATAATTCAATTATATTTGAATCATGGAAATAAAAACCCTTGACGAAGTTTCAGCCGTGCGCGCGCTGGCCGCACTGGCCCAGGCCCAGCGCCTGCGCACCTTCCGCGCACTGGTCGTCGCCGGCCCGGATGGCCTGACCCCGGGCGTGATTGCCGAGAAGCTTGAAGTCGCGCCCAGCGCCCTGTCCTTCCACCTGAAAGAACTGGCGCATTCCGGCCTGGTCAGCAGCGAAGCGCGCGGCCGCAACCTGATTTACCGCGCCGACTTCGCGCAGATGAACGCCCTGCTCGGTTACCTGACCGAACACTGCTGCCAGGGCGAGGCTTGCGAGGTGAATGCCGATGCGGCTTGCGCCGACTGCTGACGACGTTCCGATTTCCGCCTGCGTGCATCTGCACAGCAACTCCCAAAACGGTGGCGAATGCCGCCTTGCCTGCTGAAAGCCCAAGCCCATGCCCGACCGTGTAATCAATGTTTTATTTCTCTGCACCCACAACTCGGCCCGCAGCATCCTGGCCGAAGCCACGCTGAACCACATCGGCAAGGGCCGCTTCCGGGCTTTCTCGGCCGGCAGCAGCCCGCGCGAGAACCAGCAACCGAACCCGCTGGCGCTGCAGGTGCTGCAAAACGCCGGCATCCCGACCGACGGCCTGCATAGCAAGAGCTGGGACGAGTTCGGCAAGCCCGACGCGAGCGACGCCCCCGAGGGGCTGGAACCTGCGGCTCCAAACCTGCATGAGCAGGTTTGGACAGATGACAGAAGCGAAGCCTCTGGCGAGCGGCGGCCTGCAAGGCCTCGCGCATTACACGAAGTGAAAAGCGTGGGGGCTCCACCTTCAATGGACCTGGTCATCACCGTCTGCGACAACGCCGCCGGCGAGGTCTGCCCTTATTGGCCCGGCCAGCCGGCCACCGCGCACTGGGGCTATCCCGATCCGTCGGAGGTCGAGGGCACGGAGACGCAAAAACTCGAAGCCTTCCGCCAAACCCTGCTGGCGCTTCGCCGCAGGCTGGATCTGCTGATCAACCTGCCGCCCGAAAAACTGGAGCGGGCCATGGTGCAACAGGCCGCGCGTGATTTGTCGCGCGCCTGAGCGTTCAATCAATAAAAAGAACAGGGAATCATCATGGGCTTGTTTGAACGTTATCTGACCATCTGGGTGGCGCTGGGGATTGCGGCCGGCGTCGGTCTCGGCCTGCTGACACCGGCGGCTTTTCAGGCGATTGCCGCACTTGAGATCGCCCACGTGAACCTGGTCGTCGCCGTGTTCATCTGGGTGATGATTTACCCGATGATGATCCAGATCGACTGGACCGCGGTCAAAGACGTGGGCAAGAAGCCGCGCGGCCTGATGCTGACGCTGGTGGTCAACTGGCTGGTCAAGCCCTTCACCATGGCCGCGCTCGGCGTGTTTTTCTTCCAGTACATTTTTGCGCCCTGGGTCGATCCGCAGTCGGCCAGCGAATACATCGCCGGCATGATTCTGCTCGGCGTGGCGCCCTGCACCGCCATGGTGTTTGTCTGGAGCCAGCTGGTCAAGGGCGACGCCAACTACACACTGGTGCAGGTTTCGGTCAACGACCTGATCATGGTCGTCGCCTTCGCGCCGATTGCCGCCTTCCTGCTGGGTGTGACCCACATCACCGTGCCCTGGCAAACGCTGGTGTTGTCCACCGTGCTGTATGTGGTGCTGCCGCTGGCGGCCGGCATGGCGACGCGGCATGTGCTGCAGCGCCGCTCCAGCCATGCGGTCGGCGACTTCGTGGCCCAACTCAAGCCCTGGTCGGTGATCGGCCTGATCGCTACCGTGGTGCTGCTGTTCGGTTTCCAGGCGCAAACCATTGTGGCCAAGCCGCTGGTGATCGCCATGATTGCCGTGCCGCTGATCCTGCAAAGTTACGGCATCTTCGTGATCAGCTACATCGCGGCCAAGGCATTGAAGCTGCCGCACAACGTGGCCGGCCCCGCCTGCCTGATCGGCACTTCCAACTTTTTCGAGCTCGCCGTGGCGGTGGCGATTTCGCTGTTCGGCCTGAACTCCGGCGCGGCGCTGGCCACGGTGGTAGGGGTGCTGGTCGAGGTGCCGGTGATGTTGTCTTTGGTGGCCATCATCAACCACACGCCGCACTGGTTTGCCGCGCGCCATGCATGAAATTGGCCTCCAGCCCTTTCCCCACGGGCGCAAGTAGCTACGATTTTCATAGCAAAACGACGCCCCTGCCGCGCACTTGTTGCGCTGCTAAGCTGCGGTCATGACCCAGCGCCGCAGCCTCACCATCACCAGCCTCGGCATCGCCCAGACGCTGGCCTGGGCGTCCAGCTACTACCTGCCGGCCATGCTGGCGGCATCGATGGCGCGCGATCTGGGCATCACCACGCCGACGGTGTTTCTCGGGTTTTCGCTGGCGCTGGTGGTGTCGGCACTGCTAGGGCCGCTGGCCGGCCAGCTGATCGACCGCTACGGTGGCCGACCGGTGCTGGCGGTCAACAGCCTGGTGTTTGCCGCCGGGCTGGCCGGGCTGGCCCTGGCGCAAGGGCCGGTCGGCATGATGTTCGCGTGGGCCGTGCTCGGTGTGGCCATGGCCGCGGGCCTTTATGAAGCGGCCTTCGCCGCGCTGGTGCATCTCTACGGCAAGGACGCACGCGGCGCCATCACCGGCATCACCCTGTTCGCCGGTTTTGCCAGCACCGTCGGCTGGCCGCTGTCGGCCTGGCTGGAGCTCGAATGGGGCTGGCGCGCCGCCTGCTTTGTCTGGGCCGGTTTGCATCTGGTCGTGGCGCTGCCGCTGAATCTGACGCTGCCCGGTTCACCCGTCACCCAAGCCCCGAGAGTTGCGCCCTCAGCAGACGCCGCAGCGGAAACCGCACCCACTTCGAGCGGCCCACAGAACACCACCCGCACCGCCGTGTTGCTGGCCTTTGTCTTCGCCGTGACCTGGTTCATCAGCACCGCCATGGCGGCGCACCTGCCGCGGCTACTGCAGATCCAGGGCGTGCCGCTGGCCACCGCGCTGATTTTTGCCGGGCTGGTCGGGCCGGCGCAGGTGGCCGGGCGGCTGCTCGAATACGGGCTGCTGCGCAATGTGCATCCGCTGGTGTCAGCGCGTGTGGCCGGTGCCATGCATACGGTGGGCGCCATGATCTTTTTGTTCATCGGTGTACCCGCCGGCGCGGTGTTCACCGTGCTGCACGGCGCCGGCAACGGCGTGCTGACAATCGCCAAGGGCACGCTGCCGCTGGTGCTGTTCGGCGTGAGGGACTATGGCGCGCGCCAGGGCCTGCTGATGGTGCCGGCACGTTTTGCGCAGGCGCTGTCGCCCTGGCTGTTCGGCCTGGCGCTGGACCGCTTCGGCGCGGGGGCCTTGTGGTTCTCGGCAGCGCTGGGCGCGCTGGCGTTTGCGGCGCTGATGGGGTTGCGGGATGCGTCCTCCCAACACCCGAGGGCCGCGTAGGGAGTTAACCGGTAAAAAACTTGGCTACGAACCAAGCCATCGTCGAAGGTGCGGCGCTTGACGCTGGCGGTGCCATCGCATTGGCAAGCGACAATCCGCGCCCAAGTGCATTCATGCGAAAAGCTCCAAAGTCCGAAAGTTCCCGAGTGCTGTGAACCTTCAGGAACATGGGCTATCCTGCACCGACAAGATGGAGGGCAGCCATGTGGAAGTGGAGTGGCGGGAGCGTGACTGCGAGTTACGCAACGATAACTGCGGTGATCATTTTGCTCGATTGGAGCTGGGTAGCGATATTCCGCAGCGCTGCAGTAGCTGCGCTGTGGCTTGAGCAGCACGAAAAACTTGCAGGCTGGTTTCAAGGCGTTGTTGCCGCAGGTGCAGTCGTCGGTGTTTATTACGTTGCGCGGTATCAAACCTCGGCCGATGAAAAGCGATCGCGGGAAGACAAGCGCACCCGCACAAGAGAAAAGTACTTGGCAATAGCGCAATCTCTTTATAGCGTCGTGGCGCTATATCGAATTACCGGGCAAGATCTTCGCTCGCAAGAGGGTCCGTCGTGGATTGCATTGCATGGCGAATATGAACAAGCCATGGCTTTGTTCGACGTGTTTGGATCTCGACCTTTTGATTTGCCAGAGGTGAATTTGGTAGGCAAGCTTTTGCAGCTGAAAATGTCCATGCGGTTGACCAGAATCCTTTTAAAAAGCGAAGAGGCGAATAGCACGGAAGCGAGCGTGAAAGTAATGTCGGCACGGTGTAAAAAAATGGAGGCTGAGGTTGTTGAAGTAATAGAAGATTGCCTCAAGAAAGCTAAGCAGCTGGATGCTTGATGGGTCATACCTCTGGCTCCGAATTCATTGGATAGGGCGAAAATATGCTAAAAAAGGCGACGGGCATTCTCTTAGGAATTTTTGTTTTGGGCTGCCTGCTAGCTGCCTTCCGAAACTACCCTCCCACCGATTCGGCATCAATGGCGGGATGGGTCCAAGCCATCGGTTCGCTTGCTGCGATTGGACTGGCTATTGCTCTGCAATACTCGGCAAACTCCTTGGGTGCGCGTCAGGCTGACCGCTTTGCGAGGGGATTTTGCGGGACATTGATTCTTGCTTTCACTGCGCTTGCGGAATGCTGCAGAAAGAAGGATTTTCACGGTTTCGTAGTTCAGCGTCGCGTCATCGAAGACGCCCTTGAATTGGGTCGACAACTTCAATTTGTCGCCATGGCCCCGGACCTTCTCGGAGTCGTCTTCACCTTCCGCGCCATGACAATTGAGGCGCTCTACGAAACAGCAAATCACACTGAATCTGGTGACTGGACGGAAATGACAGAACTGTGCGAAGGCACAGTTGTGATCTCCAACAAACTGTTCTTTAACGCCACAGGAACCAAAAGCAGGAAGGCTGCAGCCACCGCAACCAAGGCGAGGCCCTGAGTCGGAAAAAGGCCCATTTATGCCGACATCTTGCCGCCAGCGCCGGTTTCCGGCCCGCCGTGCCTCAGTGCTGGCACTGTCGGCATGCTACGCACTGTGAACAGCAGGACGAGCCGCAGTCAACTTAGATACGACGACAGAACTACGAACCAAGGGAGCGTGAGTTCGAAGGCTCTCGCTGCGTCGAGCTAGTTTCCGGGTCAAAACTTGAACTCAATCGTCTCTCGCCGACCGTCATTGCCCTCGAGAACCAATGTCGCCGTCTCGAAACCGGTCACCCGCCCTAGAAGCGTTTCGGTGGCCTGAACGTCTGTTTGAACCAGACGACCAACCAGCAGCTCGCCGGCACCCCTGATCCGACTCCTCCGTTCGATAGGTGGCGCGTCACCCGCGAGCATGGCCCGTAGTGTCGCCTTTGCTTGTTTGTCGCAAAACGCGAGAATCCGGTTTGTTGCCTCGGCTCCGGTATCGCCGGAAGCATACAAAATGGTGAAATTGGGTGGCAGCATCACCTCGCCATAGAGCGGCATCCTGCGCGCGTTTATCGCCTCATGCAGTCCGAGGTCGGAGTCCGTGACGAGCGCCCTTTTGAGGGCGAGATCGCCCAGGGTGTTGCTGTGTTCAAGCGCAAGCGCCAGCATTCCGGCTCTCTCTGGATTTCCTTCTGTGTGCACCAAGTCGTAATAGACAAGTTGGTCGTCAACGTGTATGCGAACTTGCTCGCCTTCCGGCCTGAACTGCAGGCGAAGAGAGCAAGCTAGCGCGTGTCGGCGCTTTGTCGGGTGGTATATGTACGAGGTGTCAATCACAAACACTTCGTGATAGCAGCAGAGCTCCTGCAGACCATCAACCGAAAGCCGATTACCGGCGAGTGCCTGCTTCGTGCGGACCTTTGGGCCTTTCCGGCGCTCATGGGTCACCAGGCGCTGGACGCCTGCGACTTCGAGTTCCTTTCCTTCTTTGTCGAGAAACGCTAGCCAGCCGGTTTTATCGACCCGCACCCCGTCGATCCTGTGGCCGACGGGCAAGTCGTAGACAAAGCTAATTGTTGGGTCGAGGGGTTTCTGCATGTTAATTTGACGACTATCAGCAGCTCGTGGATCAGTCCCCACGCTCACCCCAGCCACTTCTGCAAAAACTGCGCATTCCCCAGCGCAGGGTCGAGCTGGTAGCCTGCAAACCCGATGCGCTCATACAGCTTGATCGCAGGCGCATTGCCCGACAGCACCTCCAGCGTGAGTTTGCAGGCGCCGCGCTCGCGCGCAATGGCTTCCACCTCGGCCAGCATCAGCTCGCCGACGCGGCGGCGGCGGTGGCTGGCCAGCACGACCACGTCGTGCACATTGACCAGCGGGCGGCAGGCAAAGGTGGAAAAGCCTTCGAAACAGTTGACCAGCCCGACCGGTAGCGCGCCGTCAAAGGCCAGCACGCTGAAGGCCTGCGGCCGCGCGGCAAGTTCCTCCACCAGATGGTTCTTGGCAAAGTCGCTGAGCGGCTGGCCGCCGCCGGCCGGGTCGCAGGCGTAAGCGTCCAGCAGATCGAGCAGCGCCCGGGCATGGCCGCTGTGGTGGTAGTCGGCCCGGGAGACATGGATGTCGGGCGGCGCGGTCAGGGTCACGGCAGGTCCGGTCAGGGTCAAAGAGGAAGCCGGATTTTACCGATTCAGTTCGCAGACGTTTGCTTTTCATACATCAAATCAGCCTCCAGCCCTTATGGGACGGGCGCATGCAGCTACTTTATTCATAGCAATTCACAAACAGCCCCATGGCTCAGGCGCGCGCCTTGCGCTGCCGCTGCTCTTTACCGCAGGTTTACGCTGGGCTGTCCGGCGCTACACCTGTCGCCGGAAGCTTGCAGTGATAATTCCCGCAGGATGCAACAGTTTGCAAGCGGCCGACAGCCGCAGCGGCAGCGCTTCCCATGACAAAAAATGCTGTTGAACAGCGGCAACCAGGACAGCTGATGGATTCAGATCTCGACGCGCCGGCCACCGGCCCCACCTCCCCATCCCGCCCACGCATGAGCCGCCGCACCCGGCTGATCGGCAGCCTGATCGCCGTGCTGGCGCTCGCCGGCATCGGCTGGCTGGCCTGGCATCTCACCCGGCCAGCCACCGAAGCCAGCGCGGGACCGGGAGGGCCGGGCGGACCAGGGCGGCGTGCGCCGGCCACCACGGTCGGTGTCGCCACGGCCGAGCAGGCCAACATCCCCATCGTGCTGGACGCGCTGGGCACGGTCACGCCACAAGCCAGCGTGCGGGTGCGGCCCCAGGTCAGCGGCGTGATGCAGAAGGTGCTGTTCAAGGAAGGCCAGACGGTCAAGGCCGGTGAACTGCTGGCCACCATCGACCCGCGCCAGTTCGAACTCGCCCTGCAGCAGGCTGCCGGCCAGCGCCAGCGCGATGAAGCGCAGCTCGACAGCGCGCGCGTCACGCTGCAGCGTTTCCAGACCCTGCTGGGCCAGGACTCGATTGCCCGCCAGGAGGTGGATTCGCAAGCCGCGCTGGTCAAGCAGCTGGAAGGCACCGTGGTGATCGACAAGGCCAACGAAGGCGCAGCGCGCCTGAACCTCGGCTACACCCGTGTGGTGGCCCCGGTGAGCGGCCGCGTCGGCCTGCGCGCAGTGGACATTGGCAATGTGGTCAACCCCAGCGATGCCAACGGCATCGCACTGATCACCCAGGTCACCCCCATCGACGTGGTGTTTGCGATTCCGCAGGACCAGGTCGGCGACCTGCAGCAAACGGCGGCCTCGGGCGCGCCCATGAAGGTCACGGCGCTGGACCGCACCCGCGCTACCGTGCTGGACACCGGCGTGTTCGCCTCGCTGGACAACCAGGTGGACACCACCACCGGCACCGTCAAGGCCAAGGCGCGTTTTGCCAACAGCAAACTCACGCTGTTTCCCAGCCAGTTCGTCAATGTGCGGGTGGAAGTGCGCACGATTGAAAACGCCGTGGTCGTGCCGGTAACGGCGCTGCGCCTGGGTGCCAGCGGTGACTATGTGTATGTGCTCAACGGCGCCGACCGCACCGTCAGCCTGCGCCTCGTCAAGCGCGGCCCGGCGACCGTGGACAAGGTGGTGGTCGCGTCCGGACTGAAGGCCGGCGAACGTGTCATCACCGAAGGCGCAGACCGCCTCAAGGACGGCGCGCGTGTGGTGCTGCCGGGCGACGCGCCCGGCGCAGGAGGTGGCATGGGCCGCCAGGGCCGCCGTCCGCAAGGCGCGGCCTCGGCGCCGCGCGGCAGCGATGCCGGCGCAGCAGCGCCACAGCGCGCGGCCTCAGCGCCCCCGGCGGCATCTGCTGCACCTTCTGCTGCGCCGCCCGCCGCACTTGCAGCACCAGCCACGGCACCCGCACCCGCTGCAACACCAACACCGGCGGGCGCAACGCCGACAGCTGAACAGCTGCAGCGCTACCTGGACCAGGTCAAGGACGATCCCGAGGCCCTGGCGCGGCGCCAGTCGCTGGTGGACAAGATCAAGCAGGGCGACGCCGCCGCGCTGGAACGCTGGCAAAAAATCAGGGAACGGCGGCGCGAAGGCGGCGCGGCGCCGGCGCAGTGACGGGCACGAGGCAAGCACCCGCATGAGCCCGTCCAGTCCCTTTATCCAGCGGCCGGTTGCCACCGCGCTGCTGATGGTGGCCATCGTGCTGGCCGGCCTGGTCGGCTTCAAGTTCCTGCCGCTGTCGGCCTTGCCGCAGGTGGATTACCCCACCATCCAGGTCCAGACGCTGTACCCCGGCGCCAGCCCGGAAGTGATGGCGCAAACCGTGACCGCGCCGCTGGAGCGCCAGTTCGGCCAGATGGCCGGGCTGCAGCGCCTCAGCTCCACCAGCGCAGCCGGTGTCTCCATCGTCACCCTGCAGTTCGGCCTGGGTCTGGGGCTCGACGTCGCCGAGCAGCAGGTGCAGGCGGCCATCAACGCCGGCGGTTCACTGCTGCCGGCCGACCTGCCGGCGCCGCCGGTGTACGCCAAGGTGAATCCGGCCGACGCACCGGTGCTGACTTTGGCCATCACCTCCGACAGCATGCCGCTGACGGAAGTGCAGAACATCGTCAACACCCGGCTGGCACTCAAGATCAGCCAGGTCAGCGGCGTCGGCCTGGTCTCGCTCAGCGGTGGTCAGCGCCCGGCCGTGCGCATCCAGGCCGACACCCGCGCCCTCGCCTCTTACGGCCTCGGGCTGGATTCGCTGCGCACCGCCATCAGTTCGGCGAATGCCAATGCGGCCAAGGGCAGCATTGACGGGCCCACGCGCTCCTACACCATCAATTCGAATGACCAGCTGCTGGCCGCCGCCGACTACCAGAACCTGATCGTGGCCTACCGCAACGGCGCGGCCGTCCGGGTGAAAGACGTGGCCCAAGTGGTGGACAGCGCCGAGAACATCAAGCTCGGTGCGTGGAGCGGTCTGAAGCCGGCCATCATTTTGAACGTGCAGCGCCAGCCCGGCGCCAACGTGATTGCCACCGTGGATGCCATCAAGGCGCGCCTGCCCGAGCTGCAGGCCGGCCTGCCGACGGCCATGAAGGTGGACGTGCTGAGCGACCGCACCACCGGTATCCGCGCCTCGGTGCTGCATGTGGAAATCGAGCTGCTGCTGGCCGTGGTGATGGTGGTGCTGGTGATTTTTGCCTTCCTGCGCAGCCTGCGTGCGACCGTGATCGCCAGCCTGGCCGTGCCGATCTCGCTGATCGGCACCTGCGGCGCGATGTACCTGCTGGGCTACAGCCTGAACAACCTGAGCCTGATGGCGCTGACGATTGCCACCGGTTTTGTGGTCGATGACGCCATCGTCATGATCGAGAACATCTCGCGCTACATCGAAAAAGGCGAGACACCCATGGCCGCAGCGCTCAAGGGCGCCCAGCAAATAGGCTTCACCATCATCTCGCTGACGGTGTCGCTGATCGCGGTGCTGATCCCGCTGCTCTTCATGGGTGATGTGGTCGGGCGTTTGTTTCGCGAATTTGCCATCACGCTGGCCATCACCATCCTGATTTCGGCCGTGGTTTCATTAACGCTGGTGCCCATGATGTCGGCACGCTGGTTAAAGCCCCACCCCGTTCGCCCTGAGCCTGTCGAAGGGCAGGCCCCGGCTTCGACCCTTCGACAGGCTCAGGACAGGCCAGGCTCAGCCCGAACGGAAAAAGGTTCGGGCGCGCGGCTGCAGAAGTTCTTTGACGGTGTGATCACGCGTTACGACCAGTCGC
>CAMLDT010000011.1 GCA_946479075.1 uncultured Polaromonas sp.
CGCTGATGGCGCGCACGCTGTCGTCGATGGCTGCCTGCAGGCGCTGCAGGCGTGCGAGCTTGACGGCATGTGGCGTGTCATCTGCCAGGTTGGCCGCGGGCGTGCCCGGGCGCGGGCTGAAGATGAAGCTGAAGGAGGTGTCGTAACCCACGTCATCAATGAGCTTCATCATCTTGTTGAAGTCGTCGTCGGTTTCACCCGGAAAACCGACGATGAAGTCGCTGCTCATGGCCAGGTCGGGGCGGATGGCGCGCAGCTTGCGGATGGTGGATTTGTATTCCATCGCGGTGTAGCCGCGTTTCATGGCCATCAGGATGCGGTCCGAGCCGTGCTGCACCGGCAGGTGCAAATGGTTGACCAGCTTGGGCAGCTTGCCGTAGGCATCGATCAGGCGCTGCGTGAACTCGTTGGGGTGGCTGGTCACATAACGAATGCGTTCAATGCCGGGGATGTCGCAGACGTATTCGAGCAAGGTGGCGAAATCCGCGATGTCGGCGGTGTCGCCCATCTTGCCGCGGTAGGCATTGACGTTCTGCCCCAGCAGGGTCACTTCCTTCACGCCCTGGTCGGCCAGACCGGCCACTTCGACCAGCACATCCTCGAAGGGGCGCGAGACTTCCTCGCCGCGCGTGTAGGGCACGACGCAGTAGCTGCAGTACTTGGAGCAGCCTTCCATGATGGAGACAAAGGCGCTGGCCCCTTCGACGCGCGCAGGGGGGAGGTGGTCAAACTTTTCGATTTCCGGAAAGCTGATGTCCACCTGCGACTTGCCCAGGCGCATGCGCCGGCTCAGCAGGTCGGGCAGGCGATGCAGGGTTTGCGGGCCGAACACCACGTCCACATAGGGCGCGCGCTCGATGATGGCGTCGCCCTCCTGGCTGGCGACGCAGCCGCCGACGCCGATCAGCACGCCTTTTTTCTTCAGGTGTTTGACACGGCCCAGGTCGCTGAACACTTTTTCCTGCGCCTTCTCGCGCACCGAGCAGGTGTTGAAGAGGATCAGGTCGGCTTCATCGACATTGCCGGTCGGCTCGTAACCCTCGGCCGCGTGCAGCACGTCAGACATCTTGTCCGAGTCGTACTCGTTCATCTGGCAGCCAAAGGTTTTGATAAAGACTTTTTTGCTCATGATTTGCTACTGAATGTATAGCTGCTGACGCCCGCTGGATAAGGGCTGGAGCCCGATTTGGCTTGAAAGCCGGAGGGCTTACTGTTTGTAGCGCGGCAGCTGGTGGTAAGGCGTCTTGCCGTCGTCCTGCGGGTCGGCGCTGGACTCGAAACCAAAGCTGAAGGCGCGCGGCATGCCGGCGCGTTTTTCCTTCGCCTCCTCGGCGGTGAGCACCCAGACCTCGTAGATCTGGCCCATGCTGTCCCGGGTGTAGTTGACCAGCAGCTCTTCGCCGACCAGTGAGGCTGGCACCACAAAATTGTTGTTGAGGTTGCGAATACGTGCGCCGGGGGCCAGCCGGTCCGGCTTGCCGTTGAGGCTGACTTCGGGCGGTGCCTTGACGACCAGCGCGCCGCGCAGGGCGGCTTTGGGGAACTGCCGAACGCTGAGGCTGCCATCGCCGCCGGCAGTCTGCGCGGCCACAGGCAGCGCCAGCAGCAAGGCCAGCGGGAAGGTGAGGGAAAGGTATTTCAGGCAGCGTTTCATGGTGTCTATCCAGAGGCTGTGAAGTAACAAAGCCCCAGAAGAAACAACCTCTGGGGCTCGGGGAATCTGGTGGTGATAGGTGGACTTGAACCACCGACATCAGCATTATGAATGCTGCGCTCTAACCAACTGAGCTATATCACCGCGCGACCAGAATTATAGCGGCACTTCCATAAGTCTGATTGCCGGGCGCATGGCGTCGTTGCGCGGTGCCCGGAATCCTCATTCACCGAAGTGCATTCCGGTGTCCTGCGCTCCGGGTGCCTTGCCCTGCATCCCGGCAATCAAACTTCTGAAAGCGCCGGGAAAAGCGCCGGGAAGCCTCTCCATGCTTATCGATGGGTAAACACAGGCTTGCGTTTGTTCACAAACGCATCCATGCCTTCCTTCTGGTCGCTGGTGGCGAAGGTGGCGTGGAACAGGCGCCGCTCGAACATGATGCCGTCGGCCAGCGTGCCTTCATAGGCGCGGTTCACCGCTTCCTTGGCGGCCATCACGGCGATCTGCCCGTAGTCGCAGATCTGCAGGGCGGCACCCAGGGCTTCGTCCATGAGTTTGTCCAGCGGCACAACGCGGCTGGCCAGTCCGCTGCGTTCGGCTTCCGCCGCATCCATCATGCGGCCGGTGAGCACCAGGTCCATGGCCTTGGCCTTGCCGACCGCGCGCGGCAGGCGCTGCGTGCCGCCCGAGCCGGGAATGATGCCCAGCTTGATTTCCGGCTGGCCGAATTTCGCGTTGTCCGCCGCAATGATGAAGTCGCACATCATGGCCAGTTCGCAGCCGCCGCCGAGGGCAAAGCCGCTGACCGCGGCAATCACCGGCTTGCGCACGCTGCGCAACTGCTCCCAGTTGCGCGTGATGTAGTCGTTTTTATAAACGTCGGCAAAACCATAAGTGGCCATGGCGCCGATGTCGGCGCCAGCGGCAAAGGCTTTCTCGCTGCCGGTCAGGATGATGCAGCCGATGTTGTCGTCGGCATCAAAAGTCTTGAGCGCGCTGCCCAGTTCGTCCATCAGCTGGTCATTGAGTGCATTGAGCTGCTTGGGACGGTTCAGGGTGATGACGGCTGCGCGGCCTTCGGTGCGGGTCAGAATCAGTTCGTAAGTCATGGCAAGGTCCTTTGTGGCTGGATCATGCCATGCGGAGGGCGGCCAGCGCCAAGGGAAAACATTAACCGACCGATGGGTCGGTTAATGATAAATTCGCTGCAGGAGACAAGAAATCATGACCCAAGCCTTATCGAACGCGGCTGGCGAAGCTGCGGTTTTGTACGCTGAGCAGGGCGCCGTCGCGCTGCTCACGCTCAACCGCCCGCAGGCGCTCAACAGCTTCACCCGGCAGATGCACCACGACCTGTGGGCAGCGCTGGACCGGGCCGAAGCCAATCCGCTGGTTCGGGCGCTGGTCATCACGGGTGCCGGGCGCGGATTCTGCGCCGGCGCCGATCTGGGCGAATTCGACTTTGCACCCGGGCCGGACCTGGTGGAGCGGGCCAACCCCGGCCCCATCATCGACCAGGCCTTCAATCCGACGGTGCGCCGCCTGCAGGCCCTGCGCATGCCGGTGATCGCCGCGGTCAATGGCGTGGCCGCCGGCGCCGGCGCTTCGCTGGCCATGACCTGCGACCTCGCGATTGCCGCGCCGGGCGCGTCCTTCATCCAGGCGTTCAGCAAGATCGGCCTGGTGCCCGACGCCGGCGGCACCTGGTTCCTGGTCAAGCGGCTGGGACTGGCGCGGGCACTGGGCGCGGCCATGCTGGGGGACAAGCTCAGCGCGAAAGATGCCAAGGAATGGGGAATGATCTGGGACGTGGCTGGTGAGGGCGAGGACTGTGTGGACAAGGCCATGCAGCTGGCGCAGCGCCTGGCCGTGATGCCAACCCGTGCGCTGGTCGAGACCCGGCGGCTGCTGCACGAGGCTGCGGCCAACGGACTGGACGCCCAGCTTGACCGGGAGCGCGACACCCAGTCGGCGTTGGGCCGCACGCACGACTACATCGAGGGCGTGATGGCCTTTCTTGAAAAGCGCCCGGCGGCGTTCAAGGGCCAATAACATGAGCCCGAACGAACTTGCGCGCCAGGTCGGTGAGTCGATGTTCGCCGGTGATGTCGCCTCCAGGGACACCATGGGCATGGCGCTGCTGGCCTGTGAGCCTGGCCGGGCGCTCATGCGCATGATGGTCACTGAGCGGCACCTCAACGGTCACCGGATCTGCCACGGCGGCTTCATCTTCACACTGGCCGACTCCACCTTTGCCTTTGCCTGCAACAGCCGCAACCGCGTCACGGTGGCGGCCGGGTGCAGCATCGAATTCCTCAAGCCCGGCCAGCTCGGCGACGTGCTGACCTGTGAAGGCGTGGAGCAAATGCTGCAGGGGCGGCATGGCATTTACGACATGAAAGTCAGCAACCAGCGGGGCGAAGTGGTGGCCATGTTCCGCGGCAAAAGCGCGCAGCTTCCCGGCACCGTTGTTCCCGATCCCGAAGCGGAGCCCGCATGAAAAGTTTTGCCCTCGAACCCATCGAAAAAGCAGGTCTGGACGAACTGCGTGCGCTGCAGCTCAGGCGTTTGCGCGCAACACTGACGCACGCCTATGACAACTCGCCGGTGTACCGGGCCAAGTTCGATGCGGCCGGTGTCCATCCGGGTGACTGCCGGTCGCTGGCCGACCTGGCGAAGTTTCCCTTCACCACCAAGGCCGACCTGCGCGACAGCTATCCCTTTGGCATGCTGGCCGTGCCGCGCCAGCAGTGTGTGCGCCTGCATGCGTCCAGCGGCACCACCGGCAAGCCGACCGTGGTCGCCTACACGAAGAACGACGTGGACATGTGGGCCGGCTGCGTGGCGCGCAGCATTCGCGCGGCCGGTGCCCGGCCGGGCGACCTGGTGCACATCAGCTACGGCTACGGTCTCTTCACCGGCGGCCTGGGCGCCCATTACGGCGCGGAAAAACTGGGCCTGACGGTGGTGCCTTTTGGCGGCGGCCAGACCGAGCGCCAGGTGCAGTTGATCAACGATTTCAAGCCCGACATCATCATGGTCACGCCCAGCTACATGCTGGCGATTGCCGACGAGTTTGAAAAGCAGGGCCTGTCCGCGGCGGGCAGCAGCCTGCGCACCGGCATCTTTGGCGCCGAACCCTGGACCAACGACATGCGCCAGGCGATTGAGCGGCGCGTGGGGATCGATGCGGTGGACATTTACGGCCTGAGCGAAGTCATCGGGCCCGGCGTGGCCAGCGAATGTGTGGAAACCAAGGACGGCCCGACCATCTGGGAGGATCATTTCTACCCTGAAATCATCCACCCTGACACCGGCGAACTGGTGGCCGATGGCGAGGTCGGCGAGCTGGTCTTCACCAGCCTGACCAAGGAGGCGCTGCCCATCATCCGTTACCGCACACGCGACCTGACGCGGCTGCTGCCAGGCACGGCGCGCAGCATGCGGCGCATGGAAAAAATCACCGGCCGCAGCGACGACATGATGATTGTGCGCGGCGTGAATGTGTTTCCGACGCAGATCGAGGAGCTGATTCTCAAGCGTGCCGAACTGGCGCCGCACTACCAGTGCATCCTCACGCGCGAGGGTGCCATGGACGGCCTGCGTGTGGCTGTTGAAACGCGGCCGGGCCTGGCACCCGACAGCGCCGCGGCAAAGGCTGCTGCGCAATTGCTGCAGCACGAGATCAAGGCCTATATCGGCACGACGGCCGAGATCGAATTGCGCGCCGAGGGCGGTGTCGAACGCAGCCTGGGCAAGGCCAAACGCGTGCTGGATCGCCGCGCCTGAGATCTGAGGTCTGAGGCCTGGCTTTTCTTCCGGGCGGCGGCAGCTTGGGAGGCGAGCTTTCGGGTTAATCCCGTTTGATACAGCTTGTATCAGTCTTACATTATTCTGACGAGTGATCAGGAGGCTGTCCATGCTCAACAAGCAAGCGATTTATCACAAGACGCCCAAGGGCGCCGAGGCGATAGCCAATCGGCAGTCAGGGCTGGGCCCCCGGCTGCGGCCCCTGCTCATCATGGTGGACGGCAAGCGCAGCTTCACGGACCTGGCTGCATTGACCGGCGAGTGTGAGGCCCTGCTGGACCAGCTTGTGGCGGAGGGCCTGATCGAGCCGGTGGGCGGGGCGCCTGCCGCGGCCGCAGGCCCAGCCGCCGGCAGGCCTGAGGCGCATAGTGCGCCTACCGCGCCCACACCTCAGGTCGTGGTGTCGCTGCCGGAGGCCAAACGCTGTGCGACCCGGATGCTGGTGGACATGCTGGGCCCCACTTCAGAAATGTTGTGCCTCAAGATCGAATCGGCCCGCACCCTGGCCGACTTCGTCACCGCTGTGAAGCGGGCCAGGGAGCTGGTGCGCGATGTCAAGGGTGCGGCTGCCGCCGAGCGTTTTATCAACGAGGTGGAGCCGCACACACCGCAGGTGTAAGCCCACGGCCCCTCACTGCGTACCGCCCAGCCAGCGCCCGGCCAGGGCGGCATCACGCAGCACCAGCCGCCAGGTGGTCACGGCAGAAGGCAGTGTGAGCTGCAGGCGCAGCAGCCGTTTGTCGCGGGCCACCAGCGCCTGGACTGTTGTGTGGGGGCCGGCATACAGCGTCAGGTCTTCCAGCTTGCCCAGCCGCCAGCCGCCGGCCGTGCTTTTCTTTTTGCCTGAGGGTGCAGGCTCCACGCCCAGCCATTCGTCCCCGGCCGCAAAACCGGCGCGTTCGGCCGCGCCGCCGCGCAGCACGGTTTTGACCAGCACACCGCCGTTTTCCTGAACGCGCAGGCCCAGCACCTGCGCCAGTTGCGCCGGCTCCTGCAGCACGCCCACGCCGTGGTGCTGCAGCAGCGCTTCCAGCGGCAGCTCGCCAGTGCCGTGCACCCAGTCCGCTATTTCCGCCGCATACGAGCGGCCCGCAACCTCCTGCAGGGCCGCTGCAAAGTCAGCCTCGCTCATCGGCCCCGCCTTGCAGCGCAGCCACAAGGCGCGCATCACATCGTCCAGGCTGGCCGCCGCGCCCGGTGGGCTGTTGTGGCGCAGGCTCAGGTCAAAACACAGCGCCACCAGGGCGCCCTTGGTGTAATAACTGACGGTGGCGTTGGGTGTGTTTTCGTCCTGACGGTAGTACTTGACCCAGGCGTCGAAGCTGGCCTGCGCGACCGACTGCACCAGCCGCCCCGGTGTCTGCATGACCTGGTTGATGGTCTTGTTGAGCAGGCGCACATAGCCCGCGTCGTCGAGCAGGCCGGCGCGGCGCAGCATCAGGTCGTCGTAATAACTCGTGAAACCTTCAAAGAACCAGAGCAGGGCGGTGTAATTTTCGCTGCCGTAGTCGTAGCTGGAAAATTCCGCTGGCCGCAGCCGCTTGACGTTCCAGGTGTGGAAGTATTCGTGGCTGATCAACCCGCGCAGCGTGGTGTAGCCCTCGGGCAGCTTGGCCTCACCCAGGCGCGGCAGGTCCTTGCGGTTGCAGATCAGCGCGGTGGAGTTGCGGTGTTCCAGTCCGCCGTAGCCGTCGTCCACCGCATTGAGCATGAACAGGTAGTTTTTGTACGGCGGTTTTTTGTGGCCGTGCCAGAAGCGGATCTGCGCCTCGCAAATCTTTTGGGTGTCGGCGAGCAGCCGCGCACCGTCAAAACCAGGCGCTGCACCGGCCACCACAAAGCGGTGCGGTACGCCGCAGGCTTTGAAACTTCCGCTCCAGAACGGTCCCATCTCCACCGGGCAGTCCACCAGCTCGTCGTAGTCTGCAGCCAGGTAACGGCCGAAGCCCTGCTTGTCGATCTTCACGGGACCCAGCCCGGTGGCCACCGACCATCCGGCGCTGGCGGCGGACGCCGCGATCTCCAGCAACTGCGGCGCCTGCGTCTGGCCCTCCACGCGCAGACACAGTGAGCTGTTGTTGAAAAAACCGCGGTGGGCGTCCAGGCAGGCGGTGCGCACCGAGTTGTCGTTGGCATACACCTCGTAGATGAGTTGCAGCGGTTTGTCCGGCTTGCACTGGACTTCCCAGCTGCATTTGTCGCGCTGCCGCACATGGGACGCCGGCAGTGCACGGCTGCCCTGGCGGGCGCGCAGGCCCTGCAGGTTTTTGGAAAACTCGCGCACCAGGTAGCTGCCGGGAATCCATACCGGCAGCGACAAGCGCTGCATCGGCCCGGGCCGGGCGATGGTCAGCGTGACGCGAAACAGGTGGGCGTGGGCGTCCGCAATCTCGATGCGGTGGTGGACGCCGGCTGCAGCGGGTGGCGCCGGCGGCGGGGGAGCAGGGGTGCGGGGTGTGGCCATGGATTCAAGAATAGCCGACAACGCCACACCTGCGGCCCGCTATCAAAAAAATAGCTGCTTGCGCCCGCCCATCAAGGGCTGGAGGCCTTTTTGATGCACAAGTGCGAGCGCCGTGCCGGGCTCACTGCACTTTGGCTTCAGCCAGGTATTTCTCTACCTGCTGGGCGCTCACGGCCCCGGGCACGCGCGTGCCGTCGGCAAAAATCAGGGTGGGCGTGCCGTTGATGCGGTACTTTCTGCCGAACTCGATGTTGCGTCCCACGGCACTGGCATCACACGTGGCCGCGGCCACAGGCTGGTTGCGCACCATCAGGTCCTGCCAGGTTTTGCCGCGGTCTTTGGCGCACCAGATGTGCCTGGATTTCTCGACCGAATCCGGACTCAGGATCGGATAGAGAAACATGTGGATGGTCACGTCCGTGACCTTCTGCATGTCGCGCTCGAAGCGTTTGCAGTAGCCGCAGTTCGGGTCTTCAAACACCGCCAGCTTGCGTTTGCCGTTGCCGCGCACGATGGTGAAGGCATCCTTCAGCGGCAAGGCGTCGAAAGCCACGGCGTTGAGCTTGTCCACCCGTTCTTCGGTCAGGTTGCGCCGCAGTTTGGTGTCGATCAACTGGCCCTGGATCAGGAAGTTTCCCTCGGCATCGGTGTAGAAAATTTCGTTCCCACTGACGCGGACCTCGTAAAGGCCGTTCATGGGGGCCTTGCTGATTTCCTCGATGGGCGGCAGGCTGGGCAGGCGCTCGGCCAGGTTCTGGCGGATCGCGGCCTCCTGTGCAAAAGCGCTACCCAGGCCCAAGGCCAGCAGGCAGAAGGCGGCGATATATCTGAACAGTTTCATTGTTTTTTCCGGTTCGGTTTTTTCAGTATGTCGGTGGTCAACCGCGCCCCATGGCCTGCCGCGTCACCCATTGCTTGAGCGGCCCGGCTTTGGCAAAACGCGTCATGCCCCAGTTGCGCAGCGCCTGCCAGCGCACATCGGTTTGCGCAAACAGGCTGTGCAGGCCGTCGGTCACCGCACCCATGGCCGCCACGTCGGCCTTGCGTGCACGTTCATAACGGCGGAGCAGTTTCTCGTCACCCAGGCCGCGCCAGTACTCACGCGCATGCACCACGGCGGCCAGTTCCGCGGCGTCGGCCAGCCCCAGGTTCAGCCCCTGGCCGGCCAGCGGATGCACCGTGTGGGCGGCATCGCCCGCCAGCGCCCAGCCCGGCCCGACCCAGCGCTCGGCGGTGGCCAGTGCCAGCGGCCAGGCCGAGCGGCTGCTGGTCAGTTGCAGGCGGCCGGCTTCGGCGCTGCACGCCTGTTGCACGGCCGACGCGAACTCTTCGGGCCGCAGTTTTTCAAGCAGGGCCGCGCGTTCCACCGGGACAGACCAGACCAGCGCCAGAGAGTTCCCCTGATCGCCGTCCATGGGCAGCAGCGCCAGCACCTCGCCCTGGCTGAACCACTGGCGCGCCACACCCTGGTGCGGCAGGTCGCTCTGCAGGCGCGCGGCGATGGCTTTTTGCGGGTAGGGCTTGACGGTCCAGGCGGCGCCGAATTCGTTGCGGCTGCTGCTGGCCTTGCCTTCACAGACCACACTCAGCGCCGCCGGCACCGGCGCCGGGACGGTTTCAATCTGAGGCTGGTAACGCACGGCCTCGGCCAACTGCTGCTCCAGAGCGGGTACATCCACAATCCAGGCCAGCGGCGTGCCGCTGCGGTCGGCGTCGAACGCAAGCTGCCCGCCGTCGTCGCCGCGGACCTGCATCTCGGTCACGGCCGTGGCAGATGGCGGCTCCGGCCAGGCCCGCAGCGATTCCAGCAGCTGCCGCGAGGCGCTGTTCAGCGCATAGGCGCGCACATCCTGGGCCACCGGCGTGGGACTGTCCGGCACCGGGCGCGCCACCAGCGCCACGCGCAAGCGCTCGCGCGCCAGCAACAGCGCCAGGGTGCGGCCGACCACGCCGCCACCGCGAATACAGACATCAAAGGATTTGGGCATGGGCCATTTTAGGAGCCGGTGCAAAATCACACCCCTGTAGGGCCTGAAACCATATTTTTTGAAGGATCCGTCACGTGAGCGAAGCATTGAGCCCAGATTCCGGCGCGCCGCCGGCCGACGTCAACGCAGTCATCAGCGCGCTGTGGGTTTATCCCGTGAAGTCCTGCGCCGGTGTGCAGGTCCAGGAAGCCATCCTGACAGAGACCGGGCTGGAGTTCGACCGCGCCTGGATGGTGGTGAACGAGCAGGGCGAATTCATGACCCAGCGCGAATTGCCGCGTATGGCGTTGATCCGGCCGCAGCTGCGCACCCAGGACATGGTGCTGCGCGCGCCCGGCATGCTGGCCCTGCACATCGCCCTCGATGAGGTGCAGGAGCCGGTTCGCGTGAAGGTCTGGAAAGACGATGTCAAGGCCTATGACATGGGCCCGGTGGCTGCCCAGTGGTTCAGCGATTTTCTCGGGGCAAAACTGCGTCTTGTGCGTTTCGACCCGGAGGAAAAACGCCTGTCGAGCGCGCGCTGGACCGGCGGTGTGGAAGCGCTCAACCAGTTCAGTGACGGCTACCCCCTGCTGGTGATCAGCGAGGCTTCGCTGGAGGGGCTCAATGGCCGGCTGCAGGCGGCCGGCAACACGCCCGTCACCATGGAAAGGTTCCGGCCCAACATCGTGCTGGGAGCCGCCAGTGCTGCTTCGCCCGATGCCCTGGCTGCCCATGATGAGGACCGGATGGACGGCTTGTGGGTGACCACGGCGCAGGGTCTGGCCCGGCTCAAGCCGGTCAAGCCCTGCGCACGCTGTCCGATTCCCAACATCGATCCGGCCACCGCGCTCAGCAGCCCGGAGGTCAATGACACGTTGCAGGCTTATCGCCAGGATCCGCGCCTGGGCGGCGCCCTGAGTTTTGGCATGAACCTGATCCGGCTTGACAGCGAGGACCACCTGCTGCGGGTGGGGCAGCCCGTGGGCGCGACCTACGGTTTCGACTGAATCCCGGACGGCAAGGCGCTTTCGGTTTCGTTTTCGTCCAGCCCCGAATCCGGCTCCAGAGGCATGGGCCGGGTCAGCTCGGGCTCCAGAAACCGGATGGGACGGCGTGAGCGCCGCCCCATGCTCGACAGCAGCCCGCCGAGCGCCTGGTCGAGCGCGGGCCCGTCCATCAGGCGTTCCTTGAGCAGCACGCCGGCCACGTGGAACTGCAGCACCACCTCGGGCTTGAGGCCCTTGAGCGGCATCAGGCCGGCCGCGATCAGGCGCGCCGCCATCTCCGTCACCGGCTCGCGCGAGCTCAGGCCTTCGAGGATCAGGCCGAAACGGGCTTCATCCACCCGGCCTACCGTGTCGACGTCGCGCAGGATGCGGCGCAGTTTGATCACCGCGCGCAGCAGACTCTGCTCGGCCACGGCGATGCCGTAGCTGCGCCGGATGTAGGGGTAGTTGACCAGCTCCACGTACACCACGGCGGCTTGTTCCTTGTGCCGGATGGCGCGGGAGACCACCTGTTGCAGGCGGTCCTGGAACAGGTGCGCGGCCAGCAGCCCGGTCAGTGCGTCCTGGCTGGCCATGGCCTGTTCGCGTGACTCGACGCCATGCCGCTCACGCGAGCGCACGTTCAGCGCGACCAGCAACATTGGCACCTCGAAGGCCAGCGACAGCATCAGCGCGTGTTCGGACAACCAGGAGGTAGGCGCCACGCCGAAGATGCGCGCCACCAGCAGCAAGGTGGACAGCGCCAGCGGGACGAAGCCGGCCAGCACCCAGGCCGCCACCACGTCCCTGCGCCGCCAGGCCAGGAAAGCCGTGGACAGGCCGAAGACGACTGCCAGCACCAGGTAGCCGCCGATCAGGCGCACCCCGAGCTGGCGGTCCAGCCAGAGGTAAGCCAGCGCGAGCAGCGGGCCGGCCAGGCTGGTCGCCAGCACCACGCGGTCAAACCTGGGATGGCGGCCGGTGATGGCGCACAGTTTGCGCAGCACCAGCAGCGCCGCACTGCCGCCCAGCAAGCCGAACACACCCTGGGCCGCGTTGTTCCAGGCGGCGTGTTCGCTCCACACCAGGTGGCCGGCCATGCCGCTGGTGCTGGCGATGACCATCACCATGACCGTGGCGTAGCCGGCATACAGGCCGTAGGCCGCATCGCGATAAACCCAGCACTGCGCGGCGCCGGCGACGATCAGCAACAGCAGCGCACCCATCACGATGCCGATGATCATGTAGCCGACCTGCAGCCGGTGGCTGCGCACCTGCCCGGAAATGACGTTGACCGGGATGTCGGCACTCGTGACGTGCTGGATGCGGACGTAGACGTCGTGCACCGCTTTTTCTGTGAGCGCCAGCCTGAACTGCGCGAACCGTCCCGGCTCCGGCCAGCTGGCCACGGGCAGGGTGTCGCCTGCGGTCTGCGCGGCCCAGTCGCCTCCGGCCCCTTGCTGAAACACGGTCACACTGTCCAGCAGCGGCAAGGGGAATTCGAGCACCCAGTCCGGCTGGGTGCCGGGCGAGCGGCTGAAACGATAGTGTTGCCACAGCGCCGCACGTTGCCCCAGGGAATAAATCGTGTTGGCCCGCCCGGGCGCCATCTTTGCCCGCTGGCTGCCGCTGACCACCTGGGAGAGTGTGGCCGTGCCGTCGGGGTCTATCCAGGTCAGGCCGCGGGTCTGCAGGTCCATCACCTCGCTGGCCTGATCGAGCACCACCACGGGCTGGGCTTGCGCCGGGTTTGCCTGCAAACACAACACGGCCAGCAACAAGGCCGCCAGAAGGGGGGCGGCATATCGCATACACTTCTTAGCCTCTTTTTGAAGGTTTGTCATGAGTTTGAAGTGCGGCATCGTAGGCTTGCCTAACGTCGGGAAATCCACCCTGTTCAATGCGTTGACCAAAGCGGGGATCGCGGCTGAAAACTACCCCTTTTGTACGATTGAACCCAACGTCGGGATTGTGGAAGTGCCAGACCCGAGACTGGCCCAGTTGGCGGCCATCGTCAATCCGGAGAAGATCCAGTCCGCGATTGTTGAATTTGTGGACATCGCCGGCCTGGTGGCCGGCGCCAGCACCGGTGAAGGCCTGGGCAACAAGTTCCTGGCCCACATCCGCGAGACCGACGCCACCGTCAATGTGGTGCGTTGTTTCGAAGACGACAACGTGATCCATGTGGCCGGCAAGGTGGACCCGATCTCCGACATCGAGGTGATCCAGACCGAGCTGTGCCTGGCCGATCTGGCGGCTGTCGAAAAAGCCCTGCACCGCGTCACCAAGCTTGCGCGCTCGGGTGACAAGGAGTCCATCAAGCTGGTGGCCATCCTGGAAAAATGCCAGGCCGCGCTCAACGAGACGAAACCGGTGCGCACCATCGATTTCAGCAAGGAAGAGCTGCCGCTGCTCAAGCAGTTCTTCCTGATCACTGCCAAGCCCGCGATGTTTGTCGCCAACGTGGCCGAAGACGGCTTCGAGAACAACCCCTTCCTGGACCGCCTCAAAGCCTATGCCGCCGAGCAGAGGGCGCCGGTGGTGGCGATCTGCGCCAAGATGGAAGCCGAGATGGCCGACATGGAGGAAGAGGACAAGAAGATGTTCCTCGCCGAGATCGGCCAGGACGAGCCCGGCCTGAACCGCCTGATCGTCGCTGCCTACAAGTTGCTGGGCCTGCAGACCTATTTCACGGCGGGCGTCAAGGAAGTGCGCGCCTGGACCATCCACGTCGGCGACACCGGTCCACAGGCCGCCGGTGTGATCCACACCGATTTCGAAAAAGGCTACATCCGCGCCCAGACCATCGCCTTCGACGATTACATCGCCTACAAGGGTGAGCAGGGCGCCAAGGATGCCGGCAAGATGCGCAGCGAAGGCAAGGAATACGTCGTCAAGGATGGCGACGTGATGAACTTCCTCTTTAGCAGCTAGGGCCTGTTCACCCTATTTATGCAAGATGCGTTGCGAGTCAAAAAGGTCATGCACGAGGCGCAAAACGCAGCCGGGCTAACGCCCGGCAAGGCTTTGCAACACTGCGCATGGACTTTTTGGCCGCAACCCGGAGGGAGCGTGCTTAAAACAACGCCACTCGTTGTTGCACTCCTAGTCCAGCCGGCCAGGCTGGGCGTCGTCGCGCGCCTAGATTGGCGCCGTTTTAAACACGTTCGCACTTGCGTAAATAGGGTGAACAGGCCCTTGAGCGCACCCCTGCCTGGTCTCACTTCGTGTAGCCCATCCTCCCCTTGCAGGGGACGCCGCCTGTCGCCCGGCAAAGCCGGTTCGACGGCGACGCTTGAAAGTACAGCGCCGATCACATGACAGAACCCGTCCGCCTCGCCAAGGCCCTGGCGAAGATGCTCAACTGCTCGCGCCGCGAGGCCGAGCAGTACATCGAGGGGGGCTGGGTGCGTGTGGATGGTGTGGTGGTGGAGGAGCCGCAGGCCCGTGTGGGCGCTGAAAAGATAGAACTGGATCGCGACGCCAGCCTGCTGGCGCTGACACCGGTCACGGTCTTGCTGCACAAGCCAGCGGGCTACGAGGCCGGACTCGATGGTGGCGGCCGGCCGTCCCGGCCGGCGATGCAACTGCTGGTGCCGGCAAACCGGTCGGCCGAGGACCGCTCTGGCATCCGTTCGCTCAAAAAACATGTCAGCGCGCAGGCACTGGCCACGCCCCTGGCCACGCCGGCCAGCGGCCTGGTGGTGTTCACCCAGGACTGGCGCGTGGCGCGCAAGCTCAGCGAGGACGCCTCGGTGATGGAGCATGAAGTGATTGTCGACGTCAGCGGCCAGCTGGTGCCCGGCGGCCTGGAGCGGCTCAACCGGGTCGATCATGGTTTCACCTACAACGGCATGTTGTTGCCGCCGGCCAAGGTGAGCTGGCAAAACGAAACCCGGCTGCGTTTTGCGCTCAAGGGCGAGCGGCCCGGCCAGATCGCCTACATGTGTGAAGCCGTGGGCCTGAACGTGCAGGCCATGAAACGCATACGTGTCGGCCGCGTGCCCATGAGCAGCCTGGCGGTCGGCCAGTGGCGCTACCTGTTGCCGACCGAGCGGTTCTAGCCGCCCAGAAATTTGAAGCCGCCGGGGAAGGCCCAGATCAGCGCGCCGGTCATCATGAAATAACGCGCGAACTTGCCGATGGCCATGTAGGCCACGCAGGGCCAGAACGGAAACTTCAGCCAGCCGGCGACCGCACACAGCGGGTCGCCGACCGCCGGCAACCAGGCCAGCAGGCAGGCCTTGGGCCCGAGTTTTTCGAGCCAGCGTATGGCCCGGCCGTGGTGCGAGGAGTGCGAATATTTGTCCACCACCTTGTGCGCGCCATAACCCAGCCACCAGTCGAGCGCGCCGCCCAGTGTGTTGCCGGCCGTGGCCACCAGGATGGCCGGCCAGAACATGTGCGGGTTGAGCTTGACGAGGCCGAAAACGACGGGTTCGGAACCCAGCGGCAACAGCGTGGCCGAGATGAAGGACACCACAAACACCGTGCTCAGACCGTACTCAGGCAGTGCCAGCGCTTCTATCAGGTGTTGTAGCCAGAGTTCCATCTGCGGCAAGTATAGGGAGCAGCTGCCGTCCGGCACTGTAGGGCGGACGCCTGTCAGCTCGTGTGTAAATTTCGATTGCTGAAATTTTGGGCAGCTACAATCAGCCCTCGTTTTTCGCCATTCCCTCGTCCACACCTCCATGAACATCGGCCCCCACGTTTTGGCAAACAATCTGTTTGCAGCGCCCATGGCCGGCGTCACGGACCGGCCCTTCCGCCGGCTGTGCAAAACCCTGGGCGCGGGATACGCCGTCAGCGAGATGGTGACCTCACGCCGCGACCTCTGGGACACGCTGAAAACCTCGCGCCGCGCCAACCACGATGGCGAGGTGGCGCCGATTGCGGTGCAGATCGCCGGCACCGACGCGCAGATGATGGCCGAGGCGGCCGCCTACAACATCGACCGCGGCGCGCAGATCATCGACATCAACATGGGTTGTCCGGCCAAGAAGGTCTGCAACAAATGGGCCGGGTCGGCCCTGATGCAGGACGAGCCGCTGGCCCTGGCCATTGCCGAGGCGGTGGTCGCCGCCTGCGCGCCGCGCGGCGTGCCGGTCACGCTGAAGATGCGCACCGGCTGGGCCGAGTCGCACAAAAACGCCGTCACGCTGGCACGCGCCTTCGAAAGCGCCGGTGTCCAGATGCTGGCGGTGCACGGCCGCACGCGCGCCCAGGGCTACAAGGGCCAGGCCGAATACGACACGATTGCCGCGGTCAAGGCCGCGGTGCGCATTCCGGTGGTGGCCAACGGCGACATCACCACCCCCGAAAAAGCCCGCGATGTGCTGGCCCATACCGGTGCGGATGCCATCATGATCGGACGCGCAGCCCAGGGCCGGCCCTGGATCTTCCGCGAGATCGGCCATTTTTTGGCGACCGGCACACATCTTGCGCCGCCGCTGGTGGCCGAGGTCAAACGCCTGCTGCTCGATCACCTGCTGGACCACTATGAACTTTATGGTGCGTTCAGCGGGGTACGCAGCGCGCGCAAGCACATCGGCTGGTATGTGAAAACGCTGCCGGGCGGCGAGGCTTTCCGCAGCCGCATGAACCTTCTGGAGGACAGCGAGGCGCAGTGGCAGGCGGTCGCCGATTTTTTTGATGCGCTGGGCGCGCGCATGGACCGCATGCCGGTGGTTGCGGCCAGCGAAGTGAATGAACAACAACAGGACCGGGAGGGAGAGCTCGCATGAGCAAAAAACAAATCGAAGAGTGCGTGCGCAACAGCCTTGAAGGCTATTTCAAGGACCTGCGCGGCACCGAACCTGACGGCATGTACGAGATGCTGGTGCGTGTGGTCGAAAAACCGCTGCTGGAGGTGGTGATGCAACACGCCGACAAAAACCAGTCACGCGCGGCCGAATGGCTGGGCCTGAACCGCAACACCCTGCGCAAGAAGCTGCTTGAACACAAGCTGATCAAGTAGGTTTCGCCTCATCTGCCCAGAACACTGAAGAACATCCATGAACGCATTGATTTCCGTCTCCGACAAAACCGGCATCCTTGAATTCGCGCAGGCGCTGCATGCCCTGGGCATCCGGCTGCTGTCCACCGGCGGCACCGCCAAACTGCTGGCCGACGCCGGTTTGCCCGTGACCGAAGTTGCCGACCACACCGGCTTTCCTGAAATGCTGGATGGCCGCGTCAAGACCCTGCACCCGAAAATTCACGGCGGCCTGCTGGCCCGCCGCGATGTGCCCGACCACATGGCGGCGCTGAAAGCACACGACATCGCGACCATCGACCTGCTGGTGGTCAACCTGTACCCGTTTGAAGCGACGGTCGCCAAGGCCGGCTGCACGCTGGAAGACGCGATCGAGAACATCGATATCGGCGGCCCGGCCATGGTGCGTTCGGCGGCCAAGAACTGGAAAGACGTGGGCGTGCTGACCGACGCCTCGCAGTACGCCGGCGTGCTGGAAGAACTCAAGGCCGGTGGCAAGCTCACGGACAAGACGAAGTTCGCGCTCGCTGTGGCCGCCTTCAACCGCATCAGCCAGTACGACGGCGCGATCAGTGACTACCTGTCGGGCATTCAGGAAGATGGTGCGCTGAGCCTGTTCCCGGGCCAGGCCAACGGCCGTTTCATCAAGGTGCAGGATTTGCGCTACGGCGAAAACTCGCACCAGCAGGCGGCCCTGTACCGCGACCTCTACCCGGCCCCCGGCTCCCTGGTCACGGCCACGCAGCTTCAAGGCAAGGAGCTCAGCTACAACAACATTGCCGACGCCGATGCGGCCTGGGAATGTGTCAAGAGTTTCAGCGAAGCTGCCTGTGTCATCGTCAAGCATGCCAACCCCTGCGGCGTGGCGGTTGGCGCCAATGCGCTCGAAGCCTACAGCAAGGCCTTCCAGACCGACCCGACCTCGGCCTTCGGCGGCATCATCGCGCTGAACTGCACGCTGGACGAAGCCGCTGCGCAGCAGATTGCCAAGCAGTTTGTCGAGGTGCTGATGGCTCCGGCCTTCACGCCCGAGGCGCTCGCGGTGTTCAAGAGCAAGGTCAATGTGCGCATCCTGCAGATCGACCTGCCGCCCGGTGGCGACACGGCCTGGCAGCAGGGCCGCAACCTGATGGACGTCAAACGTGTCGGCTCGGGCCTCTTGATGCAGACCGCGGACAACCACGAACTCGCGCTGGCCGACCTCAAGGTCGTCAGCAAGCTTCAGCCGACGCCGGCGCAACTGCAGGATCTGCTGTTTGCCTGGAAGGTGGCCAAGTACGTCAAGTCCAACGCCATCGTCTTCTGCGGCGGCGGCATGACGCTGGGTGTGGGCGCCGGCCAGATGAGCCGCATCGATTCGGCGCGCATCGCGTCCATCAAGGCGGCCAACGCCGGTCTGGACCTCAAGGGGTCTGCCGTGGCCAGCGATGCGTTCTTCCCCTTCCGCGACGGGCTCGACGTGGTGGTCGATGTCGGCGCGACCTGCGTGATCCAGCCGGGCGGCAGCATGCGTGATGAAGAAGTCATTGCTGCGGCCGATGAACGCGGCGTGGTGATGGTGCTCAGCGGCGTGCGGCACTTCCGGCACTGATTGCGCTTTTGCAACTAAAAAGCGGCTCTGGCCCCCGGCTGGCGGGCGTGAGAAGCTATCGAATTAATAGCAAAACTCCCTGTGACTTGTCATCCCGGACTGGATCCGGGATCCATGTTCATCAACTACTCGCCCGTTCGGGCTGAGCCTGTCGAAGCCTTCTTTACTTCGCTTCGGTTGTTTGAGGTGTGCCAACAAGCCGGGGGTTGCCCGGCGGCAACTCACTTTCTTTTTGCGTCGCCAAAAAGAAAGTAAGCAAAGAAAAAGGCGACCCGATGGTCTGGATCCCCTGCGCTGCGGGGCAACCTCCGGTGCTCGGTCAAAGCGGGGTCTCGCTCGAACTCGGCTTCGCCTCAGACAATCGCGATCCCTGATCCGCTTTGACCTGCGCTCCTCGGCCCAGCCCGACGGGTGGGGGATAAAGACCAATACGGGGACAAGAAATCCGGAGCAGAAGAAGCGCGCAGCGCTTCTTCTGCGGGAATCCCAACAGACCGTCATGTTTGCACGCGAGCGCAGCGCACGCGGCCACATGAGGCTCCCTTCCATTGCCCAGCGGGGCGAGGGAAGGGCGGGGGATGGCAGTGGGGAGTTGGATCTACCGCAGCAAGCACACCGCAGACGCGGCGTGATGCCTCAGATCCCCGAGAACAAGCGCTGAACGAAGTTCAGGCCAGCGCTTTGGCCTTGTCCGCCTCGGTCGTGAATGAATCCGCAAAAAACTCTTCTTCAGGCAGGCCGCCGGCGGCGGTGTATTCGGCGCGGGCCGAATCGACCACGATGGGTGCGCCGCAGGCATAGACCTGGTGGCCCGACAGGTCGGGGAAGTCTTCCAGCACCGACTTGTGCACAAAGCCCGTGCGGCCCGTCCAGTTGTCCTCGGGCAGGGCGTTAGAGATGACCGGCACGTACGTCAGGTTGGGCATCTCCGCGACCTTGCCCATGACCCAGTCGTGCATGTACAGGTCGGCCGGCCGGCGGCCGCCCCAGTACAGCACAGCCGGGCGCGTGCTGCCCTTGAACTGCATGTGCTCGATCAGCGCCTTGATGGGCGCAAAGCCGGTGCCCGAGGCCAGCAGCACCATGGGTTTGTCGCTGTCCTCGCGCAGGAAGAAGCTGCCGTACGGCCCTTCGACGCGCAGGATTTCCTTTTCCTTCATGGCCGTGAATACATGCTCGGTGAACTTGCCGCCAGGCATGTGGCGGATGTGCAGTTCGACGCCGGGGTTGTCCATTTGCGTGTGCGGCGCGTTGCCCATGGAATAACTGCGGCGGTCGCCGTCGCGCAGCAAAAACTCCACGTACTGGCCGGCGTGGTACTTGAACACGTCGCTGGCCGGCAGTTGCAGGCGGATGATCATCACGTCATGCGAGGCGCGCGTCATGGTGTTGACGCGGGTCGGCATTTTCTTGATCGGGAAGGCGCTTTCATCGGTGACCTGGCGCGACTCCAGCACCACATCGGTTTGCGGCACGCCGCAGCAGGTCAGGATGTAGCCGGCGGCTTCTTCTTCGTGACTCAGCGCCTTGAGCTGATGCGGGCCGTGCACCACGGTGCCTTCAATCTTTTTGCATTTGCAGGAACCGCAGGCGCCGTCCTTGCAGCCATAAGGCATGCCGACACCCTGGCGGATGGCCGCGGCGAGCAGGGCCTCATCGGGGTTGGCGGTGAAGGCGCGGCCGCTGGGCAGCACGGTGACGTTGAAAGTCATACTGGTTATCCTTGGACGTTGTCTGTTGTTATAACTTCACGCTGTTTTTCAGCGGCGTCCCCAATTTTGCCCTCAAACCAAAGTCCCCTTGGTGCCCTGCCTTCACGCTTTCGCCGCCAGCGTGTGCTCATCGTCGGCTGCGGCGACGTCGGCCTGCGCGTGGCCCGCCGGCTGCCGCCGCAGGTGCGTGTGCTGGCGCTGACCTCTTCTCCCGACAAAGTCCCTGCGTTCCGCGCACGCGGCATCACACCGCTGGCGGGCGACCTGGACCAGCCCGCAAGCCTGCGCCGCCTCGCCGGGCTGGCCACGCGGGTGATCCACCTGGCGCCGCCGCCGGGCGACAACCTGCCCGACTGGCGGCGCGACCCGCGCACCCTGGCGCTGTTGCGCGCCTTGCGCCTGCGCGGGCTGCCGCAGTCCATGGTGTACGGCTCGACCAGCGGCGTGTATGGCAATTGCGACGGCGCCTGGGCCAGCGAGGTGCGCGCCGTGAATCCGCACACGCCACGCGCCCAGCGCCGCGTCGATGCCGAGCAGCAGCTGCGTTTTTTCGGACGCGCCAGCGGGGTGCGGGTACACACCTTGCGCATTCCCGGGATTTACGCGCCCGACCGCGAGAACGGCACGCCGCGCGCGCGCCTGCTCAAGCGCACGCCGGTGCTGCAACAGCAGGATGACGTGTACACCAACCACATCCATGCCGATGACCTGGCGTACGCCTGCCTGGCGGCGCTGTGGCGCGGCAAGCCGCAGCGCATCACCAATGCCAGCGACGACACCGAACTCAAGATGGGCGACTACTTCGATCTGGCCGCCGATCTTTATGGTCTGCCGCGGCCGCCGCGCATGGCACGCAGCAGCGCGCAGGAGACCTTGCCGCTGATGCTGCTGAGTTTCATGAGTGAATCAAGACGGCTCGCGAATCAGCGACTCAAGCAGGAGCTGCGCGTGAAGTTGCACTACCCGACGGTGGCGCAGGGACTGCTCGCTCCGGACGTATCTTGATTCGCTATTAAATCAGGAGCTGCTTGCGCCCGCTGGACGGGGGCTGGAGGTCGATTTGATGAAGAAGCCATGGCGCGAACGCTGCGCCATGCTGGCGTTGTCAGCCGGCCAGGCGCTGGTGAATCCAGTGGGCAGCAGACAGCAGCCGGTGATCGTCGCCATACGCGCCGACCAGTTGCAGGCCGACCGGCAAGCCGCTGCGTCCGCGCGCAAATGGCAGATGCACGCAGGGCAGGCCCAGCAGGGTCCAACCGCGGCAGAAGAGTGGATCGCCCGTACCGTCCAGCCCGGCTGGCGCCTCGCCGATACTGCTGGGCGCAAGGATCACGTCGTATGCCCTGAACAGGTCTGCGGCCTGTTGCCGCGCGCTGGCGGTCGCCTGGAAATTCAGCGCATGGGTTTCGCCGCGGATGGCCAGGCCATCGGCGATGAGGGCCTGTAGCGGCGCGCTCAACTGGTGCTGGTGATGCAGGCGTTCATGGCTCAGGGAACGCGCGGTTTCGAAAGCCTGTATGGCCTTCTGAACCGCCACCAGGCCGGTAAGGCTGTCCGGAAGCGCCAGCGGTGGTTTGTGTCCGGGCAGCGACCTTTCGGCCTGGGCCCACGCCTGTTGTGTATCTGCATCGGCTTGCGCCCACTCAGGGGTCTGGCACCAGCCGATGCGCGGCGCCCCGGCCTGCGCAAACGCGGCAGGGTCGGCCAGCCGGGCGTCGCTGGTCAGTACGGCTCCGAGCAGTCCCGCATCGCGCACGCTGCGCGCGAAGCCGCCGACGGTGTCCAGCGTTTCCGACAGGCTTTTGACCCCCGCTTTCGGCACGCGGTTGTGGCTGGGCTTGTAGCCGACCACGCCGCAAAAGGCTGCCGGGCGGATCAGCGAACCCGCTGTCTGGGTGCCCAGCGCCAGCGGCAGCATGCCGTCGGCCACCGCGGCAGCCGAGCCGCTGGATGAGCCGCCCGGCGTGTGCGCCGGGTTGTGCGGGTTGCGCGTGGCGCCGGGGAACATGTTGGCCAGCTCGGTGGTGACGGTTTTGCCCAGCAGCACCGCGCCGGCCTCGCGGCACAGCGCCACCGCGGCGGCATCGGCCATCGGCGTGTGCCCGGCGTAAATGGGTGAGCCGTAGCCGGTGGGCAGATCGAAGGTGTCGAACAAATCCTTCACGCCGAAGGGCAGGCCGTGCAGCAGGCCGCGCACCGGGCCGGCATCGAGTTCGCGTGCCTGCGCCAGGGCCGCGTCGCCCGCCAGTTGCACAAAGGCGCGCACCTGTGGCTCGCGTTCATCAATGCGGTCCAGGCAGGCGCGGACCAGGTCCACGGCTTTCAGTTCACGGCGGGCCAGCAGGGCGGCGGCTTGCCAGGCGGGGAGTTGATGCAGGGGTGGGGAGGTGGAAACAGTCATCCGGCGAGTATCCATTTTTTCAAACGGGACTGCGCGCGGACCGGCTCAGGTCTCGCGCGGTCCCAGCGTGACGCGTGCGATCACAAAGGTCACGATGGCGCATCCGGCAATGCCTGCCACCATGGGCCGCGCCGTGCCGTCGGTGAAGGGGCCGACCAGCGCCATCATGGCCGCGCCGGTCACGAACTGCAGCGTGCCCATCAAGGCCGACGCCGTGCCGGCAATGTCGCCGTGGTCGTCGAGCGCCAGCACCGCTGTGGTGGGGATCACCAGACCGAGGAAGCCGTTGCCGAGCAGCAGCAGGCCAATCATCACCGGCAACTGGTCCAGGCCCAGCAGGTTGCAGGCCAGCAGCAGCACCATCATCGCCACATACCCGGTCACGGCCACCTTCACCACCGGCACCATGCCGAAGCGCGTTGCGAGTTTTCCGGTGAATTGCGACACCCCGATGAAGGACGCGGCATTGACCGCGAAGGCAATGCTGTACTGCCGCGGCGTCAGGCCGTAATGGTCAATCAGCACAAACGACGAATTGGCCAGATACACAAAAAAACTGGAGATGCCGAACGCGCCCGTGAACACGAGGCCCATGAACCGGCGGTCGCGCAACAGCACGCCGTAAGCCCGCAGCGCACTGCCGACGCTGCTGTCCACCCGTTGTTCCGGCGGACGCGTCTCGGGCAGGCTCGTCGCGAGCAATATCAGGCCGAGTACGCCGGCCACCGTGACGGCCCAGAACACGCTGCGCCAGCCCAGGGTTTCGATCAGCAGGCTGCCCGCCAGCGGCGCGAGGATGGGTGAAACGCTGAACACCAGCATCAGCAGCGACATCAGCCGGGCAGCGTCATTGCCGGTGTGCAGGTCGCGCACGACAGCACGCGGGATCACCATGCCGGCGCAGGCGCCCAGCCCCTGGATGAAACGCAGCACCACCAGGGTTTCGATGTCGGGCGCCAGCGCGCAGCCGACGCTGGCCGCTGCAAACAGCAGCAGGCCGAAATACAGCGGCGGCTTGCGGCCGACCATGTCGGAGACCGGGCCGTAGATGATCTGGCCGACGCCCAGCGAAATGAAAAAAGCCATCAGGCTGGCCTGCACCGCACCCACGCACGCCCCCAGCGTCTGCCCGATGGACGGCAGCGCGGGAAGGTACATGTCAATGGCAAAGGGCCCGATGGCCGACAGCAGGCCCAGGACCAGCGCGGTGCGGAAGAAAGAGGTGTTCATGGAATAAGAAAAGGCCCTTCCAGCGGAGGAAGGGCCTGTGTCTGGTGCCCGCGGCTGGCATCGAACCCGCGTACGAAGTGCGCTTTGTCCATACCTCCAAAGGCGTGCCGGTTCGCGAGAACCATGTGTTCGGTCATCTGAGGAGGTGGTGCCCGGGGCCGGAATCGAACCGGCACGCCTTGCGGCGGGGGATTTTGAGTCCCCTGCGTCTACCAATTTCACCACCCGGGCTGCAGGATGCGAAGCGTCAAATTATGGCACAGTGCGAGGTATGACCTATCCGACCATCGAAGACGCCATTGGCAAAACACCGCTGGTGGCGCTGCAGCGAATCCAGGCTGAAAGCAACGCAAAAAACAACAATGTGGTCCTCGGCAAGCTCGAAGGCAACAACCCGGCCGGTTCGGTCAAGGACCGGCCCGCACTGTCGATGATCAAGCGCGCGGAAGAGCGCGGTGACATCAAGCCGGGCGACACACTGATCGAGGCAACCTCCGGCAACACCGGCATTGCGCTGGCCATGGCCGCGGCCATCAAGGGTTACCGCATGGTGCTGATCATGCCGGAGGACCTGTCGATTGAACGCGCGCAGACCATGAAGGCTTTTGGTGCCGAGCTGATCCTCACGCCCAAAAGCGGCGGCATCGAGCATTCGCGCGACCTGGCCGACCAGATGCAGCGGGACGGCAAGGGCCGGGTGCTGGACCAGTTTGCCAACGCCGACAATCCGCGCGTGCACTACGAAACCACCGGGCCGGAAATCTGGGCCGACACCGCCGGCAAGATCACGCACTTCGTCAGCGCCATGGGCACCACCGGCACCATCACCGGCGTCTCGCGCTTCCTGAAAGAAAAAAATCCTGGCATCCGCGTGATTGGCGCGCAGCCGAGCGAAGGTTCGCGCATCCCCGGCATCCGCAAGTGGCCCGTGGAATACCTGCCGAAAATTTACGATCCCCGCACCGTCGATGAAACCGTGCTGGTCAGCCAGCAGGACGCCGAAGAGATGTGCCGCCGGCTGGCGCGCGAGGAAGGCATTTTTGCCGGCATCTCCGCCGCGGGCGCCTGCTGGGTCGCCCAGGAAATCGCCAAAACCGTGAAAGACGCGGTGATTGTCTTCATCGTGTGCGACCGCGGCGACCGCTACCTGTCCACCGGCGTGTTTCCGGCCTGAGTCCGGCATTTATCAACGAAAAGTGGCTCTGGCCCCCATCTGGTGGGCGCAAGCAGCTATCAATACAGTAGCAAATGGAAGCGATGCGATGAGCCACGAATTCAAGTTTTGCCCCAACTGCGCGACGCCGCTCGCGACCATCACCGAAATGGAAGACGGCGGCGAAAAGGCTCGCCTGCGCTGCCCGGCCTGTGACTACACCCACTGGAACAACCCGGTGCCGGTGCTGGCGGCCGTGATCGAATATCAAGGCAAGATCCTGCTGGCACGCAACGCGGCCTGGACCGCGAAGATGTATGCGCTGATCACCGGTTTCATGGAGGCCGGTGAAACACCCGAAGGCGGCATCACCCGCGAGATCAAGGAAGAAACCAGCCTCGACGTCACCGACCTCAAGCTGATTGGTGTCTACGACTTCCAGCGCATGAACCAGATCATCATTGCCTACAGCGCGGTCGGCCACGGCGAGGTCAAGCTTTCACCCGAACTGGTGGACTACCGGCTCTACGCGCATGAAGACGTCAAATGCTGGCCGGCCGGCACCGGTTACGCGATGGCCGACTTCCTGAAGTCAAAGGGATATTCACCGCAGTTTGTCGAGTGGTCCAAACGCGACTGACGCTGCGCTTGAGCTGCGGTTTTTGCATTCCGCTAGAATTTGCCTTGCTCCGGGGTGCAGCCTTGCTGGAAACAGCAAGGGTGGCTGAGATGGTCAGAACCAAACCCGCGAACTTGAATCGGTTCATACCGACGTAAGGAGAGCTGTCAGCAACCCGGTGCGGGGCTGTCACATCTTTCGGAGCACTTGTTGAACACAGGCAACCGAAAGCGTGACGAATGGCTCCTTCTGCGTTGATTGCTGATTTGCTGGCCTTCCTGGCCGCTGACAACCCGTCCGACGAAGCGTTTGACCAGCAGGCGCTGGCGCTGTTTGCGCACCAGTTCCAGAACAATCTTCCGTTCCAGCGCTTTTGCCAGCAACGTGGCAAAACATTGCGCACCGTCAAAAGCTGGCGCGACATTCCCGCCGTGCCGATCAGCGCGTTCAAGGCCCTGACCCTGAGTTGCATTGCTGCCGATCAGGCCGAGCGCACCTTCATGACCAGCGGCACCACGCAGGCCGAAATCAAGGGCAAACACCATCACCCGACGCTGGCGGTGTATGACGCCTCCATGATTGGCAACTTTGGCAAGCGCTTCATGCAGGGCAGCGATCAAAAAATCCGCATGGGTATTCTTTTCCCCGATGAAACCCTGCTGCCGAACTCCTCGCTGGCGCATTACCTGGCACTTGCCGTGCGCGAGTTCGGCGCTGAGGGCAGTCACTACCTGCTCACACAGCAGGGCCTGGACACGGCGCGTGTGATCACCGAGCTGGAGCGCGCCGAGCAGACTGGCGAGCCCTATGCACTGCTGGGCGCGAGCTACAGCTTTGTGCATTTGCTTGACGAATTAAAGCGTCTGGGCAAAACCTTCACGCTGCCGCGCGGCAGCCGCGTGCTGGACACCGGCGGCTTCAAGGGCCAGTCGCGCGAGTTGTCGATGTCGGATTTTTATGCGCAGCTCTCGGCCACGCTGGGTATCGGCACAAGCGACTGCATCAACATGTACGGCATGACCGAACTCAGCACGCAGTTCTACGACGACGGCAATGCCAGCCTGCCGTCGGTCAAGTCCGGCCCGCACTGGATTCGGACCCGTGTGGTCGAACCGCTGACTGGCGAAGAGTTGCCGCGCGGTCAGCAAGGCATCCTTGCGCACTGCGACCTCGCCAACTTCAACTCGGTCACCACCATCCTCACCGAAGACGTCGGTGTGGCGGTGGACGGCGGCTTTTTGCTGCTGGGCCGCGCCCAGGGCAGTGCGGCCAAGGGCTGCTCACTGGCGGTCGAAGAATTTTTGCAGGCGGCCGCAGCATGACGCTGCTGCGTGAAACCGCGGGCTATCTGCCGGGCTTGCGCGCCGACGAGCTGGCGTGGCAGACCTTGACGTTTGAGGGCAAGGCCGGCAGCGTCGAGGTGGCTGTGCCGGTGCTGACCGAAGCACAAATCCTTGCCCTCACGCAGCGCGTGCGCAGTGGCAGCCGCAGCTATTTGAAATCCCTCACTGTGGCGCAAATCGTGGACACCATCGATGCCGCCATCCACCGCCTGCTGGACCCACAGGACCCGTGGCGGCGCAAGGCCGACTGCGTGTTGCCGCGGGTGACGGGTTACGACGCGGAGATGGTGCGCCTGGGCCTGACCGGCTACCTCAAGACCTTTCGCAAGCCGCAGCTGCAGCGCTTCCTCGCTGAAGATTTTGGCAACCCGCAAGGGCTGGATGACTTTGTGCCGCGCGCCAAAGGCGGTTTCTCCAAAGCCTTTGGCCCCGATGTGGCGGTGCATGTCTGGGCCGGCAATGTGCCTGGCCTGTGCCTGTGGAGTCTGATCTCCGGCCTGCTGGTCAAGTCGGGCACCGTCGGCAAGGTCGCGAGCGCCGAGCCGTTGCTGGCGGGCTGGTTTGCGCAACTGCTGGTCGAGATCGATCCCAAGCTCGCCGACTGCCTGGCGGTGGTCTGGTGGAAGGGCGGGGACGCAGCGCAGGAGAAAACCTTCTTTGCTCAGGCCGATTTGGTGCTGGCCTACGGCGGCAACGCCGCGCTGGCCGACGTGCGGCGCCAGGTGCCGGTGACCACGCGCTTTCTTCCCTTCGGCCACAAGCTCAGTTTCGGCCTGGTGGCGGCGTCGGCACTCGACGCGCGCAAGGCGCCGCGTGCGGCGCAGCAGGCCGCCTATGACGTGGTGCGTTACGACCAGCAGGGCTGTTATTCGCCGCATGTGTTTTATGTGGCGCGTGGCGGAAAAATCAGCCCCGACGAATTTTCGCGCTACGTCGCGCATGAACTGTCGGCACTCGAAAAGAAGTACCCGCGGCGCACGCTGAGCCTGGGCGAGGCGACCGATCTGGCGGCATGGCGCGGTGCCGAAGAAATCGCCAGCCTGTCGCCGGGCGGCCCTCAGGTGGCGGGAGAGGGCGACTGGACCGTGATTTACAACGACAGCCTGCAAGCCCTGTCGCCCGGTGCGCTGAACCGGACGGTGCGTGTGGTGGCGGTTGATCAACTTGCCGACGTGATGCCCTTGCTGGCACCGCACCGCGCGTTTTTGCAGACGGTCGGTGTGGCCGCTGCGCCGCGCGAGCTGTTTGAACTGGCAGAGCAACTTGGCCGCGCCGGTGTCACACGCATCTGTGCGCTGGGCCAGATGACGTCGCCCGAAGCGGGCTGGCACCATGACGGGCGCTTCAGCCTGCTCGACATGGTGAGCATGGTGGACATTGAGGGCTCGGCCGAAGCTGCGGCCGAATCCCTGGCGCCGTATGTTGACTGATCCACAGGCTTTTCTCGACATGCGCGGGGTCAGTTACAGCTTCCCGGCCTATCCGCGCGTGGTCAACCAGGTGGACTGGCAAATCGCGCGCGGCGAGGTGCACAGCCTGGTCGGCCGCAGCGGTTGCGGCAAGACCACCCTGCTCAAACTCGCGGCCGGCCTGCTGCTGCCCGACGCCGGCACGGTGAGCGTCGATGGCCAGGCCCTGCGCAAGCCGGGCAGCCAGCTCGGTTTTGTGTTCCAGTCGCCGACCCTGCTCGAATGGAAAACCGTGCGCGACAACGTGCTTTTGCCGGTCAGCCTGCAGCGCGCCCCGTTGCCGGCCGATCACGCGCGTGCGGAGGAACTGCTGGCGTTGATGGGGCTGGCTGGTCTGGGCCGGCGCTTTCCCACCGAGCTGTCGGGTGGCCAGCAGAGCCGGGTCGCGATTGCGCGCGCGCTGCTGCTGGCGCCGTCGCTGTTGCTGCTTGACGAACCGTTTGCGGCCCTGGACGCGATCACGCGCGAGGAACTGCAGGACGACTTCCTGCGCATCTGCCGGCTGGCGCAGACCACGGTGTTTTTTGTGACCCACGACATCAGCGAAGCGGTCTATCTGGCTGATCGCGTGGCCGTGATGGCCGACGGAAAAATCACCGACGACCTGGCAGTGGACCTGCCCTGGCCGCGCCAGCGCGAGTTGCGTTACGGCGCAGCTTTTAACGCGCTGTGCGCCCGGGTGCGCCATGCCATGGACGGGGTGCTTACATGCTGAGCCGTCTCGCCAGCCTGGTGCTGTTCGCCGTCATCGTGGGGGGGTGGGAACTGCTGGCACGTGGCGACCGGCTTTCGGCGCTGGTGCTGCCGGCGCCTTCGGTGATCTGGGATGCGCTGTGGAACGGCCTGCGCAGCGGCTACTTCTGGCCGCACCTGGTCCACACCGGCACCGAACTGCTGCTGGGGCTGGCGCTCGGCTGCGCCGCTGGCTTGCTCGGTGGCATTGTGCTGGGCGAGTCGGCATTTTTGCGCCGCCTGCTGTTTCCCTATGTGCTGGTCAGCCAAGTCGTGCCCAAGCTTGCGCTGGCGCCGCTGTTCATCGTCTGGTTCGGTTTCGGCATGACCTCGACCGTGGTCATCACCGCGCTGATCTGCTTTTTCCCGCTGATGGAAAACACGCTGACCGGCCTTCAGCAGGTCGAGCCGCGAAAGCTGGAGCTGTTCCGCATGCTGGGTGCGACACGGCTGCAGACCCTGCTGCGCCTGAAGATTCCCTCGGGCCTGCCGGTCATCATGGCCGGCTTCCGTGTGGCTGTGGTGCTGGCGCTGGTGGGCGCGGTGGTCGGCGAATTTATCGGCGGCAGCAAGGGCCTGGGCGCGTTGATCATCGCCTCGCAGGGAATGATGGACACGCCGCTGATGTTTGCCGTGCTGATTTTGATTACCGTGCTGGGCCTGGTGATCTACCAACTCGCTGTTGGCCTGGAGCGCCTGCTGCTCTGGCCGCATTTGAAAAAAGAAAACTCAAAGGACTGATATGGACCACTTCACTTCTCTTCTTCGTACCCTTGCCGCGACCCTGCTGCTGGCCTGCGGCGTGGCCCATGCTGCCGACAAGGTGGTGGTGGCCGGATGGAGCCAGCCGATCACCGAGATCACCAACCTGCTGGTCGAGGAAGACAAGGGCTTCTTCAAGGCCAAGGGCATTGACCTCGGCTATGTGCCCGGCGCCGGCGGCGGCGACGCGATCCGCAACATGCTGACCGGCCAGGCCACGGTGGCCTTCACCGATCCGGGCTCCTTTTTCGCCGCGCTCGACAAGGGCGAGAAGCTGCGCGCGATTTACGACATCTATCCGCAGAACGTCTTCAACGTGGTCGCGCTCAAGTCCAGCGGCATCACCAAACCGTCGGACCTCAAGGGCAAGAAGATCGGCGTTTACAGCCTGTCCAGCGGCACCCGGCAAAACCTGCTGGTGCTGCTGCAGCAGGCGGGCCTCTCCGAAGCCGACGTCACCATCGTGGTCACCGGCCTGCTGAACTTCGCACCGCTGATGCAGGGCCAGGTCGATGCGACCGCCGCCACCGATACCGGCCTGCTGGTCGGCCGCACCCGTGGACTCAATGACGTCAATGTCATGGCGGTGCGTGAGCACCTGAACATCTCCAGCGACCTGTTTGTGGTGACTGAAGAAGTCTGGCAGACCAAGAAGGACGTGCTCAAACGTTTCCTCGCCGGCTACCGCGACAGCATGGCCTGGATGATTGCGAACCCCGACGAGGCCGCCGCGCTGGCCGTCAAACGCGCCATTGACGGCAAGAACCCGGCGGTGAACCGCGAGATCATCAAGCTGCGCAATGCCGCGAGCGTTTCGCCCGTGACCCAGGCGCGCGGCCTGGGCGCGCTCGACATGGCGATGTTCCAGAAGGCCGCCGACAGCTACAAAAAGCTCGGCATCATCCAGCGCGAGATCAAGGCTTCGGACGTGGTCATGCAGGACCTGCTGCCGGCGAAACAATAGGGCCGGGACTTCTATGGATCACGAGGCTCAACTTGCACCCGTTCGCCCTGAGCTTGTTGAAGGGCTTCGACCCTTCGGCGAGCTCAGGACAGGCCAGGCTCAGCCCGAACGGCGGAGTGCCATCAACTGTGAAAGCATCGACGAGGACAAGCTGCCATGAAGTTCAAGGGCAAGGTGGTGCTGGTCACCGGCGCCGGACGCGGCATAGGCGCAGCCATCGCACGGGCCTTTGCGCGAGAGGGCGCGGCCGTCGTCATCAACTACCTGCAGGACGCGGCCTCGGCCGAAGCGGTGGCGCAAGAATGCAAGGCGCTGGGCGGCGACGGCTGGGCGCTGCAGGGCGATGTCAGTTCGCAGCCCGCGGTGACGGCGATGGTGGGGCAGGTGCTGGCCGAGATGGGCCGCATCGACGTGCTGGTCAACAACGCTTTTGCGTCCTACAGCTTCGACCCCGAGCAGCGCAAGCTGTTCTGGGAGCTCGACTGGGCCGACTACCAGCGCCAGATCGACGGCGCGGTACGCGCCACCTTCAACGTCTGCCAGGCCGTGTTGCCGCATTTCAAGCAGCGCAGCCAGGGCGCCATCGTCAACCTCGTGAGCGACCTGGTCGAACGGCCCAGCGTGCCTTATCACGACTACAGCACGGCCAAGTCCGCGCTGGTCGGTTTCAGCCGCAACCTCGCGGCCGAGCTCGGCCCGCTGGGCATACGCGTCAACTGCGTGGCGCCCGGCCTGGTTTACCCGACGGCCGCCAGCCGGCAGACGAAAGAAGAAGTGCGCGACCTGCTGACCGCGCAAACCCCGCTGCGCCGCATCGCCACGCCAGACGATGTGGCCGGCCCGGTGCTGTTCCTGGCCTCCGACTGGAGCGGCTTCATGACCGGGCAGACGCTGTTTGTCGATGGCGGGCTGGTGATGCGGTGATGGGTTGGTTCTTATAAGCCTTTTAGGCCTGCAGCCCTTATTTAGCCTGCGCAAGCAGCTATCAAAACAGGAGCGACGCGGGCTGTTGGGGGGGACCGGGAGCCATCGCAGCCGCCTTGTTAAACTACAGGCCTGCCTTTGTAGCTCAGTGGATAGAGCGATCCCCTCCTAAGGGATAGGTCGCAGGTCCGATTCCTGCCAAGGGCACCATCTTTGGATTCACGCGGCCATCTGATGACAGCTGCCTTTGAATCCACCCCTGTTCAGTCGTACGAGAAGGTGTAGATCAGATCCACCGCGGTCTGGTCGCCGGTTTGCGCGCGGATGGTGAAGCGTTGCGACAGGTCGTAAAACACCGACAGCGTGCCGAGCGCGCCGGACAGGCTGCGCTCATAAGCTGCGTAGAAGTTGCGCGAGAAGCGTTTGCCCAGGGTGACGGCCCCGCCGCTGGCGCCGCCGTCGCCGCTGCTGAAGGACACCTCGTCCAGCCCGAGCCGGCCGGCAAGGCCGCCGGTGTTGCCGCTTTTGCTCCCCAGCAGCGCGATGGCGGCCTGCTGCAGCAAAGCGGCTTCGGCGCCGCCGCTGGCCGACGCGCGGCCGACCACCAGCCAGGAGAGTTTTTCAGCGTCGGGCAAGTCCGGCTGGGCATACAGGCGCACGGCGGGCAGCAGGGCGGTGCCGGTGATCTGCACGCCGACGCGCTGTGTCATGTTGGGCCGGATGGCAAGGATGTCGAGCGTGGGGTTGTCGATGGCGCCGGTGAAACGCAGCACGCCCTGCTCGATATCGAGGCGCTGGCCGTAAGCGCGGTACTGGCCGCCGACGGTGCGCACCGTGCCCACCAGCCGCGGCGAAGCAAAGGAGTCGCCGGACAGCGCCAGTGTGCCGCGCACGCGGGTGTCTATGCCCTTGCCTTCGATGCGAAAGTCGTTGCCCAGGTCGATGTCCACCGCGATCTTCACCTTGCGGCTGTCTTGGGGTGGTTCGGGCGTGGGGCCGGATTGGGCCGGCGCCTGTTTACCGATGGCAGCGCCGCCGACGTTGCGCACCAGCACGTCGCTGCCGAGTTCGGGCCGGCCTTCATCGGGCAGCAGGATACGGGCCTGGTCCACGCGCAGTGCGCCTGTGATGTCCATCTGTTTGTCGGTCAGCCCGGCCTGCAACTGGCCGGATACCGTGAGCTGGCGGTCGGTGCGTATGCTGGCGCGCAGCTTGTCGAGTCTGGCGGTCAGCGCCACCTTGGGCTGGCCGTTGACCCAGCCGGCCTCACCCTGCGCCGTGAGC
>CAMLDT010000012.1 GCA_946479075.1 uncultured Polaromonas sp.
TGCTCTGGACGTGTACTTCTGTCATCAACGCATCAAGCAGTTGAGGCTGCAGGAGTTGTAAGTGTGCACAATAAAAGTGTTACCCACGTCCCCGCACAGTTGTTACCTATGTTCCCGGTCTGTACACCGCTGGGCGATGGAGGGGGACCTCATTTGGCCGCGTGCGCTGCGCTCGCGTGCAAACATGACCGTTCGTTGAGAGTCCCGTCCTTGAAGCGCTGCGCGCTTCAAGGACTCCGGAGGGGATTCGGTATCCGTATTTGGATGTTTTCTTTGTTCCCACCCTTCTGTCTGCGCCGAGGAGCGGAGGTCCAGACGGATCAGGACGGGCGATTGTCTGAGCGCAGCGAGTTCGAGCCCGGCCCCGGCTGGGCCGAGCACCGCAGGTTGCCCGCAGCGAAGCGGAGGGACGCAGACAGCAGGGTCGCCTTTTTCTTTGCTTACTTTCTTTTTGGCGACGCAAAAAGAAAGTGAGTTGCTGCCGGGCAACCCCCGGCTTGTTGGCAAACCAAGCTACACGAGTTATCCAACATGGATCCGGGATCCAGTCCGAGATGACAACCAGGACAGGCGGCTTGGTGTCGCGGGTTACTCGACCCGCGAAACCGCGGCCGGTTTGAAGCCCAGATCCGCCGCCTTGCCCTTGCGCGCCCGCGCAGCACGCGCGTTGTTCAAACTGCGAATCTCCAGCGTTTCCTCACGGACCTTGCCACCGCGCCCAATGCCTTCGATCTTCACGCTGCGGGTATAGGCCGCCGCACCGGCCAGCGTGTCCTTGGCGTCCAGGTCGATCAGCAGCAGGCCACGGCCGCCGGCCGGCTGGGTCTTGAGTTCGCTGATCTCGAAGGTCAGGATGCGCCCGCCGGTGGAGGCGCAGGCCACATGGGTGGCTGGGTTCAGCGGTGCCGCGCCGCTGCTGCCCGACACATGCGACGGTTTGCAGATGGACTCGCCCTCGGCGCAGCTGATGAAGGCCTTGCCGCCCTTGAGCCGCGTCGTCATGTTCTCGACCGTCGCCAGGAAGCCGTAGCCACCGCTGCCGCTGAGCAGCAGCGTGGCGCTCGCAGGGCCGGCAAAATAATGCGCCGGATGCGTGCCGGTCTCCAGATCGATCAAGGTGGTCACCGGCTGGCCGTCGCCGCGTGCGCCGGGCAGCATGGCCACCGGGATCGAATAAACACGGCCTGTGCCCTTGGCCGCCGTGCCGAACACCAGCAGGGTGTCCACCGTGCGGCATTCAAAGGTGCCATACAGGCCATCACCCGCCTTGAACGCGAAGCTGGACGCATCATGGCCGTGACCGCTGCGCGCACGCACCCAGCCCTTGGCGCTGACCACCACGGTGACCGGCTCATCCAGCACCTTGACCTCCAGCACGGCTTTTTTCTCGGCCTGGATCAGGGTGCGGCGCGGGTCGGCAAACTGTTTCGCATCGGCCTCGATTTCCTTGATCATCAGGCGCCGCAAGGCGGCCGGGCTGCCGAGGATTTCTTCGAGCTTGCCCTGCTCTTCGCGCAGGTTCTTGAGCTCCTGCTCGATCTTGATGGCTTCGAGCCGCGCGAGCTGGCGCAAGCGGATTTCGAGGATGTCTTCGGCCTGCCGGTCGCTCAGATTAAAACGTGCGATCAGCGCCGCCTTGGGTTCCTCGGCCTGGCGGATGATGGCGATCACCTCGTCGATGTTGAGCAGCACCAGCTGCCGGCCTTCAAGGATGTGGATGCGGTCCAGCACCTTGTCGAGGCGATGCTGGGATCGACGCTGGATGGTGGTCTGGCGAAAGCTGATCCACTCAGTAAACATCTGCCGCAGGTTTTTCTGCGTGGGCCGGCCGTCCAGACCGACCATGGTCAGGTTGATGCTGGCCGAGCTCTCCAGGCTGGTGTGCGCCAGCAGGGTCGTGATGAGCTCGCTCTGGCTGATGCGGCTGGTCTTGGGCTCGAACACCAGGCGAACGGCGGCGTCCTTGCTGGACTCGTCGCGCACCACGTCGAGCACGGCCAGCACAGTCTGCTTGAGCTGCACCTGGTCCAGGCTCAGCGCCTTCTTGCCGGCCTTGATTTTCGGGTTGGTGATCTCTTCAATTTCTTCCAGCACACGCTGGGTGCTGATGCCGGGCGGCAGCTCCTGCACCACCAGTTGCCACTGGCCGCGCGCCAGTTCCTCGATCTTCCAGCGTGCCCGCACCTTGAGCGAGCCGCGGCCACTGCTGTAGGCGGCGGCGATGTCGGCGGCGGTCGAGATGATCTGGCCGCCGCCCGGGTAATCCGGCCCCGGCATCAGCGCATACAGCTCGTCGTCAGGCAGCTTGGGTGTCTTGATCAGCGCGATGCAGGCATCGGCCACTTCACGCAGGTTGTGGCTCGGGATCTCGGTGGCCAGGCCCACGGCAATGCCGCTGGCGCCGTTGAGCAGCGTGAAGGGCAGCCGCGCCGGCAATTGTTTGGGCTCCTCGAACGAGCCGTCGTAGTTGGGCACGAAATCAACCGTGCCTTCATCGAGTTCGTCGAGCAGCAAGGTGGTGATTTTGGCCAGCCGCGCCTCGGTGTAACGCATGGCCGCCGCGCCATCGCCGTCCCTGGAACCGAAATTGCCCTGGCCGTCGATCAGCGGGTAACGCTGGCTGAAATCCTGCGCCATGCGCACCATGGCGTCGTAAGCGGCCTGGTCACCGTGCGGGTGGTATTTGCCCAGCACATCACCCACCACGCGCGCGCTTTTGACCGGCTTGGCACCGCCGGCGCCGGAAAAACCCAGCCCCATGCGCGCCATCGCGTACATGATGCGGCGCTGCACCGGCTTCTGGCCGTCGCAGACGTCGGGCAGGGCCCGGCCCTTGACCACGCTGAGCGCGTATTCGAGGTAGGCGCGCTGGGCGTACGCGGCCAGTGACTCCTGGTCAGGCAGCTCGGGGGCGTCGGGCGGAGGCGGTGTGAAAAGGTCGTCCATCGTGGTCGGGGCTATCGCAGGTCAATAAGCTAGGCAGGAAAAGGAAAAGGCTGGCTGGCGCCGTGGCAGGCGGCTTAAAAAGTGCTGCTGCCCGAGGCGGTTTGCGGCCGCCGGATCTCCCCGTTCGTCAGCAGCAGGATGTTGCGCGAGCGGTGGGTAGGGGGCCAGGCCCCGAAGTTGTTCAGCAGGGCACGCAGCCAGTGTTGCGCCGCCGCCGGCGTGCTCAACACAGGCACCTTGAGGCCGGTGGCAATCACGCGAAATTGCAGCGACACCCCGGGAAGGAACTGGCTTTCTATGCGCAAGCCGCTGACCAGCAGGCGCGTCGCCAGCGAGTCCACCTGGCCATCGTCTTCCAGGTCCTGCGCCAGCACCGCGAACAACTGTTCGGTGATGCGGGCCGCGGTGTCGCTGTCGCTGATCGCGCGCCGGATGCGGTTGGCAGCTTCAAGAATGATTCTTTCCTTGGCGTCGGCGCCCAGTTCCTTGACCAGACCGGAAAAATTATGGATGTCGATCAGGTACAGGGCCCCGCCATGCTTGAGGTTCTGCGCGCGGTTGACGGCGGGACGCAGGCGGTCGATCAGCACCGCCAGACTGGACAGGCCGGTCAACGGATCGGTGACCTTGGCAGCCAGGCCGCGCAGCCGGCCTTCGTTGAGCAGGCGGCTGCGCCAGACCAGCGCCAGGTAGGTGGGGGGCGCCTGTGCCAGCAGCAGCATCGCTACCGGCCAGTAAGTCGCCGTGGAATCCATGGTGCCCAGCAGGAACAGCATGGCCACCACCACCCCGCCCAGGTGCCCGACCAGCAACCACCATTTCCAGGGGCCCGAAATGCGCCAGGCGGGCAGGCACAGGATGAGCCAGGACGCCAGGAGCAAGGCGCCCAGCGCGTAACTGCTGACCAGAATGGCCAGCGGCGAGTTGTCCACCAGCCGGAGCCCCGCCAGCCCCAGCGCCACCAGCACGGTGACGGCCATGGCCGCCTTGTCGGCGGCCCCGATCTTGCGCTTGCGCAGCAGCCAGCTGTGCAGGCCGGCCACGGCGGTCGGGCCGAGGATCAGCAGGGTGGTTTCCAGCTCGTGCACGGGCCAGGCTCCGTAACGCCCTGCCAGCAACACCAGGTTGACCACCACCAGATACCCGCCCAGGGCCAGCAGGGTGGCTTCGTCATAGGCATAGGCAATGATGAGGCTCAGCAGCATCACCAACCCCAGCACGCCGACGGCGATGCCAAGAACAAAGGTATCGGGATTGAAGACCGGGTTCACCTGAGGGTCCAGTGGCTAGTCGCGCTCAACGCGGAATTCAGGCGCCATGGGCGTCTGGACCACCAGCGCCGGCAACTGATTGCCGCGGCCCCTGGCACCGCCAGCGGGCTGGCCGCCCGCGCCGCCCATCATTTCCATCCGCACCCGGCCCGGGCGGCGGGCATCACCCAGCATGCTGGGCGGCTTCAGGTGGGCGTAAAGCTGCATCACCGTCTTGACGTAGTTTTTTGTCTCGGGGTAATTGGGAATGCGGTTGCCGGCGCGCTGCACAGCACCCTCGCCGGCGTTGTAGGCGGCCACAGCCAGCTCCAGCTGACCGGGAAACAAATCGATCAGGTCGCGCAAATAACGCGAGCCGGCACGGATGTTGGTCATGGGGTCGGTCAGCTTCTTTTCGATCGGGACCTTTTTGTCGGACCGGACGCCATAGCGTTGTGCCGTCGGCGGCATCAGCTGCATCAGGCCGACCGCGCCCTTGGGGGACACCGCATGGGTGTTGAAGCCGGACTCGGTGGCGATCAGCGCCTGCAACAGCTCATAGTCGATGTCCTGGGCCACGGAGGCTTCACGCAGCAGGTGTTTGACGGCCTTGTAGCTGGGCGACACGTCGAAAAAAGCCAGCAGCTTGGGCGGCGCGCCAGGCGCCCCGGGGTTGTAGCCGGGCAATCCACGCGCCCCGCGGCTGGTGTCAAAGCTTTCACTGCCGCGGAAAAACAGCTGGTAGCGCTCATCCAGCCGCTCAGCCGAAAAATGCGCCACCCCGGCGTCGTCCACATAGCCCCAGACATCGGCCCGCGCCGGCGCAGCGCACAGCAACGCCGCCACAACCATCAAAAATGATAGCAGCTTGCGCCCGCCCAGCAAGGGCTGGAGCCATTTTTTATGCATGAACATGGCCATGCCGCTGCAACTGCATCGTATCCATCGTCGGGGTTGCCTTAAATATCGATTTCCACGGCATCCCCGTGGAGTTCCATCAGTTCGCGCCGCGCTGCGGCTTCGCCCTTGCCCATCAGTTTGGTCACCAGCGACTCGGTCTGGGCAAAGTCCAGGTTGCCGAGCTGCACCGGCAACAGGCGGCGGGTATCAGGATTGAGTGTGGTTTCCCACAATTGTTCCGCATTCATCTCGCCCAGGCCCTTGAAGCGGCTGATCGCCCAAGCGCCTTCACGCACGCCTTCCTTGCGCAATTTGTCCAGAATCGCCAGCAATTCGCCTTCGTCCAGTGCATACGCCTTGGAAGCAGGTTTCTTGCCACGGGCCGGCGCATCAACACGAAACAGCGGCGGCCTCGCTACATATACGTGGCCGGCCTCAATTAGTTTCGGAAAATGCCGAAAAAACAGGGTCAGGAGTAAAACCTGGATGTGGGAGCCGTCCACATCGGCATCGCTCAGGATGCAGACCTTGCCGTAACGCAGGCCGCTCAGGTCGGGCGTGTCATTGGGGCCGTGCGGGTCGACGCCGATGGCGACCGCGATGTCGTGGATCTCGGTGTTGGCAAACAGCCGGTCACGCTCGACCTCCCAGGTGTTGAGCACCTTGCCGCGCAGCGGCAGGATGGCCTGGCTTTCCTTGTCGCGGCCCATCTTGGCACTGCCGCCGGCGGAATCACCCTCGACCAGAAACACCTCGTTGTGGGCCAGGTCGCGGCTTTCGCAGTCGGTCAGCTTGCCGGGCAGCACGGCCACGCCCGAACCCTTGCGCTTTTCGACCTTTTGGCCGGCCTTTTGCCGGCTCTGGGCGGCCTTGATGGCGAGTTCAGCCAGCTTTTTGCCGTAGTCCACATGCTGGTTCAGCCACAACTCCAGCGTCGGGCGCACAAAGCTGGACACCAGCCGCACCGCATCGCGCGAGTTGAGCCGCTCCTTGATCTGGCCCTGGAACTGCGGGTCCAGCACCTTGGCGCTGAGCACATAACTGGCGCGCGCAAACACGTCCTCGGGCAGCAGCTTGACGCCCTTGGGCAGCAGCGAATGCAGATCGACAAAACTCTTGACCGCCTGGAACACGCCGTCACGCAGGCCGCTTTCGTGGGTGCCCCCGGCGCTGGTCGGGATCAGGTTGACGTAACTCTCGCGCACCGGCTGGCCGTCCTCGGTGAAAGCCAGGCACCAGCTGGCGCCCTCACCTTCGGCAAAACTGTCGTGGGCCTCGTCCGCAAAACCCTGCCCTTCGAACATCGGGATCACCGGGTCCCCGGTCAGGGTCTGCATCAGGTAATCCAGCAGGCCGCCCTTGTACAGCCAGGTGTCGGTGGTTTTTGTTTTTTCCGTCGTCAGGGTGACGGTGACGCCGGGCATCAGCACGGCCTTGCTGCGCAGCAGGTGCGTCAGCTCCGCAATGGGCAAAACAGACGATTCGAAATATTTGGGATCGGGCCAGGCGCGCACCGTCAGACCAGATTTGCGGTCGCCCTCGCCGGCCTTGCGCAGGTGCAGTTTTTCAATCACGTCGCCGCCCGAAAACACCAGCCGGGCCACCATGCCTTCGCGGTAAGACGTGACTTCAAGCCGCCTGGACAAGGCGTTGGTCACGCTGACGCCTACGCCGTGCAGGCCGCCGGAAAAGCTGTAGGCGCCGCCCTTGCCCTTGTCGAACTTGCCACCGGCATGCAGGCGGGTGAACACCAGCTCGACCACTGGCGCCTTTTCTTCAGGGTGCAGGCCGAAGGGGATGCCACGGCCGTCGTCCTCGATGCTGACCGAGCTGTCGGCATGCAGGGTCACCTTGATCTTCTTGCCGTTGCCAGCCAGTGCCTCGTCAGCGGAATTGTCCAGCACCTCCTGGATGATGTGCAGGGGATTGTCGGTGCGCGTGTACATGCCCGGCCGCTGCTTGACGGGCTCAAGGCCCTTGAGCACGCGGATCGAGCCTTCGGAATAGTCGTTGGGGGATTTGGTCGCCATGGGAGCGCTGATTGTAGTCCGGCGGGATTTTACAACTGTACAAAAATACAGTAAAGGCGACACTCTCGCCCATTCATGCGTGTTTCGCATCAAACACGTGAGAACTTCGGAAAGCAGAAAAACGGCCATTTGGTTACATTCACCGCATGCAATCACCCACGCGCCCCCTCTCCATGACCCAGGTGCTGCTTTGCGGCGCCATCATCGTCACCCTGTCCATGGGCATACGCCATGGTTTTGGGCTCTGGCTGCTGCCCATCACCCAGGCGCAGGGCTGGACCCGCCAGACCTTTGCCCTGGCCATCGCGGTGCAAAACCTGTCTTGGGGCGTTTTCGGCATTTTTGCCGGCATGCTGGCCGACCGTTTTGGCGCCTTCCGCGTGATCATTGCCGGCGCCGTGCTGTACGCGCTGGGCTTGGTCGGCATGGCGCTTTCTGCCACCGGCCTGATGTTCACCCTGACCGCCGGCGTCCTGATCGGCGCGGCGCAGGCGGGCACCACCTATGCGGTGATCTACGGCGTGATCGGGCGCAACATCCCGGCCGACAAACGCTCCTGGGCCATGGGCGTGGCTGCGGCGGCGGGCTCCTTCGGGCAGTTCCTGATGGTGCCTGTCGAGGGCTTGCTGATCAGCCGCCTGGGCTGGCAGGAGGCGCTGCTGGCGCTCAGCGTCGGCGTTTTGCTGATCGCGCCGCTGGCTTTCGGGCTGCGTGAAACCCGCTTTGGCCCCGGTCAGGCGCCGGCGCGCGAGCAGACCATCCTGCAGGCGCTCAAGGAAGCTTTCAAGTACCCGAGCTTCCAGCTGCTGATGGCGGGTTACTTTGTCTGCGGCTTCCAGGTCGTGTTCATCGGCGTGCACATGCCCAGCTACCTGCGCGACAAGGGCCTGTCGCCGCAAGTCGCCAGTTATGCGCTGGCGCTGATCGGCCTGTTCAACGTCTTCGGCACCTATGCCGCCGGCACGCTGGGCCAGCGCCTGTCCAAGAAAAACATCCTGGCGTTCATTTACCTGGCCCGGGCCGTGGTGATCGCGGTGTTCCTGGCCGCGCCCCTGAGCCCGACCAGTGTTTATATTTTTGCCAGCGTGATGGGCCTGCTGTGGCTGTCCACCATCCCGCCCACCAACTCTGTCATCGCGCAGATTTTCGGTATCCAGCACCTGTCCATGCTCAGCGGCTTTGTGTTTTTCAGCCACCAGATCGGCTCCTTCCTCGGCGTCTGGCTGGGCGGCTACCTGTATGACCGCACCGGCAGTTACGACATCGTCTGGTACATCGCGATTGCGCTGGGCGTGTTTGCCGCGCTGGTCAACCTGCCGGTGCGCGAAACCGCGATCCCGCGCCCGGCAGCCGTGCCGCAGGGCGCCTGACATGGCACGCAAGCTCGCCCTGTATGCCCTGGCCGTCGCGGCCACGGCGGGCGTGTTTGCGTTGTACATGCGGCCGGATTTCCTGCTGACCCTGGCGGACCAGATCTGGGCCTGTTTCTAGGCGTGTGCGCCGGCCGGGGTGGTAGGCTTGCGCCTCCACCAAGAAGCGGAGACAGCGGTATGCAAACCATCGTGATCACGGGCGCCTCCGAAGGCATAGGCGCCGAAATCGCGCGCCAGCTCGCGCAGCGCCATGGCGCGCAGTTGTCGCTGGTGCTGGCGGCCCGCAACGAAGAGGCGCTGCAGGCGGTGGCGGCGCAATGCGGGGCGATGGCCGCTGCCACGCTGGTGGTTCGCACCGACGTGTCCGAGCAAGCGCAATGCAGCGCCTTGATGGACGCTGCGCTGGCCCGATTCGGCCGCATCGATGCGCTGATCAACAACGCCGGCATGTCGGCGCAGGCGCTTTTTAGCGAGGTCCGGTCGGAAGACCTCGGCTGGTACGAAGCGCTCATGAAGATCAATCTCTGGGGCAGCGTCTGGTGCACCCATGCGGCCCTGCCCGCCCTGAAACAAAGCCGCGGCCGCATCGTGGCGGTGTCCAGCCTGGCCGGGCTGGTCGGTGTGCCCGGCCGCACTGCCTACAGCGCCACCAAATTTGCCATGACCGGTTTTTTTGAAGCGCTGCGTGCAGAGATGAAAAGCGCCGGCGTCAGTGTCACCACCGCCTATCCCGGCGTGGTCGCCACGCACATCCGTTACCGCGGCTTCAACGCAGCCGGCCTGCCCGCCGGCAGCAGCGGCCTCAAGGAAGACGGCGCCATGAGCGTGGAGGAATGCGCGCGCCTGATCATCGAAGGCATGGCGCACCGCGACCGCGAAGTCGTCATGACCGCCAAAGGCCGCCTGGGCCGCTGGCTCAAGCTGCTGGCCCCGGGCGCCGTCGAAAACATGGCGCTGGCTGCGCTCAAGGACGAGGTCAAGCCCAAATGAAGGCCCCCACGCTTGTCACTTCGTGGGCCTTCGGCGGTGCGCTGCCCCTGGCACGAAGAAGAGGGACGCTGCGCCTGCGGTCCGGCGAAGCCGTCTCCGTGGCCCCTGCCGATCAAGAGGAGCCGCAATGCACGCCCCCGACCTGAGTCTGCACGGCAGCGAGCCCGCTTCCGACTGGGTGCAACGCTGGTCGCACCTGGTCCGGCCGGGCGGCAGCGTGCTCGACGTCGCCTGCGGCCAGGGCCGGCACGCCTACTGGTTTTACAAGCAAAATCACCCTCTGGCCCTTGTGGACCGGGCGCAAGCAGCTATCGATTCGATAGCAATTCCGCCGCAGGCCTGCGAGAAGGTGGTGGCTGACATTGAAAATGGCCCCTGGCCGTTCGCCGACCGCCGTTTCGACGCGGTGGTGGTGACCAACTACCTGTGGCGCCCGCTGATGCCGACCTTGCTGGACAGCCTGGCGCCTGGCGGCGTGCTGATTTACGAGACCTTCGCCCAGGGCAACGAGACCGTGGGCAAACCCTCTCGCCCCGACTTCCTGCTGCGCACCGGCGAGTTGCTGGACATCTGCCGCGGCCTGCGCATCGTCGCTTTTGAGGACGGCTACCGGAATGCCCCGCCCCGCTTTACACAGCGGATTGTGGCGCTCCGGGAACCGCCAGCACTGCCGGCAATCCCACCTTACCTGCTTGACAGACCCGCCAGCGCGGTGCCGGTCACTGGGTAGAATGCGGGATAAACCCGCCAGCCCAGCCAGCCGATCAGCGCGCTTGCGGCGGATGCCCTGAACCTGACTTTCAAACATGAACACCATTACCGGCAGCATCGTTGCATTGGCCACCCCCCTGCATGAAGACGGCAGCGTTGACTACGCCACGCTGCGCAAGCTGGTGGACTGGCACATCACCGAAGGCACCGACTGCATCGGCGTGGTGGGCACCACCGGCGAGTCCCCGACCGTCAATGTCGAGGAACACTGCGAGATCATCCGCGTCTCGGTCGAGCAGGCCAAAGGCCGCGTTCCCGTGATGGCCGGGTGCGGCGCCAACTCCACGTCGGAAGCCATCGAGCTGGCCCGCTTCGCCAAAAAAGTCGGCGCCGACTGCCAGTTGCAGGTCGTGCCCTATTACAACAAGCCCACCCAGGAAGGCCAGTACCGCCATTTCACGGCGATTGCCGAAGCGGTGGAGCTGCCCATGGTGTTGTACAACGTCCCCGGCCGAACCGTGGCCGACATGCTGCATGCCACCGTGCTGCGCCTGGCGCAGGTGCCTGGCATTGTCGGCATCAAGGAAGCCACCGGCAACATCGAACGCGCGCAATGGCTGATCAAGGACGCGCCGGCCGGCTTCGCCGTGTATTCGGGCGACGACCCGACGGCGGTGGCGCTGATGCTGTGCGGCGGCCAGGGCAACATCAGCGTGACCGCGAACGTGGCCCCGCGACTGATGCATGAGTTGTGCATGGCGGCCATTGCCGGCGACACCCGTGCCGCCATGAAGATCCAACTGCAATTGCTGCCCCTGCACAAACACCTGTTTGTGGAAGCCAACCCGATTCCGGTCAAATGGGCCATGGCGCGCATGGGCCTGTGCGGCGGCACCCTGCGCCTGCCCATGACGCCGCTCGAAACCGCCAATGAAGCCACGGTTGAAAACGCCCTGCGCGTTTGCGGCCTGATCTGATTTTTTAAGGGAACCCAAGTGAAGAAGACATTGCCCGTGCCTACCGCCTTCCGCATCGCCTGCAGCCCTGCGCCGCTGCTGGTGCTCGTTGCAGCCCTGGCGCTGTCGGGCTGCTCGTCGCTGGGGGAATCCCTGCAAGGCGACAAGGTGGACTACAAATCGGCCACCAAAGGCGCCTCGCTCGACGTGCCGCCCGATTTGACCCAGCTTTCGCGCGAAACCCGTTACGTGGTGCCCGGCACCGCCGTCACCGCCAGCGGCTACCAGGTCGGCCAGGCCACGCAGTCCGTGCCTACCGCGGCGAACGCCGTTGGCGACGTGCGCATCGAACGTGCCGGCAACCAGCGCTGGCTGGTGGTTAACCGCCCCGCTGACAAGCTGTGGGGGCCGGTGCGCGAGTTCTGGCAGGAAAACGGATTCCTGATGACGCTGGACCAGGAAAATCTCGGCATCATGGAAACCGACTGGGCGGAAAACCGCGCCAAGCTGCCCCAGGATTTCGTGCGTGCCACGCTGGGCAAGCTGCTGGACAGCCTTTACTCCACCGGCGAACGCGACAAGTTCCGCACGCGCCTGGAGCGCACCCCCTCCGGCGGCACCGAAATCTATATCAGCCATCGCGGCATGGTTGAAACCGTTCAGGAAAGCCGCACCACCGGTCCGGTGAAGTCCGGCGAAAGCACCGTCTGGCAGCCACGTCCGGCCGACCCGGAGCTGGAAGCGGAATTCCTGCGCCGCATGATGGTCAAGCTCGGCGTCAGCCAAGAACAGTCCAAAGCGCTGCTTGCCAGCGGCACGAACCGTCAGACCTCGCGCGTGGCCAAGGTCAACAACCAGCCAGTGGTGCAGATCGACGAGGGCTTCGAGCGCGCCTGGCGCCGTGTCGGCCTGGCGCTGGACCGCACGGGTTTCACCGTGGAAGACCGCGACCGTTCACAGGGCGTCTACTTTGTGCGCTACGTGGAGCCCACGGCCGACAAGAAGGAGCCCGGCTTCTTCGCCAAGATGTTCAGTTCGCCCAAAGCCATTCCTCCGCTGAAATATCGCATCGCCGTGCGCAGCCAGGGTGAAGCGACCACCGTCTCCGTTCTCAATGAACAGGGTGTGGCAGACGCTTCAGCCAATGCGCAGCGAATCGTCCAGGTGATTGCCGACGACCTGAAATAAGGTCCTGCGGGAGCCTGCGCCAAGGTGTTGCGATTCAGGAGCCTGGGCAGCGGCAGCACGGGCAATGCCACACTGATCGAGGCCAGCGGTCCGCCGGCCTTTCGGGTGCTGGTTGACTGCGGCCTGGGCATCCGCCAGCTGGCGCTCAGGCTCGGCCAGTCCGGGCTGGCCGCCAGCGACATCAACGCCATTTTCATCACCCACGAGCACAGCGACCACATCGGCTGCGCCCGCCAGTTCGCCAGGCAGCAGGGCATTCCGGTGTGGATGAGCATGGGCACCTGGGTGGCGCTGGACAGCCCCGATTTTGAAGGCTGGCTGCGTATCGCCCAGGATGGCGTGGCCATCGATCTGGGCGGCTTGCAGCTCACGCCCTTCACGGTTCCGCATGACGCTCGCGAACCGCTGCAACTGACCTGCACCGACGGTGCGTTCAAGCTGGGCATCCTGACCGACCTGGGGCATGCCACCGCCCATGTGCTGGATCACCTGCGCCTGTGCGATGCACTGTTGCTGGAGTCCAACCACGACAGCGCCATGCTGGAAGCCTCGAGTTATCCGTTTTTTCTCAAGCAGCGGGTCGGCGGCCAGTTTGGCCATCTGTCCAACAGCGCCGCGGCGGACATTGCGCGCACCGTCTGCCACCCGCGCATGAAACACCTGGTGGCTGCCCACCTCAGCCAGCAGAACAACCGCCCTGAACTCGCGCAGCTTGTGCTGTCCGAGGCGTTGGGTTGCCAGAGTGCCGATATCGTCGTCGCCGATGCGGGCAGCGGCAGCCCCTGGCTCACTTTGTAGGGGCTCATACCGGGCTACCCGGACCTGGAAACGCCCATGAAAAAAGCCGCCCGGAGGCGGCTTTTTATATCGGGGGAAGAAACTTATTTCTTCTCGCCAGTGCCGCTGGTGGCGGTGCCGGCGCCAGCGCCTGCATCGATGGGGGCAGCGGTGGTGCCGTTCGCAGGAGCGGCAGCAGCAGGTGCCGATGCGTCAGCGGCAGGTGCCGAAGCAGCTTCCATGGGAGCGGGTGCAGCTGCAGGCGCAGGAGCAGGCGTCTCAACCACAGGGGCTGGGGCAGGTGCTTCTTCTTTTTTACCGCAGGCAGCCAGGGCAACAGCAGCAACGATGGCTGCCAGGGCGAGAGACTTGTTCATTTGAGTTGATCCTTGAATGAAATGAGAAAAACAATTTCCTGAAATCGCCAAAAAAAAACTCAAATCAAATGATCCGAGTTTTACTTGACCGGGCGAAAGGATTCGAACTCTTTCTTCCCAGACTTGAATTATATGCGGGTTTTCACGAACGTAGAAACCCGGAATTGACAATCTGTCAACAAGTAGCGGCGCCGACCTACAAGCCCAGGGTGCTTGCGGGAAAAGCCGGGCTGCTGCGCAACAGTTTTTCAGCCAGCCGTTCCTTCAGGGCGACTCGCCGGGCAGCCTCGGAGCCAGCCATGCCGGCGCTGTGAACCAGGTCCAGGCGCTCGAACGCCCAGCCGGGACTCCACAACGCGCTGGGCAGATCACCGGCCGCATGCCCCCGGCATTCAACAATGTGCGACCAGGTCCGCCGCCAGGTGACAAACCGCGCATGACGCCGGCTCACTTCGGCATAGTCCTGCGCCAGCATGGTGAGCTTGCGACCGGACGCCGCCCAGTCGTTGAGCGACTGCGACACGGCACGTTCGCCCAGCGGCCAGTCCTCGAAGTTGGGATCACACAGCATGATTTCGCGCCAGCCCTGTTCCGCCGCGGCCGCAAAAGCCTGGCGCACGAGCTCCGCAAAGTCAGAACGGCCTTCAAACCGGCCCTGCAACAAAGGCGGCACGGGCAAGGGGGATGGGGCGTTGTCCATGGTGGGCTCCAGGTGGATGGACTGGGATGATCGCGCAAGCTCAGTCGGGCGCCTGCACCAGCCAGCCGGCATCGCGCCAGTCGGCCAGCAGCGCCATCGCCGCGGGGCTGGCGCGCCGCAGGTCGGCGGCCGGCAGGCAGCGCTGGTCGGCCAGCCGGCGCATCAGGGTGGCATCGGCGCCCTGGGCGCGGTAGCTTTCACCGTTGAGAAAAATGTGGTGGGCGTCGTACAACATGCGGCTGCGCGCGTCCAGTTGAATCGGGCCCGCAAGCTGCTCATCCCCGCCGCCAGCCGGCTCATCAAACCATACCGAGGCCTTGGGCTCGGTCAGGTATTCGCCCAGCACACAGGCCAGCGCCCGGGGATTTTTCAGCGCGTCACGCAGCGCGTCCCCAGCGAACTCCAGCATGCCCGGCGGCAGCGCTGCCGGGGTTGTCGTAGCAGGCTGGTCGCGATCCGAATACAGCTGCAGCGGCGCATTTTCCCGCGCACCGGCGTCGAAGTCGGCCAGGCGCTGCAACAGTTCACCCGCCAGTTCGCTGCGGCCGGGTGCGCGAAAGCCGATCGAATAGGTCATGCAGTCCTGCGCCTTGCCGTCTGCGCCGATGCAGGGTTCGGCCAATCCGTCGTGCGCGTAGCGCGGTGGCAGATAAAGCATGTCGCCGGCTTCCAGCACGAACTCCTGTTCCGGCTCGAAATTTTTCAGGATTTTCAGAGGCACGCCCTCCTGCAATGCCAGGTCTTTTTGCTTGCCGATTTTCCAGCGGCGGCGGCCGCTGGCCTGCAGCAGGAAAACGTCGTAACTGTCGAAATGCGGCCCCACGCCGCCGCCAGTAGTGGCAAAGGAAATCATCAGATCGTCCAGCCGGGCATCCGGGATGAAGCGGAATTGCTGCAGCAGCGCATGCGCGCGCGCATCGTGCAGGTCCACGCCCTGCACCAGCAAGGTCCAGGCGGGTGCCGACAAGGCAGGCAGGCTGCGCGGGCCAAAGGGGCCCTGCTTCATGCGCCAGCCTTTCGCTTGTTGTTGAACCAGGCGCGACTCCACCTGTTCCTCGCCGGCCAGGCGAAACAGCGCTGCACGCTCAAGCACGGGGCGAAAACCCGGCATGGCCTGGCGCACCAGCAAGGGCTTTTTCTGCCAATGGCGGCGCATGAATTGTTGCGGTGTGAGACCACCGAGCAGGGGAAGGGCTGAAGTGACATCCATGGGACAATTGTCGGATGAAAATCACCCCGCAATGCGTCGTTGCCCTGACATGGACGCTGAAAGATACCCTGGGCGAAGTGCTGGACGAATTGGATGAGCCGGTGGAATTCTTGCTCGGTGGCGACGACCTGCTGGCCAAGATCGAGGAGCGCCTGCAGGGCCACGAAGCGGGCGATACGCTGGACCTGCACCTTGAACCTGAAGATGCGTTTGGCGACTACGATGAAAACCGGGTTTTCCTGGAAGCCCGCAAACTGTTTCCGGCAGAACTGGAGGAAGGCATGACTTTCGACGGTGCAGCCATCCCCGCAGGCTGCAGTCCGGACATCCAGCCGGCGCTGCTCTACACCGTGACTGAAATTTATCCGGAGCATGTGGTGCTGGACGGCAACCATCCGCTGGCGGGCATCGCCATTCGCCTGCATCTGAAGATCGAATCGGTCCGTGAGGCCAGCGAAGAAGAAATCGGACAGGGCTCGATGGGCACAGGTTTCTTCAGGCTGGGGCCCTTGTTGCCCGGCAACGATACGCTGCACTGAAACGGCTTCGCCATGAAAAAAGCCGGCCCCCTTGCGGACGGCCGGCTTTTTCACGGACAACCCGTGATTACATGATGCGGTAAAGCTGGTTGTTCTCCACCTTCACGCGGTCGCCGATACGCAGTTCGCCGTAAGAAGGAACGTCATAGGCGCGCATGGTGCCGTTGTCCATCTGCACCGAGACGCGGTAGGTCTGGCTGACCGGGGCATTGGCCGCATTGCGGTTTTTCTCAATCGCATTGCCGGCAACAGCGCCACCGACGGCACCCGCCACGGTCGCGATGTCACGGCCGCTGCCGTTGCCGATCTGACGGCCCACCACGGCACCGGCCACACCGCCGAGCACCGCGCCCAGGCCACCGGTGGACTTGGCCTGCTCTTGCGTGCGGATAACCTCCACGTTGCTGACACGGCCGTACTCGACATAGTTGCCCTGCGGCGCCTGTTGCGGATAGGTCTGTGCGGGGTAGTTCTGGGCCGGATAAGTAGCCACGGGCTGCTGGCTCATGGGTGCGGCGCATGCGGCCAAGCCGGCCACCAGAACCACGGAAGAAGTGAGGGTGAGGAAACGCGATGTGTTCATCATGAAAGCTCCGTTGATTTAGAACTGCAACACCTGCTTGAAGGTAGCGAGCCGGGAGGCATGGCGCCTTGTTCAGGACATGGCTTATTACAGGCCACAAGCCGTTGCCGACCGGTGGGGAGCGGGGCTGTCCAGGCGTGGGAAGCAGCTATCGGGCGATGTAGGAAAAGCCTGACACCGCCGGCCATTACCGCATTACCGCCATTACCGTCAGGCCTTGCCGGTTGAACCGTACCCGCCTTCACCGCGCTCAGTGGCCTCGAAAGCCTCCACCACATTGAACTCCGCCTGCAGCACGGGAACAATCACGAGCTGGGCGATGCGCTCCATGGGCTCGATGGTGAAAGCCACATCGCTGCGGTTCCACGCGCTCACCATCAGCTGGCCCTGGTAATCGCTGTCGATCAGGCCGACCAGATTGCCCAGGACGATGCCATGCTTGTGGCCCAGCCCCGAACGCGGAAGGATCAAGGCCGCATAACCCGGATCCTGCAAATAAATCGCGATGCCGGTCGGCACCAGTTGCCAGGCATTGGGCTGCAGGGTCACTGGTTCCTGCAGGCAGGCTCTCAAATCCAGGCCGGCGCTGCCGGGCGTGGCGTAGGCGGGCAGGTTGCCGCGCAGACGCTCGTCGATGATCTTGACGTCGATTTTCATGTCACTTCCGTGGTTCAAATTCCTGGGCCGCCTGCCGGATGCGTTGCTGCAGTCGCTGCAGCAGCGCGCCGCGCGGCGCCTTGTTGAGGCGATACGCCAGCCAGATCAGCAAGCCGAATCCCAGCGGAGCCACCAGCCAGGCCAGCTGCGGCATCCAGCGGGATGCCAGTTGCAGGCCCAGCCACGGCACGACCAGCCAGCGGGCGATGGTCCACAAGGACGCAGCGCCCTGCGGCCGTGGCGCCTCGACCGGCGCGGCCCGGTTGGTGTGCGAAGGGGACCCTGCGCTCGCGCGTGTGATCGGCGGGTTGGCGCCCCTCGCTGGAGATCCGCCCTGCACTGACACAGGCAGGCCGGCCTTTTCCTGCGCAAGGGCAGCCGCCCTGGCGTTGAGTTGCTCGATGTAGCGGGCGAAGTCCCCGTCGGGCGGGGTGTCAGAAGAAAGCTGCACGGCGCCTCACCTCTTGTGCGTCACTGCCTGCTTCACGCGGCCGGCGATGTCGGTCACCAGCTGCCGCGCCAGGAGCAGTTTCGGGGCACGCGCAAGTTCCTTGCTGCCCTGCGCGTCCACCAGCAACAGTGCGTTGTCATCACGCCCGAAAGTGGCCGGCCCGATGTTGCCCACCAGCAGCGGCACACCCTTGCGCTTGCGCTTGGCCTCGGCATTTTCCTCAAGGTCATGGCTCTCTGCCGCAAAGCCCACGCAAAACAGCGCCCCCGACTGCGCGCGCGCCGATTGCGCCACGGTCGCCAGGATGTCGGCGTTTTCGGTAAACGACAACTGCGGCGGCTGACCCGATCCGTCTTTCTTTATCTTGCGCTCGGAACTGCTGGCCGGCCGCCAGTCGGCCACGGCGGCAGTTGCTATAAAAATAGTAGCTGCTGGCGCTTGCTGCATAACGGCTTCCAGCATATTTTGTGCTGAACGTACGTCGATGCGCGTGACGCCGCGGGGGGTCGGCAGGCTCACCGGCCCGGCCACCAGCGTGACCTCGGCGCCGGCCTCATGGGCGGCACGGGCAATCGCAAAACCCATTTTTCCGCTCGACAGGTTGGTGATGCCCCGCACCGGGTCCAGCGCTTCATAAGTCGGCCCGGCCGTCACCAGCACACGCTGGCCCGCCAGTTCCTTGGGACGGAAGAAAGCAATGATGTCTTCCAGCAGTTCCGGCGGCTCCAGCATGCGGCCGTCGCCGGTTTCCCCGCAGGCCTGAAAGCCCGAGCCCACGCCAAGGATGGTCGCGCCATCGGCCGACAGCTGCGCCATGTTGCGCTGCGTTGCCGGATGGGCCCACATCTCGCGGTTCATGGCCGGGGCAATCAGCAGCGGCACCGTGGCCATGGGCCGCGCCAGGCACATCAGGCTGAGCAGCTCATCGGCACGGCCGTGCAGCAGCTTGGCCATGAAGTCGGCGCTGCAGGGCGCGATCAGGATGGCATCGGCTTCGCGGCTCAGGTTGATGTGGGCCATGCTGTTGTCAATGCCGGCCGCGGGGCGGCTGTCCCACTGGCTGGTGAACACCGGCCTGCCGCTCAACGCCTGAAGCGTCACCGCCGTGATGAACTGCTCGGCCGCTTCCGTCATCACCACCTGCACGGTGGCGCCCTGCTTGATCAGCGCGCGGCACAGTTCGGCCGCCTTGTAGCAGGCGATGCCGCCAGACAGGCCGAGAACAATGTGTTTGCCGGCCAGATCGCCTTCGCCAACGGGTCCCGATTCGATTGATTGGATGGTCATGCCCGCAATGTATCCCAGTTTTATCTGCGGCTTTGTCCATGGACAGGGCCGTTGGAAGCGGCCCCCGTATAATCCCCGTTTACCACCTATGCGAACTTGCGGTTCGTACCTGACATGACCAAATTTGTCTTCGTCACCGGCGGTGTGGTGTCTTCCCTGGGCAAGGGAATCGCCTCAGCCTCCCTTGCAGCGATCCTTGAATCGCGAGGCCTCAAAGTCACTTTGATCAAGCTCGATCCCTACCTCAATGTGGATCCGGGCACCATGTCCCCCTTCCAGCACGGTGAAGTGTTTGTCACCGACGACGGCGCCGAAACCGACCTCGACCTGGGCCACTACGAGCGTTTCATCGAAACGCGCATGAAGAAGGCCAACAACTTCACCACCGGCCAGATCTACAAAAGCGTGCTCGAAAAAGAGCGACGCGGTGACTACCTCGGCAAGACGGTGCAGGTCATCCCGCATGTCACCAATGAAATCCAGGAGTTCGTCAAACGCGGTGCCGGTTACGAAACACCCGATGCGGTGGACGTGGCCATCGTCGAAATCGGCGGCACGGTCGGCGACATCGAATCCCTGCCTTTCCTCGAAGCCGTGCGCCAGATGAGCCTGCGCCTGGGCGCCAACAACACCGCCTTTGTGCACCTGAGTTACGTCCCGTGGATCGCCGCCGCCGGTGAGCTCAAGACCAAGCCGACCCAGCACACCGCCAAACAGTTGCGCGAGATCGGCATCCAGGCCGACGTGTTGCTGTGCCGTGCCGACCGCCGCATTCCGCAGGAAGAGCGCGCCAAGATCTCGCTGTTCTCCAACGTGCCGGAGTGGGGCGTGATCTCCATGTGGGACGTGGACACCATCTACAAGGTGCCGCGCATGCTGCACGAGCAGGGCCTGGACGGCCTGATCTGCGACAAGCTGCGCCTGAACACGCCGCCGGCCAACCTCAAGCGCTGGGACGAGCTGGTATATGAGACGGAACATCCGCAAAAACAGGTCAACATCGCCATGGTTGGCAAATATGTGGATCTGTCGGACAGCTACAAATCGCTCAACGAAGCGCTGCGCCACGCCGGCATGAAAAACCACGCCAAGGTGGTGATCGAATACGTGGACTCCGAAACCATCACGCCCGACAATGTGTCGCGGCTGGCCAAGTTCGACGGCATCCTGGTGCCCGGCGGCTTCGGCATTCGCGGTGTGGAAGGCAAGATTTGCGCCGCGCGTTATGCGCGAGAAAACAAACTGCCCTACCTTGGCATCTGCCTGGGCATGCAGGTGGCCACGATTGAATTTGCGCGCCACGTCGCCGGCCTCAAAGACGCCAACAGCACCGAGTTCGAGCCGAACACGCCTCACCCGGTCATCGCGCTGATCACCGAGTGGAAAGACGCGGACGGCACCATCAAGACGCGCGACGCCAAGTCTGACCTCGGCGGCACCATGCGCCTGGGCGCACAAAGCTCCGACGTGGCCAAGGGCTCGCTGGCCCACAGCATCTACGGCGACGTGGTGACCGAGCGGCACCGCCATCGTTATGAAGCCAATGTGAATTATCTGGACCAGTTGCGGGCGTCCGGTCTGGTCATTTCCGCGTTGACCCAGCGCGAGCAGTTGACCGAAATCGTCGAACTGCCACGCGATGTCCATCCCTGGTTCGTCGGCGTGCAGTTTCACCCCGAGTTCAAGTCCACGCCCTGGGCCGGCCACCCGCTGTTCAACGCTTACATCAAGGCCACGCTGGACCACCAGATGGCCGGCAAATCCCTGAAAGTGGTGGCATGAAGCTCTGTGGATTCGACATCGGCCTCGATCAGCCGTTTTTCCTGATCGCCGGCCCCTGCGTGGTGGAGTCCGAGCAACTGCAAATGGACACCGCCGGCACGCTGAAGGAAATCACCGCGTCGCTGGGCATTCCCTTCATCTTCAAGAGCAGTTTCGACAAGGCCAATCGCACCAGCGAGACGGCCTTTCGCGGGCTGGGCACGGACAAAGGACTGGAGATTCTGGCCAAGGTCAAAAAGGAAATTGGCGTGCCGGTCCTGACCGACATCCACTCCGAAGACCAGATCGCCCAGGTCGCGAAGGTGGTCGATGTGCTGCAAACACCGGCCCTGCTGTGCCGCCAGACCGACTTCATTCACGCCGTCGCCTTGTCGGGCCTGCCGGTCAACATCAAGAAGGGCCAGTTCATGGCGCCTGGCGACATGAAAAACGTCATCATCAAGGCGCGTGCGGCCGTCAGGGCGGCCGGCCTGCCGGAAGACAACTTCATGGCGTGCGAACGCGGCGCGAGTTTTGGCTACAACAACCTGGTCAGCGACATGCGCAGCCTGGCCATCATGCGCGAGACCAAGGCGCCAGTCGTGTTTGACGCCACCCACTCGGTGCAGCTGCCCGGCGGCCAGGGCAGCAGCAGCGGCGGCGTGCGCGAGATGGTGCCGGTGCTGGCACGGGCCGCCGTGGCTGTCGGCGTCTCCGGCCTGTTCATGGAAACCCACCCTGACCCCGCCAATGCGCTGTGCGACGGGCCCAACGCAGTGCCCCTCAAACACATGAAGGCCTTGCTGGAGACGCTGGTCGAACTCGACCGCGTGACCAAGAAGAATGGTTTTCTCGAAAACAATTTTGGGCTGTAAACAATGCATTGCGTCGTACACGAAGTGACAAGCAACCGGCCAGATGTGCGCCGCGCAGGGCCGCCCCAAGCAAGCACAGCCCCCTCGGGGGGCAGCGCCGTACACGCAGTGACAAGCGTGGGGGCTTTATGACCTCTGCCTACATCATCGCCAACGTCACCGTCACCAACCCGGTCCAGTACGAAGAATACAAAAAATGGTCCTCCGCCGCGATGCAGGCGCACGGCGCCGAAGTCTGCGTGCGCGGCGGCAAGGTTGAAGTCATCGAAGGTGACTGGGCCCCCGAGCGTCTGGTGATCCTGAAGTTTCCCAGCGTTGCAGCCGCGAAGGCGTTTGATGCCTCGCCCGAATACGGCAAGGCCCGCGCGGCGCGCCAGGGCGCGGCCATCATGCGCATGATTGTTGTTGAAGGCGTTTAAGCCCTGCACCGGAACCTGCTTCCCGATTTTTGTTTTTGATTTGAAAGAACCTCAATGAGCGCAATTGTTGATATCGTCGGCCGCGAAATCCTGGACAGCCGGGGCAACCCCACCGTCGAATGCGACGTGTTGCTGGAGTCCGGCGTCATGGGCCGTGCCGCCGTGCCTTCCGGTGCCTCCACCGGCTCGCGCGAGGCCATCGAGCTGCGCGACGGCGACAGCGGTCGTTACCTTGGCAAGGGTGTGCTCAAGGCGGTCGAATACATCAACACCGAAATCTCCGAAGCCGTGCTCGGTCTGGACGCCAGCGAGCAGGCCTTCCTGGACCGCACACTGATCGACCTGGACGGCACCGAGAACAAGTCGCGCCTGGGTGCCAATGCCATGCTGGCCGTCAGCATGGCGGTGGCGCGCGCCGCGGCCGAAGAAGCCGGCCTGCCGCTGTACCGCTACTTCGGCGGCATGAGCGCCATGCAGATGCCGGTGCCCATGATGAACGTGATCAACGGCGGCGCCCACGCCAACAACAGCCTGGACCTGCAGGAGTTCATGATCGTGCCGGTGGGCGCGCCCAGCTTCCGCGAAGCCCTGCGCTGGGGCGCCGAGGTCTTCCACGCGCTCAAGAAAATCCTGCACGACAAGGGCATCAGCACCGCCGTCGGCGACGAAGGCGGCTTTGCGCCCAGCGTCGAGAACCACGAGGCAGCCATTGCACTGATCCTCGAAGCCATCGACAAGGCCGGCTACACCGCCGGCGAACAGATCGCGCTGGCCCTCGACTGCGCGGCCAGCGAGTTCTACAAGGACGGCGAGTACGTGCTTGAAGGTGAAGGCGGCCTGAAACTGAACGCCCAGCAGTGGACCGACATGCTGGCCACCTGGTGCGACAAGTACCCCATCATCAGCATCGAGGACGGCATGCACGAGGGCGACTGGGACGGCTGGAAGATCCTGACCGAACGCCTGGGCAAAAAAGTGCAGCTGGTTGGCGACGACCTGTTTGTCACCAACACCAAGATCCTCAAGGAAGGCATCGACAAATCGATTGCCAACTCCATCCTGATCAAGATCAACCAGATCGGCACCCTGACCGAAACGTTTGCCGCCATCGAGATGGCCAAACGCGCCGGCTACACTGCGGTGATTTCGCACCGCTCCGGCGAAACCGAAGACAACACGATTGCCGACATCGCCGTCGGCACCAACGCCGGCCAGATCAAGACCGGCTCGCTGAGCCGCTCGGACCGCATGGCCAAGTACAACCAGTTGCTGCGCATCGAAGAAGACCTGGGCGACATCGCGAGCTACCCGGGCCGTGACGCCTTCTACAACTTGAAGTGATGGGCCCCCACGTTCGCTCACTGCGTGTAGCGCTCTGCCCCCCGAGGGGGCGCATTTTCCCTTGGGACGGCCCGGCGGGAAAACCTGGCCCGGGTGATCACTGGCGCATGCAAGCGTTCGTCTTGGGCCTGCCGGAGGTGGGGCGCCCCGGCATAGCCCCCGTTTCTGGCTGCGAGGGGTAGTTCACCTTGGGAAACCGCGTCGTCCCCGCCCTCCTCATCGTGCTGCTGGTGATCGTGCATGCACAACTCTGGATCGGCCGGGGCAGCCTTCCCAGCGTCGCTGAAATGCAGCGCCGGCTCACCGAGCAGGCGGCGCTCAATGCCAAGGCCGAGGCGGACAACGTGCGCCTGGCGGCCGAAGTCAAGGACCTGCGCGAGGGTCTGGACATGGTCGAGGAAAAGGCGCGCGAAGAACTGGGCATGGTCAAACCCAACGAAATTTTCGTGCAAGTCACGCCCTGAGCCGCCATCAGCCGCACTGAATCCGTGCGCCACCCACTATGGTTTTGATAGCTGCCTGCGCCCGCCAGACAAGGGCTGGAGGCCGATTTCATTGAAAACTGAGGCCATGCCGCCTGCCCCGACCCTGCGCATCCACCTGCACGGCGCGGCAGGAACCGGCAAGACGCAACTGGCGGCCGAACTGAGGGCAGCGCTGGCCAGCGGGTCACACGCCCTCGCCCACCCATTCACCGTGTTCGACGATCCTCCGCTGCCGGCGACCGATGCCGCAGCCCATGCTGGTCCGACCTTGCTAATGGGCCTGGATCTGCCAGCGCCACCGGCCGCATGCGAAGTCCGGCAACACGCGGACCGCGCGCTGCGGGCCCGGTTGGGCGCGGCGCTCATCCCCTATCAGGTGGTGTACGGGCAAGGTGCGCAGCGGCTGGAGAGCGCCTTGCGCGCCATCGGCACATGGCTGCCCGGCGCCAGCTTGCCTGCTCAGGCCAGCCCCACGCGCCGCCCTTGGGTCTGGGCCTGCGACACCTGCAGCGATCCGCAATGTGAACGCCGACTGCTCAGCGACCTGCTGGCCGCACGCAGCGCAGCGCCTTGATCACTGGACCGTCGGCGCCGGCGGCAACTGCTCCGCCGGGCTGGTGAAGATCTGCGCCGCATCGACCGGGTCAAAGCCGTACTGTGCACCACAGAACTCGCAACCGACATCAATGCGCCCCTGCTCGGCGATGATGCTTTCCACCTCGGCCGTGCCCAGGCTGCGCAACATGCCGCTGACGCGCTCCTGCGAGCAACTGCAGGCAAAGGTCGGCGTGTTGGGCACAAAGCGCGTGATCTTTTCTTCCCAGAACAGACGATGCAGGAGGGTGTCGGCGTCCAGCGTCAGCAGTTCCTCGCGCTTGAGCGTGCCGGCCAGGATGGCGATGCGTTTGTAGTCCTCATTGCGGCCGATCTGGTCCTCGTCGGCGTCGCGGTCGCGCTGGCTTTCGAGGTTACCCTCGCCCTTGACCGGCAGGCGCTGGATGAGCAGCCCCGCGGCCACCTTGCCATCGGCCGCCAGGATCAGTTTGGTGTCGAGCTGCTCGCTCTGCAGCATGTAATGCTCCAGCACTTCAGCCAGGTTCTCGATTTTTTCGTGCTGGTCGCCGAACAGCGGCACCACGCCCTGGTAGGGCTGGCGGCCGGGCAGCTTGTCCTTCGGGTCCAGCGTGATCGCGCAGCGCCCCTGGTTGTTGACGTTGACGAGCCGGCTCAAGGAGTCGCCGGGCGCCACCTCGCCCGTCACCGTCGCGGTGGCACGCAGGCTCAGGTCGGCCTGCACCTCGGCCACGGCCAGCTTGACCGGGCCGTCACCAAAAATCTGCAGCACCAGCGCACCGTCGAATTTGATGTTGCCCTGCATCAAGGCACCGGCCGCGGTCATCTCGCCCAGCAACTGCAGGACTTCAGGCGGGTAGCCGCCGCCGGCCTCACGCCGCTGGAGGATTTCCTGCCAGGCATCGGTCAGGCGGACCAGCATGCCGCGCACCGGCAGGCCGTCGAAAATGAATTTATGGAGTTCGGACATCAATCAATCTTTTTGAAGCCCGCCTTGTAGCGGCGGGCATTCTCTACATAGTGATGACTGATCGCTTTTAAACCCTCGATCTGCTCGGGCGACAGCTGGCGCACGGCTTTGGCCGGGCTGCCCAGGATCATGGAGCCGTCCGGAAACTCCTTGCCCTCGGTGACCAGCGAGCCGGCGCCGACCAGGCAGTTTTTGCCGATCTTTGCGTTGTTCAGAACAATCGCGCCGATGCCGATCAGCGAGCCGTCGCCGATGGTGCAGCCGTGCAGCATGACCTTGTGTCCGATGGAGACGTTCTCGCCCAGGGTCAGGGGCACGCCGGCATCGGCATGCAGCACGCTGGCGTCCTGAACATTGGTGCCGCGGCCGATGCGAACGGTTTCACTGTCCCCGCGTATCACCGTGCCGAACCAGACGCTCACGCCCTCGGCCAGTTCCACATCGCCAATCACCTGCGCGCTGTCGGCCACCCAGGCCGTCTCGTGCATTTTGGGGGTCAGTTCATCGAGCTGGTAAATGGCCATGGGTGTTCCTTTGTTGTGCCTTGTCTCTGGAGCTGACCATTGTAAAGAGAGCCCCCGCGTTTCGCCGACAATCCGGGCATGACCCTGCCCGTCCCCTCCCCCGATCTCCGCCATCTGGCCCTGCAGGCCTTGATGCGGTCAGATCCAGAGGAAAAAGTGGCGCTGACCCGCGCCCTGCAAGCGCAGGCAGCTACGCTTTCGATAGCACCCACGCTGTCGATCACGCCGCCCGCCGGCTTGCCCGGCTGCCCTGCCCGGCCCGAACTGCGCTCGCACCTGGACGTGCCCAAGCGCTCCCCCTACACGCCCGCAGGGCTCGCCGCGCTGCTGCATGCGGTGACCCACATCGAGTTCAACGCGATCAACCTCGCACTGGATGCGGTCTGGCGCTTCGACAGCATGCCCAAGGCCTACTACCTCGACTGGCTGCGCGTGGCGGCCGAGGAAGCACACCACTTCAGCCTGCTGCGCGCGCTGCTGCAGACCATGGCTTACGACTACGGAGACTTCCCGGCCCACACCGGCCTCTGGGACATGACGCACAAGACCGCCGGCGACGTGCTGGCACGCATGGCGCTGGTGCCGCGCACGCTGGAAGCGCGCGGCCTGGACGCCACCCCGGCGATGCAGGCCAAGCTGCGCAAGGTCGGCACGCCGGATGCGCTGGCCGCCGTCGCCATCCTCGACATCATCCTGCGCGACGAAATCGGCCACGTCGCCATCGGCAACCACTGGTACCGGCATCTCTGTGCAGAGCGCGGGCTGGAGCCCGTCACCACCTATGCGGAACTGGCGCGTCGCTATGAAGCGCCGCGGCTCAAGGGGCCGTTTAACTTCGATGCGCGGCGGGCTGCGGGGTTTGATGAGGTTGAACTGACCGCCCTCGGCGGCTGAAGCCTCTCGCGCACTTCAGCCCGCGCCGCAACTTTCCTGCAACGCCACCACGTCGGTGTAGCCGATCAGCCCCCTGAACTCATCCATGCTGGTGCGCGCCCTCGGCAGCTTGCCGGAGCCATGGTCAGCAGCCAGCACCGCGAGGTTGTCGCGCAGGGCCTGGACCACGGTCATCAGCGGCACCAGCGGGAAGGTTGCCAGCGCGGCCACCGACTCGATTTCTTCCCGCGTCAAATCCGTTTCCAGCCAGTTCAGGATTTGCAGCGACACCGGCTTGCCAACGGCCTGGCGCAGCGCGCGGATATCTTCCACGTTCCGGATACAGGCCGAGATCGGCTGCACCACGTCGGCACCGGCTGCCGCGTAGGCACTGGCGCGCGTGATGCAATCGTCCATCTGCGTGGCATCGGTGCGCGCGATGATCAGCGTATCGGGATTCAGCCGCGCCTCGACAGCCGCGCGAATCTTGGCCACGCCCTGCTCTAGCGGTATCAGGTCGATGGGACCGGGCAGGCAAGGGCAATGCTTGGGGCTGACCTGGTCTTCAAAAATCATCCCGGCCACGCCGGCTTTTTCAAACTGCCGCATGGTGCGGTGGATGTTGACAATGCCGCCGTAGCCGGTGTCGCAGTCGGTCACCACCGGGGTGCCGCGCACGGCCTCGACGATGGCGGCGGACACCGCAAGGTTCTCGCTCATGGTATAGATCTCGACATCGGGCTTGCCGAGGTGCGAGGCGGAGATGCCGTAGCCGGTGGTGCACACCGCCTTGAAGCCGGCCTGCGCAATCAGGCGCGCGCTCAGCGCGTCATAAGCGCCGGCCATCCACACCGTCTTGCCGGTGGCCATCAGGGCCCGCAGGCTCGTCGCTTCATTGTGGAGGCCGTTCATCACGCGGCATCCAGCTTGATGTCAGCGGCGCGGATCACGGCGCCCCAACGGTCGATTTCGGCAGCCACATGCCTGCGGAAGACCGCCGGCTCACGGACGTTGACCACCATGCCCGCGTTGACGATCGCGTCGTAAATCGCGGGTTTTCCGAAGGCCTCGGAAATGGCGCGGTAATAACGATCCACCATGGCCGGCGGCATGCCGGCGGGGCCCAGCAGGCCCAGCCAGGAGTCGGCCTCGCAGCCCTGCACGCCCTGGTCCTTCAGCAGCGGCACGTTGGGCAGTTGCGGTGACGGACGGTCGCTGGCCAGAGCGATGGCACGCATGGTGCCGGCCTTGATCTGGCCCAGCACGCTGGACAGCGTGGCAAAGGTGGCGTCAATGCGCCCGGCAATGATTTCAGTGGTCATCTGCGCGCCTCCCTTGAACGGGATGTGCACGATGTCCACACCGGTTTTCTGCTTGAACATTTCCATCGCCAGGTGGGCACCGGCGCCGCTGCCGGTGGACGCATAGTTCAGCTTGCCCGGACGCGCCTTCGCGTACCTGACCAGCTCCTGCACTGTGTTGACCGGGAGGTCCCTGCGCACCACCAGCACCTGCTGAATATCTGCCAAGCCCGCAATCATGGAGAAGTCGCGCAGTGCGTCGTAACCCGCTGCCTTGAACAGCGTGGGGTTGGTGCCATGCGACTGGCTGGTGCACAGCAGCAGCGTCTGGCCGTCGGGGGCGGCACGCGCAACGGTACGCGCACCAATGGCACCCATGGCGCCGGGCTGGTTCTCGACGATGCCGGGCTGCCCCAGCGCCTCACCCATGACTTGGGCTACGATGCGGGCCAACGCATCGGTGGGCCCGCCTGGCGGGTAGCCCACCACCACCTTGAGGGTTTTGGCTTGCGCGAGCGCGAGGCCCGGCAACAGCGGCGACGCTGCTGCCAGCGCGAGGACGGAACGGCGTTTCAACATCAAAAACTCCTTTTAAAAAAGCGCCACATGGGCGCGCACACGATTTGCGGACACCAGGACAGACATGCCCCAGACGATTTACCTGACGGCCGCGAGCGGCGGGCTTCGGTGCGACATCCGCCCGGACCTGGGGGGTTGTGTGGCCGGCTTCTGGCTTGGCGGCGAAGCGGTGCTGCGATCCGTCGCCGGCGACCGCCTGGAAAATGTGCGCGGCTCGGCCAACTTTCCGTTTCTGCCCTACAGCAACCGCATGGGCCAATGCACGCTGTCCTGGCGTGGGCAGGCACACCGCCTGCGATCCAACTTCGACGATAGCCCGCACTCTTTGCACGGCAACGGCTGGCAGCGGCCCTGGACAGTGCATGAACAGTCCCGGGACCGGGTTGTAATGGCACTGGCCCACATCCCGGACAGCGACTGGCCTTTTGCGTTCGACTGCACGCAGACGATCTCGCTTGAAGGCGGCGGTCTGCAGCTGGCGCTGGCTTTCACCAACCGCGCCCCGGCGCCGGCGCCTGCAGGGCTGGGCTGGCATCCCTACCTGGCGCGACGGCCGGGCGCACGCCTGGCGTTCAATGCGGACGCGCGCTGGGACACCGACGCTGGCGGCCTGCCGCAGGGGAGTGTGGCCGTCGCCGGCCTGGACGCGGCCTGCGACACACTGGCGCTGAACAACTGTTTTGACGGCTGGCGCGGGGTGGCCGAACTGCAGGACAGCGTGATGATCACACGCGTGGCTTCGGACCTGCCGCGCCTGCTGGTATCCACGCCCGCGGGCAGGGATTTTGTGGCCGTCGAACCGGTCAGCCATGTGCCCAATGCCTTCAACAGCCCGGACGCGGAAGCGCAGGGCATGCGTGTCCTCACGCCCGGCGAGACGCTGCACGCCTGGATGAGCATCACACCGCGCCTGAACGACTGAGCAGTTCACGGCAGTGCTCACGGGCGCGCCGGCTGCAAGGCCTCGATGCGGGCGACCGCACGCAGCAAGGCATCCACATGCGCCTGCTGGTGCAATGCAAAACGTGTCGCAGGACCAGCCACACAGACCGCCAGCGTGCCACCGCCAAAACGCACCGGCGCGGCAATCGCCTGCAATTCGGCCACGCTTTCACCGCGCACCTCGTACCAGCCGCGCTGCTGCCCTGCCTCCAGTTCCGCGTCCAGTGCGGCGCGGGTCGTCAGCGTGGTGGCGGTGCGCACGGGAAAAGGCTCGGCGGGCAGCCATCTGTCGCGTTCTTCGGCGCTCATGGTGCCCAGAATGGCCTTGCCGATGGCCGAGCAATGCAGCTCGCGCACGGCCCCGGGATGGCCCGAAAAACGGATGTTGTGCGCCGACTCCAGCACGTCCAGCATCACCGCCTGGTGCTGGCTCTGCTGGCCCAGCACGATGCTTTCGCCGGTCTCGTCACGCAGGGTCTCAAGCACCGGACCCAACAGATTGAGCAGCGGGTCGTGCGAGGAAATCGCCAGCGCGTCGCGCAGCAGCCGCTTGGTCGGGTAGTAGCTTTTGAGCTGCAGGCCATAGATGTAACCCCGCCGCTCCAGCGTGCGCACCAGCTGGTAGCAGCTCGACACCGGCGCTTCGAGCGCCTTCGCCAGATCCGACAGCCGCATGGGCTTGAGCTCTCTCGCAAAAACCTCGAACAAATCCAGCGTCCGCGCAGCATTTTTTATATCCATGAAATGATTTTTACATCCATAAAATATAGACGCACGCGTGTAAACCCTTGGTTTTCAAGGAGCTTTGTTCCTGCCGGACCGACTTTGGCCGCCCTGCGCTTTGAATAAAAATTAAGATTTCTCCTACAGACGGGGCTCGGGCACCGGGTGCATATTGGGGTTTATCGGGGGTCGATGGAGCCGTCAGAAGGCAGTTCCGGCTGCTGCCCCAATGCACTTTCTCATCAGGAGTGAGCCCATGATCCGGCATCTCGTCCCCCATCTTGAATCCCGGCTGGTCGGCTTGCCGGCCCCGGTGTCCGTGCAACTGCCAGAGGGGCAGGTGCTTGGCGCGGCGGATGCGCCGGTCAAGATGAGCTTTTCCCACTGGTCCAGCCTCACGCGCCTGCGGGCCGGCCAGATCGGCGCGCTGGCGGAGGAGTACGTCGAGGGCAAGCTGAACATTGAGGGCCGCATGCGCGACGTGATGGCGGTCGCAGCCAGCCTGCTGCCGGCCAACCCGGTGCACAGCGACACCGGCTGGTGGCACGGCCTGCAGCGCCAGATTCGCTCGCTGCGCATGCACACCCCGGAAAAAGACGCGGAACAGATCCAGTTCCACTACGACGTGTCCGACGATTTTTATGCGCTCTGGCTCGACCCGCGCCGTGTTTACTCCTGTGCCTACTACCGCGACGAAGCCATGACCCTGGCGCAGGCGCAGGAGGCCAAGCTGGACCACATCTGCCGCAAGCTGATGCTTCAACCGGGTGAGCGCTTCCTGGACATCGGTGCTGGCTGGGGCGGCTTGCTGCTGTGGGCGGCTGAGCATTACGGCGTGGACGCCACCGGCATCACGCTGTCAAAAAACCAGCACGCCCATGTGCAGGCCCTGATTGCGGCCAAAGGCCTGCAGGACCGGGTGCGTGTGGAGTTGCGCGACTACCGCCAGCTCGACGAAAGCCAGCCCTTTGACAAGATCTCATCGGTTGGCATGTTCGAACACGTGGGCCGAGCCCACATGGGCGCTTATTTCAGCAAGATCATGCGGCTGCTGGCACCGGGCGGGCTGGTGCTCAACCATGGCATCACGGCCGGCGGGCTGGATAACCACCAGCTCGGCGCCGGCATGGGGGACTTCATCGAGAAGTACATCTTTCCGGGCGGCGAACTGCTGCACGTCAGCGACGTGCTCACGCATCTGGCGCGCTCGGGGCTGGAAATGGTGGACACCGAAAACCTGCGGCCCCACTACGCGCGCACGCTCTGGGGCTGGTCAGACGCCCTGGAAGACAAGCTGGACCAGGCCCGTCAGGTGCTGGCCACCAGCGGGAGCAGCGAACGCGCCGAAAAAATCCTGCGCGCCTACCGGCTTTACCTGGCTGGCAGCGCCATGAGTTTTGAGCAGGGCTGGATCAGCCTGCACCAGATGCTGGCGGCGCGGCCGGCGGCGGGCGCGGCCCAGGAGGCCATCAAGGGTGCGCAAAGCGTTTACCCGTTCCGGCGCGACTACATGTACGCTGTTTCCGGGCTTATCAGTCCCGTTCGCCCTGAGCCTGTCGAAGGGCTTGGTGGTGAGTGACATGGCTTCGACAAGCTCAGCCCGAACGCTGTGGGAAGCTGAGCAGTTGCGACTTGTATGTCAGATTGGCCTCCAGCCCTTTATCGACGGGCGCATCCAGCTATCAAATCAATAGCTGCTGACCTTGACCTCAGTCAACGCGAATGTGTGCGGCCTTCACGATGCGGGCGTTGCTGGCCGACTCCTGCGCGATCTGGCGGGCAAAGTCTGCCGCGCTGCCCGTGGACGGCACGTTGTCGGCGCTGAGCAGGCGTTTGCGCAGTTCCGGGGTCTGCAGCGCGAGATTGATTTCGGTGTTGAGCCGCTGCAGCACAGGTGCCGGTGTGCCGCCCGGCGCGAACACGCCGAACAGCGAACTGAGGTTGGCCGGCGCAAAACCCAGTTCGGCAAACGTCGGCACCTGCGGCAAGGCATCCACACGCGCCGGGGCGCCAACGGCCAGCGCACGCAACTTGCCCGACTGGATGTGCGGCATCACCGCGCCACTGAGGTTGGTGGTGATCACCTCAAACTGCCCGCTCAGCGCATCGGTCAGTTGCTGGCCACCGCCTTTGTAGGGAATGTGCGTGATCTCGACCTTGGCGCCGTTCTGGACCTGCTCCAGCACGATGTGCCCCACTGTGGCCAGACCCGAGGTGGACCAGCGGACGCTGCCGGGTTTGGCCTTGGCGGCAGCCAGCATGTCCTTGAAGTCCTTGCCTTCAAAGGCGGACGTGGCCAGCAGCACCACCGGCGAATACATCACGCTGGCGACCGGCGCGA
>CAMLDT010000013.1 GCA_946479075.1 uncultured Polaromonas sp.
CGCTGGAGACCGGGTGGATGAAACCGCTGTGGGGGGTCTTGATCAGCATCTTGCGTCCTTGTCGTGGTTTTGGTGAGGAATTGGCAGTTAGTCTGGATACGCAGCCACTTCTTACAAGGATTCAAAGGGCGCTTACAAGGTTCCGTAGCTGTGCAGGCCCGAGAGAAACATGTTCACGCCCAGGAAAGCAAAGGTCGTCACGGCCAGCCCGACCAGTGCCCACCAGGAGGCCACGGTGCCGCGCAAGCCCTTGACCAGCCGCATGTGCAGCCAGGCCGCATAGTTGAGCCAGACAATCAGCGCCCAGGTTTCCTTGGGGTCCCAGCTCCAGTAACCGCCCCAGGCTTCAGCCGCCCAGAGCGCGCCCAGCACCGTCGCAATGGTGAAGAAGGCAAAGCCCACCGCAATCGCCTTGTACATGACGTCGTCCAGCACCTCGGCCGCAGGCAGGCGCGCCGCAATCCGCTTGCGGCCAATCAGGATGCCTGCCGCAATCAGGCCGGAAACCAGCAGGTAGCCGATCCAGTAGCTGCCGCCGCCCACATCGGCCGGAGACTTGCGGAAAACAATCGGCACAAAACACAGCACCACGCCCAGCAGCCACAAGGGCGTGAGTTTGTACCAGCGGGTCTCCGCGGCCTGTTGCTTGATGAGGTAAGCCAGCGCCACCATGGCCGACAGCGAAAACATGCCGTAACCGATGAAGTTGGCCGGCACATGCAGCTTCATCCACCAGCTTTTGAGGGCCGGCACCAGGGGCTGGATCTCGTGCGCCTCGCGCACCACCGTGTACCAGAGCAAAAAGCCCACTGCGGCACTGACCACCAGCATCACAAAAGCGCCCATGGCGCGGGTGTTGTACTGCGCTTCGAAGTACAGATAAAACGCCGCCGTCATCCAGCAAAACAGCACGAAGACTTCGTAGAGGTTGCTCACCGGGATGTGGCCGACGTCAGCACCAATCAGGTAACTTTCGTACCAGCGCACCATGGTGCCGATCAGCGCCATGCCGACCGCCACCCATGCGATCTTGCTGCCCAGCGACTCCAGCGCATCGCCCTGCTTGCGGATGAACATGCCCAGCCAGTAAAACACCGTGCTCATGAAAAACAGCACACTCATCCAGAGGATGGCCGACTGGCTGGACAGGAAATACTTGAGCCAGAACACCTGTTCGGCGCGCGCCAGATCGCCCTGATAGGACATGATGCCCAGCAGCGAGAACACCGCCACGGCGCCCATCAGCACCCGCAACGGACGCCAGAACCAGCCCATGGCAATGGCCGCCGGCATGGCGGCCAGCAAGATGCCTTTTTCATAGACATCCATGAAGCCGTGGTAACGGGCAAAGGCAAACAGGCCGCCGGCCAGCACCAGCGCCGCAAAAATCCAGTCGGCCAGACTGCGTTTGGCAAAGTAGCCCTCGTGCAGGCTGATGGTGTTCGCGTTATTGCCGCGCGAACTCAAGGTGGTGGTGGTCGTGGTGGTGTTCATCGTGTCACCTGTAAAAGTTTGGTCTTCAGCATCTCGAATTCCTTGTCGCCTTCCAGGGTCTGCCGGTTGGTTGACAAGGCCATGGTTGCCTGGCTGCCAGGCTCCGATTCTGGTCCTTTTCCGGTGTCCGCGCCGCCAGCCGGTGCGAGCCAGACCCACAGGCGGCGTTCACGCACATACAGCATGGCAAAAATGCCAAGGATCAGCAGCGCACAGCCGAGGTAAACAATGTTTTTGCCCGGCGTACGTGTCACCTGAAAGACGCTGGCCTGCACCTGCGTGAAATCCTTGAGCTCAAACGCCATGGGCGCCGGATAGTGGTGGGCATCGCTGAGCGACAACACCGCCTGCGCCATCCAGGCCTGGGTCCTGTCATCGATGGCCAGTGGCGGCAAGCCGTTTTGTTCACGCGTCAACTGGGTCAGCTCGAACAACACGCCGTTGAGGATGCGCACCAGCACTTCGCCGGCGCGGTTGCGCTCGGCCTCGGGCACATTGGCTTCCATGAAATCGGAGATCGCCTGCAGGCCTGCCGGCGGCGCTTTCTGACCCAGGGTGGCGGGCTGGTCCGGCCCGGCGAACAGCGCGAGCGCGCGCGACGCCGACGCCGACAACTGCTGCGCCAGGTCCGGCCGGTCCGCAGCCACCGCCTGCCGCACATAACGCTGAACCGCTTTTTCACGCTGGACCGGATCGGCAAGCGCGCGGCGAACCCGCAGAAAGCCTTCCATGCTGCCCTGCTCGTCGGCCGGGATGCGCAGGTACTGGAAAGGCTCGGCCGGAGATTCACGCACGCCCAGCAGAAAAAGTGCCGGGGTTGACTCGGCGCTGTCCATCTTCACCGGCAGCATGTAGTTGTGGAACTCCCGCGCCTGGCCGGCGGCGTCGCGCAGCTTGTAGGTGAGGCTGGGCCCGACGTTGCGCAGCTCTTTTTGCTCTTTGGTCTTGTTGGCCGCACCCAGCCGGTCATCGATGGACTGGCGCAGGTCCACCTTGCGCACGTCGGCACCGGAACCGCCTAGGTTGCCGGAGCCACTGAAATTTTCGACGTTGATGACGCGCAGCGCGGTGTATTCCAGCGTCATTTTTTCAGCACCATTGGTCAGACTGCTGGAGCCGCCAATCGTGCCCTGAATCTCGAAGGGTTTGCTGGATGGCTGCGCACCAACGGCCATGGGCACCGCCTTGAGCGTGACGCTGGAGCCGCCATCGTCAAAGCTGGACTGGTAAATCTCGATGCCCTTGTAATGCGCCGGGTGGTTGACCTCGACACGGGCGGGAAGCTTGTCGCCGGTTTCGTGGTCGTGGATCACGATCTCGCTGGCAAACAGCTTGGGCATGCCGGTCGAGTAATACTCAACGATGAACTTCTTGAGTTCCACCGAAAAGGGCAGATCCTGCAGCAGCACGCCGCCCGGCTGGTTCAAAATCGCCGTGCTGGACTGGGTGCTTTCGGCGACCAGCAGATTGGCGCGGAAGGTCGGGTTGCGCTCGCTCAGGCGATGTTGTGCCGGCACATCGGCAATCAGTCCGCCGCCGGTGTAGATGGACTTGTTGTTGAGCCACATCTGCGCACGCACCACGAGGTCGCCGTCCAGCAGGCCGCCCACACACACCAGCACGATGGCCCCGTGGGCAGCGATGTAACCGAGCTTGTTGGCAGCGCCGGCCTTGGCAGCCACCATCCAGCCGCTGCCGCCGGGCGTCTCCCGCTGCTGCAACTTGACCTTCCAGCCGCCCTGCACCAGGGTCTGGCCGATGCGCCGGGCGGCCGCTTCGGGCGCTTCAGCCAGCGCCTGCTCAGCACGGTGGCCAAAGGCCTTGAGGCTTTGCTCGCGGACGTTTTCCTTGAGCTGGTTCCAGTCGGCCAGGATCTTGGGCGTGTTGCGGGCGATGCACAGCGAGGTGGACAACACCAGAAATCCCAGGATCAGCATGAACCACCAGGCGCTGTACACCGTGTTCAGGCTCACGGTCCGGAAAACTTCCGCCCAGAACGGGCCGAACTGGTTGACGTAATTGGACAGCGGCTCCCCCTGCTTGAGCACAGTCCCGATCACCGAAGCGATGCAAATGACCGTCAGCAGCGAGATGGAAAACCGCATCGATGACAGCAGTTCCACGCTGGAGCGCAGGGCGTGGGAGCCGGACTTGAGCCGCAGGCCGTGGGTGGAAACTGTCATGCGTGTGGGGCAGTAGGCAGGATGAACTGCAATAAAAAAAGGCGGGCCTTCGTCGAGCCCGCCTTGGTATGGAGTGTTTATGCCGGCCGGGGTTCAATGCAAGCGCAGGAAAAGCGCCGGATTCTGCCAACAAACGGCCCCGATTCCAGCCCTGCCCTGCACGTGCAGGCCATGGGCGGGCTCAGCGCAAACCGGCGATGTAGTCGGCCACCGCGCGAATCTCGCGGTCGTTCAGCTTGGCAGCGACCTGGTTCATGGGCAGGCTGTTGGTACGTGCCCCGTCGCGGAAAGCCGTCAACTGGGTGGTGGTGTATTCCGCGTGCTGGCCGCCCAGGCGCGGGTACTGCGCGGGAATGCCGGCACCGGTCGGGCTGTGGCAACCGGCGCAGGCCGGAACCTGGCGGTCAGCAATGCCGCCGCGGTAAATGCGCTCGCCCAGGGCGACCAGCGCCTTGTCCTTGGCAAAACCAGGTTTGACCTTTTTGGAGCTCACCCAGTACGCGATGTTTTTCATGTCGTCGTCCGACAGCGCGGCGGCGAAGCCCTGCATGATGGGGTTCTTGCGTTTGCCGGCCTTGAACTCCTGCAGTTGCTTGACCAGGTATTCCGGATGTTGCTGTGCCAGCTTGGGATTGGCGGCAATGGCCGAGTTTCCGTCGGCTGCATGGCAGGCCACGCACACCGCGGTGTAGGTTGCTTCGCCCTTGACAAGGTCAGGTTTGGCGACCTTGGCCGGAGCCGCTTCACCGGCCGCCATCGACAGTGCGGGAACGGCCATCAGGGCGGCAAACAAACAGGTAATCAACGAAGTGGAAACTGGCTTCATATCGGGGGATGTAATGGTTGACTCTAAAAGGGACCTGGCAATGGGCGCACGCCTCAAGCTCAATAAAAGCCCGGCCGGAACAGCGACTTCACGCAAAACTCCCTGATTTTACAATGGCTTGGGGGACAATCCCAAATATGAGCATATCTCCGCGATCCACCCCCATCAAAACGGCGAAGCCCAGCCACAAGCGCCCCACACCCAAGGTGGCGGCGGCCAAAATGGCGGCTGCGCTGGCGGCGCAGCCGCCACAGTCTGCGGAGGCGAAAACCGCCATGGGCTGGTTGCACACCGCCAAATTCCTGACCACGGCACCTGAGCTCAGGCACCTGCCGCCGCTCGACGTGCCGGAAATCGCCTTTGTCGGCCGCTCCAATGCCGGCAAGTCCACCTGCATCAACACCCTGACCCAGATCAACCGCCTGGCCTTTGCGTCCAAAACGCCGGGCCGCACCCAAAGCATCAATTTGTTCTCGTTGGGCAAACAGGGCGTGATGGACGCCGTGCTGGCCGACCTGCCGGGTTACGGCTACGCGGCGGTGCCCAAGGCGGCCAAATTCCGCTGGCAACAGGTGATGGGCAACTATCTGCAAACGCGCGAAACGCTGCGCGGCGTGGTGCTGCTGTGTGACCCGCGCCACGGCCTGACCGAACTCGATGAAATCCTGCTCGACGTGATCCGTCCCCGGGTGGAGGAGGGCCTGAAGTTCCTGGTGCTGCTGACCAAGTCCGACAAGCTCAACAAGACCGAAGCAGCCAAGGCGCTGTCGATTGTGCGACTGCAGGCCGGCGGCGGCGATGTCAAACTGTTTTCATCGCTGAAGCGGCACGGTGTCGAGGAAGTGGCCCAGCATTTGTGGCAGTGGGCGCACCCCGCGGTTCAGCAAGACGTTGCAGGCGCCGCGCCTGCGGATGGAGAGGCCGGCGCCTCCTGAGACGCGGCCGGCCGGCTTCTGCATTTTTTTGAGTCAAATCTGCCTCCAGCCCTTGATTGACGGGCGAGAGCAGCTACCAAATTCATAGCGCCATGATCCAGACCCGCCTCCTGACCCTGCCCCACGGCATCACCCTGTCCTGCCGCATGGCGGGCGAGGAAGGCCGGCCGGCGCTGATGTTTCTGCACGGTTTCCCGGAAGCGGCTTTTGTCTGGGACGGCCTGCTGGAACACTATGCACGGCCGGAAAACGGCGGCTACTTCTGCATCGCCCCCAATCTGCGCGGCTTTGAGCAATCGAGCGCACCGGTGGACCCGGCGGCCTACCGGCCCAAACACCTGATGCAGGATATTTCTGCGCTGATTGCGCGGGTGGCGCCGGCCGGGCAGCTTGACGCACTTGTCGCCCACGACTGGGGCGGCGCCGTCGCCTGGAACGTGGCGGCGACGCTGCCGCAGTTGATGCACAAACTGGTGATCATCAATTCGCCGCACCCCGGCACCTTTTTGCGCGAGCTGAAGCATTCGCCGGCCCAGCAGGCCAGCAGCGCCTACATGAATTTTTTGATCCGCCCGGACGCCGAAACCCTGCTGGCTGAAGACGACTTCCGCCGGCTCTGGCAGTTTTTGACCAAGGGCAAGGATCCGCAGGCCAGCAGCACGCCGGCCTGGCTCACGGAAGACGTCAAGGACCAGTACCGTGCCGTCTGGCGCGCCGGGCTGACCGGCGGCTGCAACCTCTACCGCGCCTCCCCCTTGCGTCCGCCGCGTCCGCACGACCCGGCCGCTGCCGCGGTGACGTTGCCACCGGAGCTGCTGACTGTGCGGCTGCCAACGCTGGTGCTCTGGGCCATGGACGACATCGCCCTGCCGCCGGCGCTGATCGAGGGGCTGGACGCCTGGGTGCCCCGGATGCAGTTGCAGAAGATTCCCGGCGCCTCGCACTGGGTGGTGCACGAACAACCGGCGCTGGTCGCCAGCGCACTGCAAGGCTTCTTCAGCCAGGATGAAGCCGCCTAGCTCTCTTTTTGATAGCTACTCATGCACGCCAGACGGGGGCTGGAGCCCTAAAAGGCACTTAAAAGCCTGAGGGCCCGCCCACCCTGCTCAATAAATCGAGGGGTCGCCTTCAGGCCGGCTCTTGAAGCGCTTATGCACCCAGTAATACTGCGCCGGCATGGTGTTGATGTAGTCCTGCAGCTGCACATTCATGAACGCGGTATCCGCCACCGCATCGTCCGAAGGGAAGTGGCGCCAGGCCGGCAGAACCTCCACCTCGTAGCCCCAGGGCGTGAGACGAGGCACCAGCGGCACGACCTTGGCGCGGCCCAGGCGGGCAAAACGGGTCAGCGACGGCACCGTGGCGGTCGGCAGACCGTAAAACGGCACAAACACGGAGTCATCCGGGCCAAAGTCCATGTCGGGCAGCAGGTACAGCGGCTGCCCTTCGCGAAGCGCCGTCACGATGGGCTTGACGCCGTCGGCCCTCCCAAACAGCCGCAGGTGTCCAAAACGCTGCCGGCCACGCAGGATCCACCGGTCCACCAGTTGGTTCGACTGGTTGGTGTAGATGGTGGTCGACGGGCGTGGCGCATACAGGGCCGCAGCGGCCCAGGCGGCATCCAGGCCGACAAAATGCGGCAAAAAGATCACCGTGGGATCCGTGCCGGCGAGTTCGTGCACGGCGCCTGTCAAGCGCACACGCCGCCGTACCCAGGCCTGTGGCGCATGCCACAGCCAGGCGCGGTCCAGCCAGGCCTGCGCAAAATAAACAAAGGTCTGGCGTACCATCACGCGCCGTTCAGACTCCGGCAGCCCGGGAAAACACTGGCGCAAATTGATGGCCACGACACGCCGGCGCGGCACGGCCAGAAGATAAAGCAGCCAGCCCAGCAACACCCCCATGGCGCGCACCACCGGCAGTGGCAGGGCCGCGAGCACCTGCATGAACAGGATGCCGCTGCGGGTGAACAGGCGGCTGGCGAGCTGGCGCGGCGTTTTCACAACGCGCCTCCGTCGGCGTCCTGCTGGCGCGGCTGCTTGTAACGCGCATAACCCCACAGGTACTGGCCCGGCTGCGTCCGCACAATCGCCTCGATCGCCTGGTTGATGACGGTCACCGCCGGCAGCAGGTCGGTTTTGGGCAGGCGGTCCAGTGCCGCCAGTGCGGGCCAGATTTTCAGGAAGTAGCCCTGCCCGTGCGCCAGACGCTCGCAACTGACGGGCAACACCACCGCGCCGCTTTGCAGCGCCAGCCGCGCCGCCAGCGTCATGGTGTACGCCGGTTTGCCGAAAAACGGCGCCCACACGCCCTGCCCCTCGGGCGGCACCTGGTCGGTCAGCAGCGCCACCGCCTGGTTGTTCTTGAGCGTGCGAAACATCTGGCGGATACCGCTGAGGCTGGCGGGCACCACCGTGAGGCCGGGCCGGCTGCGCGCCAGCCGTTCGAGCCGGGCCAGCCAGGGCTTGCGCGCCGGCCGGTAAATCGCCGTGATGGGGCCATACAGCTCGGCCAGCGCCTGCGGCCCGAGTTCAAAACTACCGCAGTGAGGGCCGAAAAAAATCACGCCCTGGCCGCGCGCAAAAGCTTCGGTCACATGGCCCTGTCCCTCGATGCGCACATTGCCCAGGCAGGATTCACCGGCCGGGCGCATCCACAGTTTGGGCAGCTCCGCCACAAACCGCCCGGCTTCGCCGATGGCGGGGCGCGCAGCATCGAAAGCCAGGCCGGCTTGCGCCACATTGGCACGAAATTGCCGCCGGTAACCGGGGCTCAGCCACCACACCAGCCAGCCCAGTCCGGCACCCAGCGCGTGCAGGGCGGCCAGCGGCCAGTGGGAGAAAAACCGGAACAAAAGAATCATGAAGGCAGGTGCAGACAGCAGGAAGTGCGGACGATATAATGGCGGCTGTCGCCGAGTTACTGAACAACTTGCAGGGCGACATTAAACCAAACTGCTAAAGCGTTCGCCGAGGCACCCCAAGCCGGCAACGCGCCGACTAACTTCATGGAGTGTACGCAATGGCGAACGATTTTCTCTTTACTTCCGAATCCGTCTCCGAGGGCCATCCCGACAAGGTCGCCGACCAGATTTCCGATGCCATCCTCGATGCCATCTTCAAGCAGGACCCGCTGTCCCGCGTCGCCGCCGAAACCCTGACCAACACCGGCCTGGTCGTGCTGGCTGGCGAGATCACCACCAACGCGCATGTGGATTACATCCAGGTGGCCCGCGACACCATCAAGCGCATCGGCTACGACAACACCGACTACGGCATCGACTACAAGGGCTGCGCCGTCATGGTCTGCTACGACAAGCAGTCCAACGACATCGCCCAGGGCGTGGACCATGCGTCGGACGACCACCTGAACACCGGTGCCGGTGACCAGGGCCTGATGTTCGGTTATGCCTGCGACGAAACGCCGGACCTGATGCCCGCGCCAATTTATTACGCCCACCGCCTCGTCGAGCGCCAGGCCCAGCTGCGCAAGGATGGCCGCCTGCCTTTCCTGCGCCCGGACGCCAAGAGCCAGGTCACCATGCGTTATGTGGACGGCAAGCCGCACAGCATCGACACCGTGGTGCTGTCTTCCCAGCACAGCCCCGACCAGAGCGAAACACCCAAGAAGATGAAGCAGAGCTTCATCGACGCGGTGATTGAGGAGATCATCAAGCCGGTGCTGCCCGCCGGCATGATCACCAAGGACACCAAGTACCTGATCAACCCGACCGGCCGCTTCGTCATCGGCGGCCCGCAGGGCGATTGCGGGCTGACCGGCCGCAAGATCATCGTGGACACCTATGGCGGCGCCTGCCCGCACGGCGGTGGCGCCTTCAGCGGCAAGGACCCTTCAAAGGTTGACCGCTCGGCCGCTTATGCCGCACGTTACGTGGCCAAGAACATCGTGGCGGCCGGCCTGGCCAAGCAGTGCCAGATCCAGGTCGCGTATGCGATTGGTGTGGCCAAACCCATGAACGTGACGGTGTATACCGAAGGCACGGGCGTGATCTCGGACGACAAGCTCTCGGCACTGGTACAGGAACACTTCGACCTGCGCCCCAAGGGCATCATCCAGATGCTGGACCTGCTGCGCCCGATCTACGAAAAAACCGCCGCCTACGGCCACTTCGGCCGCGACGAGCCGGAGTTCACCTGGGAGAAGACCGATAAAGCTGCTGCCCTGCGGGCAGCAGCCGGCCTGTAAGGCGTGCAGGACCTCTGAGCCGTCCAGCGCGGCGAGCCGGCACGCCTGGCGCGCGGACCGGCGTTCTCAGGCCTGCTGTGCCATGCGTTCGGCGCCGGGCGCATCCAGGCATTTCATCAGCAACTCATAGTCCACGGGTTTGACCAGATGATGGTCAAACCCGGCTTCGGTGGCGCGCTTCCTGTCGTTGGACTGCCCCCAGCCGGTGAGTGCAATCAGCATGATCTTGTCGCCGCCCGGCTGCTTGCGGATCTGCCTTGCCGCGTCATAGCCGTCCATGCCCGGCATGCCGATGTCCATGACCACAATGTCGGGAGCCGATGCCCTGGCCTGCGCCACCGCGGCCACGCCGTCATACGCGGTGGTCACGGCAAAGCCGTCCATCCCGAGCAGGGCTTCCAGCGTATCCGCGGCATCCACGTTGTCGTCCACCACCAGGATTTTCCGGAGGCGGCCTGAGGCGGCCGGGCCCGCGTCCGCCAGTTCGTCGCGCAAGGGCGCAGGCTTTTGCTCAAGCACCACCGGCAGGGTCAGGACAAATTCGCTGCCCCGGCCCAGGCCATCGCTGGTGGCGTGTAACTTGCCCCCGTGCATTTCCGCAAACTGGCGGGCCAGGCTCAGACCGATGCCCAGACCCGTCGGCGCCTCGCCGGGAACCGGGGTTTGTGCGAAGAGGTCAAAAATTCGCGTCAGGGACAAGGGCTCCAGTCCAATGCCGTTGTCACGCACCCGGAAAGTCACTGTATCGCCCTCGACCTCTGCGGCCAGCACGATACGCCCCCCCGGCGGCGTGAATTTGGCAGCATTGACCAGCAAGTTGGCAACACTTTGAACCAGCCGGGCGTGGTCCGCATCGAGCAGGTAGTCGGTTTCCGGCTCCTTCACCTCAAGCGTGTGCTTTTTGGCCTCCATGGAAGAGCTGGATATTTCCACCGCATGGTTGACCACCGAACGAAGCGTGATGAGATCTTTTTTGAGCACCACCTTGCCGCTGGTGATACGGGCCACATCCAGCAGGTCGTCCACAAGCCGGGTCAGGTGCGTCACCTGCCGGTCCACCACATTGCGCAGGCGCGTGACGGAATCCGACTCAGGATGCAGGTGTTTGAGAATCCCCATGGAGGTGCGAATCGGGGCCAGGGGATTGCGCAGCTCGTGCGCCAGCGTGGCCAGGAACTCGTCCTTGCGCTGGTCGGCATCCCGGACCTGATACTGGCGTTCGCGCGCCCGGATCGCCGAACGCGCCGCAGAAATAAGCGCGATGGTGCGCACCGGCCGCTCCATCAGGGTCACATTGCCCAGGCGTTCCACGGCACGCCGCACATCCACCGAATCCGCACCGCTGCGCGTCAGGAGAAGAATCGGCAGGTCTGACCATGTCGGCTGGCCAGCCACATACTCGACCAGCGGCCGCATCGCCGACCCGCTGATCACTTCTTCCGCCAGCAACAGGGCGCCCGCGCCGCGCGGCAACTGCTCCAGCAACTCGCCAGTGTCCCGGCACACCATGCTGCCAATGTTCACCGAGCGGAAAACCCGGGAAGTCAGGGCTGCATCCTGCCCCGTGGGCGTACAGATGACAATGCGCCGCTCCACTACCGGACTCCGGGTTCACTGCCCGCCGCCTCGCCCCCATTGCCTCCATTTCCCAGGTAAACGGGCACGCCGGTCAAAATGCCGCGGAAGCCGCGCAAGACCTCGCCAACATGGATGCCGTCGGCCGACATGGAAAACTGGCGGATGGTCCGCTCATGAAGGCTGCCGCGCTTCTTGAACACGGAAACGGCCTGCTTGACCTCGCCGTCATGTTCGAAATAGCGCAGCATCAGCACGTTGTCGGCCAGGTAACTCGCATCCACGGTGGTGGACATCTGTCCGCCCAGCATGCCCTGCTGGACGCCGACCAAAATGGTGACCACCCCGCGCTGCCCCAGGTAAGTCAGCAACTCGTGCAGGTGGGTGGTCAGAAAGCGTTCGTCGGGCATCGCATTGAGGTAGCCGTTGATGCTGTCGATCACCACCACCTTAGCGCCATTGTCCGCAGCCTTGCACACGGCCGTCGCAAACTCTCCCGGCGACAGCTCGGCCGGATCGATTTGCTGGATGGTCAGCAAACCTTTGTCATAGGAGTCCCGCACGCCCATGCCCAGACCGTCAGCGCGATTGAGCAGGTTGTTGGCGGCTTCCTCGAAAAGAAACATGGCACTGCGCTGGCCGCGTTTTGCTGCTGCGGCCACAAACTGTGATGCCAGGGAGGTCTTGCCGGTGCCGGGCGGGCCGGCAATCAGCGTGCTGGCACCCTCTTCCAGTCCACCACCCAGCAGGGCGTCGAGCGCGGCCAGGCCGCTTTTGAGCTGCTCGCGTTTTTCCATGACACGCGATTCCGCCGCGACCAGCCGGGGATAAACACACAGTCCGCCGTACTGGATGTCGTAGTCGTGCATGCCGCCGCGAAAAGCCATGCCGCGGTACTTCACCACGCGGACCCGGCGCCGCTCAGCGCCATATTCCTTGACCGACTGCTCCAGAGTGATCACACCGTGCGCGATGCTGCGCACCTGCAAATCGATGCCGGCGGCCGTGCGGTCATCCAGCATCATCACGGTGCAGGAGCGGCTGGCGAAAAACTGCTTCAGGGCCAATACCTGGCGCCGGTAGCGCAAGGGCGTATCGGCCAGCAATTGCAGCTCGGACAGCGAGTCGATGACCACGCGGGTGGGTTTGCGCTCCTCAATGGCCGCAAGAATCAGTTGCATGGTGGTGCCCATTTCCACCTCAGAAGGATGGAACATGGTGTACTGCGCTTCGGGTTGCAACAGGTTCTCGGACGGCAGGACTTCCTGGATGTGAATGCCCTCCATGTCCCAGCCATGCGACTGGCCCACCCCCTCCAGTTCCGCCCTGGTCTCGGCAAGGGTGATGTAAACCACCGATTCCCCGTGTTTGGCGCCTTCCACCAGGAATTGCAGTCCGGTGGTGGTTTTACCCGTTCCTGGCTCACCTTCGATCAGGTAGATGCGGTCCCTGGTCAGGCCCCCGCCAAGGATGTTGTCCAGTCCCGCAACGCCTGTGGACAGGAGCGATGATGCCGTGGGTTTTTCCTGAATCTTCATTGATGCAATGCGAAGTTATTCTTGAAAAAAGAATACCCAGCAGCACCGGAAAATTCCAGTTTTGCCTTCACAGCTTGCTGTAGGACTGAAGGCCAATCGCGTATCACCAAATGGCGTAACGGCTCCAGGCCGCTGCCAGCCAGGACACCTGCGTACCAAACGACAAAGCCACCGCATGCGGTGGCTGGTCGGCATTGGCGTTGGCGTTGGCGTTGTTGTTCGCGTCAGGCTCAGCGCGTGAAGGGCGTGGGCTCAATAAATTTTCCGCCGTTGCCCACATCGGAAGGCCGGGCATTCGGATCGGGTTCGGGTTGCGTCTTGTTTGTGCCTTCCTCGCCAAAGGTCTTGCTGGGCTTTGAATCCTTGCGCACCTTGTTTTCGTTGTCATCTTCGGGGCGGCCCTGCCCCACGCTTGCTTCAGCCATGGTGTTTCCTCAGTTGATGCTCAAGTGGTGAACAGTGGCCCGGATCAGCTGGCAAAGCCGGAAGGGTTGCATGGGGTTTTCGCCGCCTGCACGGTGGTGGTGTGACCGGAGTTCACCAAAAACGGCCAGCTCTGGCGAACCGTCCCGCTGGCGCCAGCCGGCGATTTCGGGGCGTGCCCGGACGTGAACATGTTGTGACGCGAACCCGTGGGGCTGGCGCGCGTGTGCATATGAATCACAAACTGGGTCATAAGTCCTCCAGGGCGTGGGCTGTGCCCCCGATTTATTGGGTTTTGTGGGTTGTGGGTTCTGCCGATCTTTCATCTTGACTGTATGAAGGCGTTCGGCTCCGTCCTGTCAGACGCCACCGGATTTTTTGTAGGACAGGCCGCGGCCCTTGCATCCCCCGCAAAAGCCCCACGGAGGCAAGCCCGCGCCAGATTTTTTCATCGGCCCGGCTTGAAACTCGGTATAAACCCCCTTATGATTAGCACTCGATGGTATTGAGTGCTAACAACCACTCCATCCAGCCCACTCACTGCAGGCGCTCATGCGCTTGTTTTTGATTCAAAAAACCACTGTTTCTCTTCAGGAGCCATCCATGAAACTTCGTCCCCTGCACGACCGCGTGATCGTCAAACGTGTTGAAAACGAGACCAAAACTGCTTCTGGCATCGTCATTCCTGACAGCGCCGCCGAAAAGCCTGATCAGGGCGAAGTGCTGGCCGTCGGTCCGGGCAAGAAGAACGACAAGGGCGATGTGAGCCCTGTTGGCGTGAAGGTCGGTGACCGCGTCCTGTTCGGCAAGTACAGCGGCCAGACCGTCAAGGTCGATGGCGACGAATTGCTGGTCATGAAAGAAGAAGACCTGTTCGCAGTGGTCGAAAAGTAAGTTTTCGCTTACTTATTCACTGCAACCCTTATTAACTGAATCTGGAGAATTAACATGGCAGCAAAAGACGTCATTTTCGGCGGCGAAGCCCGCGCACGCATGGTCGAGGGTGTGAACATCCTGGCCAACGCGGTCAAGGTCACCCTGGGCCCCAAAGGCCGCAATGTGGTGCTGGAGCGCTCCTTCGGCGCCCCCACCGTGACCAAGGACGGTGTGTCCGTGGCCAAGGAAGTTGAACTGAAAGACAAGCTGCAGAACATGGGCGCGCAGATGGTCAAGGAAGTCGCTTCCAAGACCTCCGACATCGCTGGTGACGGCACCACGACCGCGACCGTTCTGGCCCAGGCCATCGTCCGCGAAGGCATGAAATATGTCGCCGCCGGCATGAACCCGATGGATCTGAAGCGCGGCATCGACAAGGCTGTCACGGCCCTGGTCGAGGAGCTGAAAAAAGCCTCCAAGCCCACCACCACCAGCAAGGAAATTGCCCAGGTCGGTACCATTTCCGCCAACAGCGACGACGAAGTCGGCAAGATCATCGCCGAGGCGATGGACAAGGTTGGCAAGGAAGGCGTCATCACTGTTGAAGACGGCAAGTCGCTCAACAGCGAGCTCGACGTGGTTGAAGGCATGCAGTTTGACCGCGGCTACCTGTCCCCTTACTTCATCAACAATCCTGAAAAGCAGTCCGCGATTCTGGACAACCCGTTTGTGCTGCTCTACGACAAGAAGATCAGCAACATCCGTGACCTGCTGCCCACCCTGGAGCAGGTGGCCAAGTCCAGCCGTCCGCTGCTGATCATCTCGGAAGACGTCGAAGGCGAGGCCCTGGCCACGCTGGTGGTCAACACCATCCGCGGCATCCTGAAGGTTGTGGCTGTGAAGGCGCCTGGTTTCGGCGACCGCCGCAAAGCCATGCTGGAAGACATCGCCACCCTGACCGGCGGCAAGGTCATCGCTGAAGAAGTCGGCCTGACGCTCGAAAAAGTGACGCTGGCTGACCTCGGCCAGGCCAAACGCATCGAAGTCGGCAAGGAAAACACCATCATCATCGACGGCGCCGGTGCGGCTGCTGACATCGAAGCCCGCGTCAAGCAGGTTCGTGTCCAGATCGAAGAAGCCACCAGCGACTACGACCGCGAAAAACTGCAGGAACGTGTGGCCAAGCTGGCCGGCGGTGTTGCCGTGATCAAGGTTGGCGCTGCCACCGAAGTCGAGATGAAAGAGAAAAAAGCCCGCGTGGAAGACGCCCTGCACGCGACCCGCGCTGCTGTGGAAGAAGGCATTGTGGCTGGTGGCGGTGTGGCGCTGCTGCGCGCCAAGCAGGCTGCTGGCGCCATCAAGGGCGACAACGCTGACCAGGACGCCGGCATCAAGCTGATCCTGCGCGCCATCGAAGAGCCGCTGCGCATCATCGTCTCCAACGCCGGTGAAGAGCCAAGCGTTGTGGTCAATGCCGTGCTGGCCGGCAAGGGCAACTACGGCTACAACGCCGCCAACAGCACCTATGGCGACATGATCGACATGGGTATCCTGGACCCCACGAAAGTGACCCGCACGGCCCTGCAAAATGCAGCTTCCGTCTCGTCGCTGATGCTGACGACCGAGTGCATGGTGGCCGAGGCTCCGAAAGACGAGTCTGGCGCTGGCGGCGCCGGCGGCATGCCTGGTGGTATGGGCGGCATGGGCGGCATGGGCGACATGGGCATGTAATCCGGCTACTGCTACGCCGTCCGCAGATTTCGGACAACAAAAAACCCGCAGGGCGCGAGCCCTGCGGGTTTTTTTATGGCCCCCGGGTACGGATCTGGTGCCCGCCTATTTTTGTGCCATCGCGGCCGCAGGCAAGAGCTTCAACGGACCATAAAAAGCCTGCAACTGGCCCTCATTTTTTTCGCCTTCGGTAAACACCGCAAAGCTCAGCAGGGCCCCGGGCTCCTCACCAAAGGCCTTGCGGTAATCGGCCCGGATGTCGCGCTCGTGGCTTAACCACTGGTTGTAACCGCGGTCGCCCGCATCCACCACGATCTTGCGAATGCGGTCGGTGCGGTCATTGAGCACCACATCGCCGGGCTTGTTCACGCGCGACCAGCTGTAAATCAGGGTCGCAAAAGGCAGTTCTTCGCCGGTCAGCAGCAGGCTCAACTCCGACAACAAGGCATTCTTGACGGAAAAACGGGACCGGTCGCCCTCGAAGGCCAGCACCACGCGCACCGGCACATCTTCCAGTGTCGCCAGCGACGCATTGGTATCGGCCCCGGGCGTCGGCACATTCCACGAAAAACTGATGTTGCCCAGGTCGGCAGGCTCGATGCGATGGCGGTGCCGCAGAATGCTGCCCGCTGCATCCGCCACAGCGCGCACCGAGTCCCGGCCTTCGTGCCGCACATAGCTGTAGCGTGTGGCTTGTTTGCCGGGTACCCGGAAGATCTCCCAGACCAGGTCATCCTCCCTGAGCCCGCCCTTCCTGGCGGGAACGCTCAACTGCGCCCAGGCCGTGCCGGTGACCTCAGGCGCCGGTCCCAGCGTTCCGCCCTGGGACACCGGCTCGTCGGTGTCGGCGTCGGCATCCGGGCCGGGGCTCGTGGCGCAGCCGGCCACAAGGCCCAGCACCAGCGCCAGGGCAACAAGGCCGCTGAAACAGCGGAGCGGGAAGGCAGGAGCGATGGGAGGCAGCATGAGGCGTGAAGGGTTGCAGACAGATGCGGGCAGTTGACCACGAAGGTCCATGGCCCCGCAACGGAATACTTCACGCAAGCGCTGACAATCAGTTCGAAGTGATTTTTTGCAACAGTCCGGCTGTCGATCCGTCGAGGCCGCTGCTGTCCCCTGTGGCCAGCCGGGGTTCCAGGTCGCGTGCCAGCACTTTGCCGAGCTCGACGCCCCACTGGTCGAAACTGTTGATGCCCCAGATCGCACCGCTGACAAATACGCGGTGCTCCTGCAGTGCGATCAACGCACCGAGGCTGGCCGGGTCCAGGCTGTCCAGCAGCAGGAAGGTGCTGGGACGGTTGCCGGGGAAATGCCGGTGGCCGCCTGGATCGTCCTTGCCCTGCATCAGCGCCTGTGCCTGCGCCAGCACGTTGGCCAACAACTTGTCATGGTGGCCCGGCAGGCTGCGCGCCGCTTTCCGGACGGCGACAAATTCCACCGGCACCACCTCGGTGCCCTGGTGCAGCATCTGGAAGTAGGCATGCTGGCCGTTGGTGCCGGGTTCACCCCACAGCACCGGCGCGGTCGCAAACGGCAGGGCCTGCCCCTGCAGGTCAACACGTTTGCCATTGCTCTCCATTTCGAGCTGCTGCAGGTAGGCCGGCAAGCGTCGCAAGGGGCTGCTGTAGGGCGCAATGCTGCGGCTGGTGAAGCCATGGAAGTTGCGGTACCAGACGTCCAGCAGGCCCAGGCGTACCGGCAGGTTGTGGGCCAGCGGCGCGGTCCGGAAATGCTCGTCCATCGCATGGGCGCCAGCCAGAAAGTCGCGGAAACCCTGCGCGCCAATGGAAATCGCCAGCGGCAAGCCGATCGCCGACCACAGCGAATAACGCCCGCCCACCCAGTCCCAGAAGCCGAAGGTGGTGCTGATGCCGAAGTCCCGTGCTGCCGCGACGTTGGTGGTCAGGGCGGCGAAATGGCGGGCGATGTCGGTGCCGCCCTGCGCCTCGAACCACTGCTTGGCCGATGCCGCGTTGGTCATCGTCTCTGTCGTGGTGAAGGTCTTGGAGGCGATCAGGAACAGCGTGCTTTCGGGCTTGATCCGGGCCAGCACGGTGGCCAGTTCCTGACCGTCGATGTTGGAGACAAAGTGCAGGCGCTTGCCCGGCAGGCGAAATTCATCCAGCGCCAGCACCGCCATCTGCGGGCCCAGGTCCGAGCCCCCGATGCCGATGTTGACGATGTCGGTGAGGGCCTCGTCGCTGCGCACCTGCTCGGCGTACGCCAGCATGGCGTCCAGTGTCCGATGCACTTCGGCAAGCTCGTTTGCTATGTTTTCAGGAGCTGCTTGCGCCCGTCCAGCAAGGGCTGTAGCCGGATTTCTTAACAAGAAGTGCATCACGGCACGGTTTTCGGTGCGGTTGATGCGGTCTCCCGCGAACATCGCGTCGCGGCGTTCCTCTAGCCCGCACTGGCGCGCCAGGTCCAGCAGCAGCGTCTGCGCGGGCCCGTCGATCAGGTTTTTCGACAGGTCGGCAAACACATGGGGCGCGTCCTGGCTGAACTCGGCAAAACGCTGCGGATTGGCCGCAAACGCATCACGCAGATCAAAGGGTTTGCCCGCCGTGGCGTAGTACGCCTGCAGCGCCGCCCACGCCGGTGTCTGGTCGCAGCGAATCATGGCTTCACTCATGCGGCCAGCATCAGTTTTTCAAGCTTGACTGCATCCGCAGCAAACGCGCGTATGCCCTCAGCCAGCTTCTCGGTCGCCATCGCGTCTTCATTGAGCGCGTAACGGAAGGTCACCTCGTCGAAGTTGACGGCCGGCAGATCCAGCGCCTGCGCGGCTTTCGCGTCCAGCGCGGGCTGCAGCGGCGCGTCGCTGGCGGCCAGTTGCGCCAGCAGTTCCGGGCTGATGGTCAGCAGGTCGCAGCCGGCCAGCGCGGTGATCTGGCCGAGGTTGCGAAAACTCGCGCCCATGACTTCGGTGGTGATTCCGAAATGTTTGTAGTGGTTGTAGATCTCGCGCACCGATTTCACACCGGGATCGTTGGCCCCGGCCTGGGCCGCTTCATCCCAGCCGCTACCCGCCGATTTCTTGTACCAGTCGTAAATGCGCCCCACAAACGGCGAGATCAGCTGCACCTTCGCCTGGCCGCAAGCCACGGCCTGGCAAAACGAAAACAGCAGGGTCAGGTTGGTGTGGATGCCGCGGTCTTCCAGGCGGCGCGCGGCCTCGATGCCTTCCCAGGTCGCCGCCACCTTGATCAGCACGCGGTCGATGTGGATGCCTTCGGCTTCGTACAGCTCGATGATGCGTTCGCCGCGCGTGAAGGTCGCATTGCTGTCAAAACTCAATCGCGCATCAACCTCGGTGGAGACGCGGCCCGGGATGATGGACAGGATTTCGCAGCCAAAACGCACCAGCAGGCGGTCCATGGTCTCGTCCAGCGCCCGGCCGCGGAATGTGGCCATGGTCTCGGCCAGCAGCGGCTGGTACTCGGGTTTTTGCACCGCCTTGAGGATCAGTGAGGGATTGGTGGTGGCGTCCTGCGGCTTGAAGGCATCGAGCTGCTTGAAGTCGCCGGTGTCGGCCACCACGGTCGTGAACTGTTTGAGCGCGTCGAGTTGGTTCATGGTCAAAGTGTAGAGGGCTGGTGTCGGCAAGGCTGTCGGAAAGGGCCTCGATTGAGTTACGATTATGCGCACAGAATATGAAACTTTATTACATGGCGATTCACTATGAGCTTTGACCTGGTCCTGTTTGGCGGCACCGGCGACCTGACCTGGCGCAAGCTGATGCCCGCGCTGTTCCAGGCCTTCCGGCACGGATCCCTGCCCGCAAATGGACGCATCATCGGCGTCGGCCGGGACAGCATGAGCGACGAGCAGTACCGCGCGTTGATTCAATCGCGGTTTGACAGCGTGGAGCTCGCCAAGCGGCCCAGCGGCGACGAGTTCGAGCGTTTTGCCGCCCTGCTGCACTACCTGCGCATGGACCTGTCCCAGGCGGCCGACTACGCGCAACTCGCTGAAACCCTCAAAGCCCGCCAGGCCGACACCGTGGTGATGTACCTGGCCACGGCACCAGCGCTGTTCACCGGCATCTGCGAAAACATGGCCGCCGTGGGACTGAACGGTCCGCAAACCCGGGTGGTGCTGGAAAAGCCGCTGGGCCACGACCTGGCCTCGAACCGCGCCATCAACGAGGCGGTGCTGAAGGTGCTGCCCGAAAAGCAGATCTTCCGCATCGACCATTACCTCGGCAAGCCCTCGGTCCAGAACCTGTTTGCCATGCGTTTCGGCAACTCGCTGTTCGAGCCGCTGTGGCGGCGGGAAACCATTGCCAACATCCAGATCACGATTGCCGAAGAACTCGGCGTTGAAAAACGCGGTGCCTTTTACGACAGCACCGGCGCGTTGCGCGACATGGTGCAGAACCATGCACTGCAACTGCTGTGCGCCATCGGCATGGAGCCGCCCATCAATGCGCATGCCGACGCCATCCGCGACGAAAAGCTCAAGGTGCTGCGTTCGCTCAAGCCCTGGACGCCGGAAAGCCTGAAGCAGCACGTGGTGCGCGGGCAGTATGCGGCCGGCACCATCGATGGCGAGGCGGTGCCCGGCTATCTGCAGGAAAGTGGTGTGAATCCCGAGAGCCGCACCGAGACCTTTGTGGCCCTGCGTACCGAGATTGCCAACTGGCGCTGGGCCGGCGTGCCGTTTTACATCCGCACCGGCAAACGCCTGGCGGATCGCGACGCGCACATCGAGGTCAATTTTCGGCCCACGCCGCACGCGATCTTCAAGTCACCGCAAGGCGCGGGCAACCGGCTGGTGATCAACCTGCAGCCCAAAGACGGGCTGGAACTGCACCTGTTCGCCCAGGGCCAGGACAACCGCGCCGGAGGACGTGCTGCGAGCCAGACGCTGGCGCCGGTGCAACTGGACCTGGATTTTGACAAGCGCTTCGGCGCCGAACGTGTCGGCGCCTATGAGCGCCTGCTGCTGGACGTGATCAACGGCCGGCTCAATCTGTTTGTGCGCAGCGACGAACAGGAAGAAGCCTGGCGCTGGGTCGAACCCATCCTCGACACCTGGCAGCAAGACCCCTCCGCGCCGCGTCCCTATGCGGCGGGCACCTGGGGACCGAGCGCCTCTAGCGCGATGATTGCCAGGGACGACTATTGCTGGAGCGAGGAGTGTTAGACCGGATCAAGGCGTCGCTTCCCTCGCTGGCGCCGGCGGAGCAGCGGGTCGCGCACCTGGTGCTGGGCGATCCGCGGGCTTTTGCAAATCTGCCGGTGACGGAGCTGGCCTCGCGCGCGCATGTGAGCAAACCGACGGTGATCCGCTTTTGCCGCAGCGTCGGTTATGACGGGCTGTCGGACTTCAAGCTCAAGCTGGCCGGCAGTGTCAGTGAAGGTGTGCCTTTTATCCACCGCAGCGTCGATACCGACGACAAGACCAGCGACGTGCTGGTCAAGGTCATCGACAACACCGTGGCGGCCTTCCTCAAATACCGCAATGACGCCAGCTCGGCAGCCATTGAAAAAGCCGCGCAGGCACTGGCCGCCACCTATAAAACCGGGCACCGCATCGAGTTTTTCGGCGCCGGCAACTCCGGCATCGTCGCGCAGGACGCACAGCACAAGTTTTTCCGCCTGGGTGTGCACGCCATCGCCTACAGCGACGGGCACATGCAGGTCATGAGTGCCTCGATGCTGGGGCCCGGGGACTGCGTGGTGATCATCTCGAATTCGGGCCGCACGCGCGACCTGATGGACGCCGAAAGCATTGCGCGCAAGAATGGCGCAACCACCATCGTCGTCACCGCCAGCGGCTCACCACTGGCTTCGGCCGGCCACATCCATCTGGCCGCCGACCATCCCGAAGGCTACGACCGCTACAGCCCCATGGTGTCGCGCCTGCTGCACCTGATGATCATTGACATTCTGGCCACCTGTGTCGCGCTGCGCATCGGTGGAGAAAAACTGCAGCCGCTGCTCAGGGAAATGAAAAACAACCTGCGCAGCAAGCGCTACGCCTGAGGGACGTTCGGCGGCTTGCGGCGCCCCGGCTGGAGGTCAGCTCAGCGACTCGATCAGGTCAATGTATTGCTGCATCGCGTCTTCCTGCGAAGTGCCCTTGAGCTTGCTCCATGCATCCCACTTGGCACGGGCGACCATGTCGCTGAAGCCGGGTTTCTTCTCCGTGTTGTCACCGCCGCTGCCCTGTTTGTAGAGTGCGTAAATTTTCAGCAAGGTGGCGTTGTCGGGCCGCTCACTGAGGTTTTTGGAATCGGCCATGGCCTTGTCGAATGCGGCTTTGAGGTCTGACATGAAGTTGCTCCGTAAGGGTGGGGAAGGCCCCATGAATTGGGGTAACTGCCCGGTATCTTAGCCACACCGTTGCCCGCAAAATAGACCCTTGCCCCCACGCTCGTGGCCAAGCCGTTCGCCCTGAGCCTGTCGAAGGGTGCACAGGCCGCTTATTTTTCCCGGGGCGGCCCTGCGAAAGAGGGTCCCCTCGCCTTTGATGTTTATCTGGAGATTTCATGGTCACACGCGTAACGGCCCGGGCTGCGGGCAAAAAAGTCGCGAAGAATGTACAGAAAAACGTGACGCGTGCGGTCTCGGGCACCCTGGGTCTGTCGGGCGAGCGCATGAGCAAGGTGGACACCGCCTGGCTGCGCATGGATACGCCTTCCAACCTCATGATGATTGTCGGCGTCTGGCAGCTCACGCCGGGTGTCAGCCACGCCGCGGTGTGTGAACGCCTGGAAGGCAGCCTGCTCAAGTACGCGCGCTTCAAACAGCGGGTGATGGAAGACGCGGCCGGCGCCACCTGGGTCAATGACCGTTACTTCGACGTCAAAAACCACGTCATTGCCGAGAAGTTGCCCCGGTCCGCAAAGGGCAAGGCGCAGGAGCTGTTGCAGGACCGCGTGGCCGAACTCGCCATGCAGCCGCTGGACCGCAAGCGCCCGCTGTGGCAGATCCACCTGATCGAGGATTACACCGGCCCCGACGGTGTCAAGGGCAGCGCCATGATTGTGCGCATCCACCATTGCATCGCGGACGGCATCGCCCTGATCTCGGTGACCATGTCACTGGTGGACGGCGGCGCCGCGCCCCCCGAGCGGCGCAAAAAGGACACGGGTGGCGGCGCCGAAGACTGGATTGCCGACACACTGCTCAAGCCGTTCACCGACCTGACGGTCAAGGCGCTGGGCGCGGCCGGCGAAGGGGCCGTGCGTTCGCTGCACCTGCTCAGTGACCCGCAAAAAGGCATGGCCGGCTCGCTCGACATGGCCAAGGTCATGCTGCAGGTGCTGAAAGACGGCGCAGCGCTGGCGCTGATGCCGGACGATTCGAAGACGCGGCTGAAGGGCAAACCGGGCACGACCAAAAAGGTGGCCTGGTGCCAGCCAATCCCGCTCGACGAGGTCAAGGCCGTTGGCAAGGCGCTGAACTGCTCGATCAACGACGTGCTGCTGAGCTGCGTGGCCGGCGCCATCGGCGAATACCTCAAGTCGCATGGCGACGATGTGAAGGGCCAGGAAATCCGCGCCATGGTACCGGTGAACCTGCGGCCCATGGAGCAAGCCTACAAGCTCGGCAACCGTTTTGGCCTGGTGCCACTGGTGCTGCCCATCGGCGTCGACAACCCCATCGAGCGTGTGTATGAAGTGCGCAGGCGCATGGCCGCGCTCAAGGGCAGCTACCAGCCGCTGCTGGCCTTCAGCCTGCTGGCGATTGCCGGCCTGCTGATCAAGCCTGCGCAGGACGCGATGCTGAACCTGTTCGCAAAAAAAACCACCGCCGTCATGACCAACGTGCCGGGCCCGCGCGACAAGCTCAAGTTTTGCGGATCAACCCTGGAGCAAAGCATGTTCTGGGTGCCGCAGTCCGGCGACGTCGGGCTGGGCGTCTCCATCCTGAGCTACGGCGGCGGCGTGCAGTTTGGCGTGATCACCGACAGCACGCTCTGCCCCGAACCCCAGCGCATCATCGACGAGTTCATTCCGGAGTTTGCCAAGCTGTCGATCGTGACCTTGATGCTGCCCTGGGGCGAGTAAGCCAGCTGGATTTACAAGGGTTTTAGGGCTCCCGCCCATACTGGGCGAGCGCGAGCAGCTATTGAATTTATAGCAAGCCCCTTGCAGTGGGTCAGGCTTCCACCGGAAACCGCCGCGAGGCAATCTCCAGCAAGCCATCAAAAATCAGCCCTTCCACAAGTTCGAAGCGAACCGACATGCTGGGGCCCATCTTCCACCCGGCGCCGCCGGTCATGATGCATTCCGGCGCCTCGCCACAATGCCGCGTGACGTTTTCGACCATGCGTTGCACCGCCCCGGCAATCGCGAACGTCCCGCCGCTGGTCAGCGCGTCGCTGGTGTTGGTGGGGAAATCCTTCACGTCACCGGTGGGCACATGCAGGCCGGCCGTGCCGGATTCGAGCGCGCGCAGCATGATGCCGTGGCCCGGCAGGATGATGCCGCCGAGGAAACGGCCGGATGCGTCGATGGCTTCGACGGTGACCGCCGTGCCGACCATCACCACCACACAGGGTTTGCGGATGCCGCGGGCCAGCAGGCGGTGCCGCGCGCCTATCATCGCGACCCAGCGGTCCGCGCCCAGGCGCGCGGGGTGGTCATAACCGTTGGTCACGCCGGCTTCCTGGGCACTCGGAATCACCCAGCGCGGGGCGACATCCCAAAGCTCCATCTGCTCGACCACGCGGCGCTTGACCGCGTCGCCGGCCACGATACAACCGAGGATGCGCGTGGGTGCAGGCAGGTTGTTCCATTCTTCATCGGCGAGCTTGTCGATGTTCTCCAGGAACACCGCGCCGTGGGCCAGCACGCGCGATCCCGCGAGCGGGGCCTCGTACTGGGCCCACTTCAGGCGGGTGTTGCCCACGTCAAGTGCTAGAAAAGTCATGTGACAGGATTATGAACAGGTTGAGGACGGCCTCAGCGCGGTCGGAACGGCCGCCCGAAATCCACGGTGCCGGCACGCACCGCCTCATAGGCGCGCGAGGCACGCAGCACCAGCGCGTCACCAAACATCGGTCCGACGAACTGCAGGCCGACCGGCAGGCCATCGGCGGTCAGTCCGCAGGGCACGGTGCTGGCCGGCTGCTGGGTCAGGTTGAAAGGATAGGAAAACGGCGTCCAGCCCAGCATGGCCACCGGGTCCATGGGCGTGTGGCCGGCGGGCCGCGCCTCGAAAGCCGGCACCGCCACACTGGGCGTGACCAGCAGGTCAAAACGCTGCATGAACTGGCGCATGTGCGAGCCCAGTGCGCCGCGCTGCAAATTCAGGCGCTGGATGTCCAGCAGGCTGAGCTTTTCACCCAGCATCGCCTCGGCGCGGAAGTCGGGATCGGTTTGATCCTGCTGTGCCGGCGTCAGCGTGTTCCAGACCGTCCATGCGCCGGCAAACCACAGACCGGTGGTGATCTCCAGCGGATCGTCGAAGCCGGGATCGATTTGTTCAACATGGGCGCCCAGGTCCGACAGCAATTCCACCGCCTGCGCCACCAACCGCGCCACCTCGGGGTGCACGTTTTTGGCGTAGCCCAGTGTGGGCGACCACGCAATGCGCAGGCCACGAATGCCGTCCTCCAGGCCCTGCAGGTAGTCTCTGCTGTCGGGCGGCAGCGCCGTCCAGTCGCGCGCATCGGGCTTCTTCAGCACATTCATCATCAGCGCCGCATCACGCACGCTGCGGCTGTGCGGCCCCAGATGCGCCACCGAACCGAAAGGCGACAGCGGATAGGCGGGCACACGCCCAAAACTCGGCTTGAAGCCGAAGTTGCCGCAAAACGCGGCCGGGATGCGCACCGAACCGGCGCCGTCGGTGCCGACGGCCAGCGGCCCCATGCCCGACGCAACCGCGGCCGCCGCGCCACCGGACGAGCCGCCCGGCGTTTTCGACACATCCCAGGGATTGCGCGTGATGCCGGTGCGCGGCGAATTGGTTTCGCCCTTGCAGCCGAACTCAGGGGTGTTGGTCTTGCCCAGGATGACGGCGCCGGCTTCGCGCAGCCGGGCGGTGACGGGCGCGTCCACCTCCCAGGGCTGGTTCGCATCCACCGTGTGACTGCCGCGCAGGGTGGGCATGCCGCGCGTAAGAATCAGGTCCTTGATGGAGACCGGCACACCGTCGAGTTCAGCGCATGCGGCACCGCCCTCGCGTGAGCGCTTCCAGCGGGCCTCGCTGTCGCGCGCGGCTTGCAGGGCGGTTTCGTGCGTTACCAGGCAGAAGGCATTGAGCTGCGGATTCAGCGCCTCGATGCGGGCCAACACCGCACGGGTGGCCTCCACCGGCGAGGCCTCACCGCTTTGGTAAAGCTGCAACAGTTCTGTCGCGCTGCAGTCGGCAAGGTCGATGCGATGGGCAGAAGGCGTCATCGGTTACTCCAAAAAGCTGCAAATCGAACTAGGGTTTGCGCCGCATCGAAGCAGGCAGGTTTTTCCACGGCAGGTCGGTCGGGTCGGCCGCCATCGGGCCGGCGGCTTTCGCCACGATGATGTCGCGGCCTGCATCGGCCACCAGCGGCGTGAAGTCGGCGCGGAAGTGGTTGGAGCTTTTGACCACGATGATCTTCATGGCTTCGGGCGCGATGCCGACCATGCGAAACAGTTCGCGGTCCAGCATCTGCATCTGCCCGCTGGCCACCACCACCAGCACGCCGGCTATCTCCAGGCAGGCGCAGGGCCCCAGCGTGGCGGCCATGCCGGTCATCATCGGGCCTTTGAGCGTGACCCGGCCGTCGCTGAGCGCGCGCACGGTGAACTGGCCGGTGACCGGCGGATCGCTGGACTGGCCGGTGAAGGTCGGCACCGACTGTCCCAGGCTGAGGATGACGGTGGCCCCCACGCCGGCGGCATGCGCAGCCTCGGCTGCTTGCGGATCAAACATCAGCCCCAGCGCCACCTGGCCAGCGAACTGGCGGCCCGCGCCCTGCGCCAGCAAGGCATGCAGCAAGCCGGTGGTGTTGCTGCTGCCACCGGCGCCCGGATTGTCCTGGGTGTCGGCGATGACCAGTGGCGTCTGCAGGCCGGCCGCACGGGTCAGCGCCAAGGCGACCGCGTCCTGCGCCGGCAAAAAGTCCAGCGTCCATTGCGACGGCTCGGCCACGCGGTCGTAAAGGTGCGCAAGCGCCTCCTTCGCGCGCTCGCCATGAGCCCAGACCATGGGTCCGCACTCGCCGAAGTCGGAGGCAGGAAAACCCATGCAAAAACTCAGGCGCACACCGAACTGCGCATCGGCTTTTGCGAGCGCGTCATACAGGCCTTGCGCCGGCGCCATCCAGGTGCTTTGTGCATTCAGGGGAATCAGGAAAGGCAGGCGCCGGAATTGGCCATCCTCCTTGCGCCCCCGCGCCATGCGGCGCGCCAGCAATTCGGCGGTGAGTTCGCCGGTGGAAGCCATGTCGATGTGCGGGTAGGTGCGGTAGGCCACCAGCGCATCGGCCTGCGCCAGCATGGCTTCGGTCACATTGGCGTGCAGGTCCAGGCTGGCGACGATGGGCAGGTCCGGGCCCACCAGCGCGCGGATGCGGGCGATCAGTTCGCCCTCTGTGTCGTCCACGTGGTCGGCCACGCCGGCCCCATGCAGGTCCAGGTAAACGGCATCAAAGCCGCCCTTCGCCACATCGGCCAGCACCGCGGCGCTGATGCGTTCAAAGGCGTCCTGCGTGACGTAAGAAGAAGGCGAAGCGCCGCACCAGGAAGCTGGCACAAGCGCCCAGCCGCGCGCCTGGGCAGCCGCGATAAAACCGCCGGCCGGCAGGTTCACGCCCGTGAGCTGGTCCAGCATGGCCTGGCCTTGCATGAAGGCCGGAAACACGTCACCGCGATTGAATGCTGCCCAGTCGGCCTTCAGGGGCGCAAAGGTGTTGGTTTCATGCTGGTAGCCGGCGATCAGGACTTTCAGTGGTGTCAAAAGGCAGCTCCCGGCGCCGCAGCCAGCAGCCGGCGCGTGTAGTCATGTTGGGGATGGGCATACAGCTGGGCCGTCGGCCCCTCTTCGACAATTTGTCCCTGGTGCATCACGATCACGCGGTCGCACAACTGCGCGGCCACACGCAGGTCATGCGTGATAAAGAGCAGCCCCAGGCCAAGCTCGGCCTGAATCTCACGCAGCAAGGCGAGGATCTGTGCCTGCACACTGACGTCGAGCGCGCTGACGGCCTCGTCGGCGACCAGCACATGCGGGCGGCAAGCCAGCGCACGCGCAATGGCGATGCGCTGGCGCTGGCCCCCCGAGAACTGGCTGGGGTAACGTTGCAGGCCTTCAACCGGCAGCCGGACTTTATGCATCAATTCGGCCGCAAGCCTCGCCGCTTCTGCATGAGTAGCTCCGAAATTAATAGCACCCTCCATCAGGGAGTCACCCACCTTGCGACGCGGATTGAGTGAACGGTTGGGGTCCTGGAACACCACCTGAATCTGGCTGCGCAAGGGCCGCAGGCGGCCTTCGTTGAATCCGGCGACATCGATCAGCGACGCATCCGCATCCCCGCTGGACCGGCGCCACCACACCTGGCCGCCGCTCGGGTCGATCAGGCGGATCAGGCAGCGCGCGAGGGTGGACTTGCCGGATCCCGACTCGCCGACCACACCCACGGTTTCGCCGGCTGACACCGCCACCGATGCGGCCTGCAGGGCGTGCGTGAACCGCTGGCGGCCCAGCCAGTCGCGCGCGCCATAGGTCTTGCTGACCTCGTGGCCGCGCAGCAGCGGCCCCCCTTGGGGCGCAGGTCGCGCTGGCGGCGGCGTCATGCCAGGCACCGCGGCCAAAAGCATCTTGGTGTAGTCCGCCTGGGGATTGCGCAGCACTTCATCCCGTGTGCCGTATTCAACGGCCCGGCCCTGGTGCATCACCAGCACTTCGTCGGCAATGTCAGCCACCACGCCCATGTCGTGCGTGATGAACAGCACGGCGCAGCGGTGGCCGCCGGACAGGTCGGCCTGCAACTCCTCAATCAGCTTGAGGATGTCCTTTTGTGTGGTGACATCGAGCGCCGTGGTCGGCTCGTCGCAGATCAGCAGGGCCGGCTGCAGGATCACGGCCATCGCAATCACGATGCGCTGGCGCTGGCCGCCCGAAAGCTGGTGCGGATAGCTGCGCATCATGCGTTCAGGCTCCGGCAGCTTCACGCGTTGCACGATGTCCCGTACGGCCTGATGGCGTTTTTTGGCGTTCCAGTCGGTGTGCTGGCGTAGCAGTTCATCAATCTGGTCGCCGCAGGTCATGACCGGGTTCAACGCCGTCATGGGCTCCTGGAACACCATGCCCATGGCCTGGCCACGCAGGGCACGCAGGCGCTGCGGACTGGCCTCCAGCAGCGACTCTCCCTGCAGCACGATGCGTCCAGGGCCGGGCTTCAGCTCACGCGCCAGCAGACCCATGACCGCCGTGGCCATGACCGATTTCCCAGAACCGGATTCACCGACCACACACAATGTTTTGCCGGCATGGATGCGCAGGCTGATATCTTCAACCGCATATGCGCGGTCGCTGCCGGGCGGCAGGGCCACATGCAGGCGGTCGATCACAAGAACAGGTTCGATGTCGCTGCTCATGGACTGCGCTTGGAGAACTTCGGATCGAGCACATCGCGCAGGCCGTCGCCGAGGAGGTTGATGGCCAGCACGGTGGGCACCAGGAACAGCGCCGGGAACAAGACGTTGCCCGGGTACTGCGTAAACTGCACCCGGCCTTCGGCCATGATGTTGCCCCAGGTCGGGATGTCGGCCGGCAGGCCCAGCCCGAGAAAGCTCAGGATGGCTTCGGTCAGGACCGCAGACGCGGCGACAAAAGTACCCTGGACGATCAGTGGGGCCATGGCGTTGGGCAGGATGTGGCGCCACAAAATGACCGGCGTTGGCGTCGCCAGCGCGCGCGCAGCCTCGACAAACGGTTCCTCGCGCAGCGTCAGCACCATGGAGCGCACCAGGCGCGTGACGCGCGGAATTTCCGGGATGGCGATAGCCACCACCACTGTCCACAGCTGCGCGCCCAGCGCGGCCACCAGCGCAATCGCCAGCAGGATCGCCGGAATGGCCATCAGCCCGTCCATGAAGCGCATGAGCACCGCATCAACGATGCGGAAATAACCGGCCAGCATGCCCAGCAGCGCCCCTACACCGATGGCCACGGCGGCGGTGAAAAAGGCCACCAGCAAGGACGTGCGTGTGCCGTAAAGCACGCGGCTGAAAATGTCGCGGCCGAAATTATCAGCGCCCATCCAGAAAGTGTGCGCAACGGCAGTACCATCGAGTTGCGCAAACTCGCCATGGACGCCCGCGGCGGTATTGATGTGTGCCGAATCCATCGCGGCCGGGTTCACCGTGCCGAGGAAGGGCGCCATTGCAGCGATCAACAGCAGGGCACCCAGGACACCCACGCCAAAACGGAAGGCGCTGTTGGCCCAGAGGCGCCGCCAAAGACCTGATTGACGCTGCATCAGTAACGGATCCTCGGATCCAGAAACAGGTAGCTCACATCCACCAGCAGGTTGACGCCGACATAGAGCAGGCTGAAAAACAGCACCAGCCCCTGGATCACGGGAAAGTCCCGGTTCAGTACCGCATCAACCGTCAGTGAGCCGAGGCCGGGGATCGAGTACACCGTTTCGGTCACCACCACGCCGCCGATCAGCAAGGCCATGCCGATGCCAATCACGGTCACGATGGGCACCGCGGCATTGGCCAGTGCATGACGCATCAACACCGCGGATTCGGCCAGGCCCTTGGCCCGCGCGGTGCGGATGTAATCCTCGGTCAGCGCTTCCGAAACGCTGGCGCGGGTCACCCGCGCGATCAGCGCCACGTAAATCATGGCCAGCGTGACCCAGGGCAACACCAGCTGACGCGCCCAGGTCCAAACGCCCTGCCCGTCATGGCCGAGCAGACGCCGGTAGCCCTGCACCGGAAACCAGTCGAGCTGCACGGCAAACACGTAGATCAGCAGGTAGCCGGTGACGAACACCGGAATGGAAAATCCTGCGACCGAAAAGCCGGACAGCAAGCGGTCCAGCCAGCCGCCCATGCGCCACGCCGCGATGGTGCCCAGCGGCACCGCCACCAGCACGGCGAGCACCAGCGTGCCGCCTGCCAGGCTGAGCGTGGGCTCCAGCCGTTGCGCAATCAATTCGGTAACCGGTTTGTTAAGGTAAAAGGAATAACCCAGGTCGCCCTGCAAGACACCGCTGAACCAGATCCAGAACTGGACCAGCAGCGGCTTGCTGAGACCCAGGGTCTCGCGGATTTTTTCGATGTCCTCGTTGGTCGAGTTGTTGCCGGCAATCACGGCCGCCGGATCACCCGGCGTGAGCCGCAGGATCAGGAACACCACCACAGCAACCACCAGCAGCACCGGAATGGTCGCCAGCAGCCGCTGTAGCAAAAACCTCAGCATGGGAATGTCCCGGGCGCCACCACGACCAGACCCGTCAGCGTGCCGCGACCCTCAGCACCACCGGTATAAACCAGCCGACGCCGCGGGAGGCAGCGCAGTACACGAGGTGACAAGCGTGGAGGCCCTAGTTCTTTTTGATGTTCCAGTACACCTGAGCGCCGCCGGGCACCAGGCCCGAGATGTTGCTGCGCAAGGCCGCCGGGTTGTTGTACTGGCCCAGATGCACATGCGACGCCGTCTCAATCGCACGCAGTTGCAACTGTTCGGCAAGTTTCTTCTTTTCGGCTTCTGTGCCGGCCTGGGCAAACTTGACTTTCAGGTCTTCGATCACCTTGTCATCCTGCCAGCCGAACCAGCCCTTGTCGCCGGTGGCATTGAGCATGGCCATCGTCAGGGGGTTCTGGATATCACCTGCGGTCCATGCCGTCATGAAGGCATTCCAGCCACCCTTGTCCGGTGCATCCTTCTTGGCGCGGCGTGCCAGCAGCGTGGCCCAGTCCGACTGCTGCATGTCAACCTTGAAGCCTGCGGCTTCAAGTTGTTGCTTGGCCACCAGCGGCAGCTTCGCAATCGATGCGAGGTCGGTGGGCCGCATCAGGACGACAGGTTCCCCCTTGTATCCGGCCTCGGCCAGCATCTGTTTGGCTTTTGCAGGGTTGGCCATGCCGGTGTAGATGCCGGCGTTGTCGCTGGCATACGGCGTACCGCAGGGGAAGATGCTCTTGCAGAACTTGTACATGCCGGGAGCGCCAACCTGGGTTTTCAGGAA
>CAMLDT010000014.1 GCA_946479075.1 uncultured Polaromonas sp.
GCCTGCCACACCCCATACCCCAACTCCCGCAGCGCAATCCCCAGCTCGACCTCCATGTCGCGCGCACCTTCATACGGCATGGGGTTGTACATGGCGTAGAGCTGCGGCAGCAGGCGCACGCCCCACTTCTGCACATAGACATTGGCCTGGATGCCGGCCTTGTGTTTGTCGAAGCGCACGTCCGGGTCCAGGCCGGTCATGCCGACATAGACGAACGGTTTGCCGAGCTGCCAGTCGGGGTTGGCGCGGCGGAAGCGGCCGACATTCCAGACCTCGTCGGACAGCTCGATCACGTAGACGTGGTAGTGGTGGCTGCGCGGCGTGCGCGGCTTCTTCAGTGCCGGCGCGGCCTTTGTTTTTGCGGGTTTGCGGGGCGCGGTCGCCATGATGCCGGCAAGTATGCATGAAGCTGCCTGGCAGCCGGGACGCTACAGGATTGATAGCTATCCATGCAAGCTGGACGGGGGCTGGAGGCCGATTTGTTGCATAAGTTGCAGAACCCAGGCACCGCCGCGCTACCGGTACTGCTGTTCAGCTCACCCAGAAAAAGACAGATTCGTTCGGACTGAGCTTGGCCTGTCCTGAGCCTGCCGAAGGATCGCAGCCTGTGGCTTTCTGACGAACCCTTCGACAAGCTCAGGGCGAACGGTGTGGCCGCTCAGAACTCAATCCGGCACAAACCGCGCCTTGAAGCGGGCCTCGTCTTCCGGCAACTCCAGCGTGACCAGCTGGCCCATCTTGTTGTCGCTGAGCCGGCAGGCCGCGAACAGGCTGAACTTGCCCTTGAAGTCGTAGCTGTCCATGTCGATCAGCATGTAGGGATACGGCACAAACACCTGGTGCGCAAAGATGACCCGATGCCGGTTGCGCGGCGAAGGAAACAGCTTGTAGTCGTCGGTGGTGATTGCCTGAGCGGATGCCATGAAGTGCCTGATGGGGGTGGGTGACGAAACCGATGGAGGATTGAAACACGCTTTCAGCGCGCCTGGGCTCACGGCGCGGCCTGCAGCCGCTCGCGGTGCCGGATGCCCCAGGAGAAAAACGCACCCAGCACGATCAGCACACCGCCGCCCAGCGCCACGACGGCGGTGGAGCCGATGCGCGCACTCAGGCCGGCGGCCAGCAGCACACCCACCGACTGTCCCAGAAACAACACGGCCGAGAACATCGCCATGGCCGTGCCGCGTGCGGAGGGCGCCATCTGCGTCCCGTTGGTCTGCAGCGTGTTGTGCAGCATGAAAAAGCCGAAGCCGCCCAGCAGGCTGGCCGGAATCGCAAGCTGCCACCAGGGCGTCAGGCCCAGCACCATGGCGCAAACGCCGGCCACCGCCCCGCCCAGCAGCGCCAGGCCGCGTTCGCCAAAGCGCCGTATCAAATGCCTCGCCAGCGCCATGTAACCCATGCCGCCCAGGCCGAACAGTGCCACGATGCCGCCCGACCATGTCAGCGACAGGCCGTGCACGCCGTGCAGGTGGCTGGCCCAGATGGCCAGCACGCCAAAACCCATCACCCCTTCGATGAAGATGACGGTCAGCAACAGGCGTGACCAGCGCCCGCTCACAATCGTCACGACCTGGCGCAGGTAAGTCGTGCGCGGCCCGGCCGGTGCGGCCACGGCGACCGTGCCGGCGGCCTGCTGTCGGCGCCAGTCCAGCAGCAGCAGCACACCGACCACGCTGAACAGCACCGTGGTCAGCCCGAAGGCCCAGCGCCAGCCCAGCCAGTCGGTCACCACGCCGCCCACCAGCAGGCCGCTGACCAGCCCCATGGTGGTGCCCAGGCCGATGCGCGCCAGCGTTTCCTGGCGCAGTTCGTAAGCCACGGTGTCGCCGACCCAGGCCATGGACAGCGGGATCACCGCAGCGGCGCCCATGGCCACCATCACCCGCGCCAGCAGCAGCATGTCCAGGCTAGGCGCAAGCACCGCCAGCACACTGCCGATGGAGCAGGCCAGCGTGCCGAAGGTGACCAGGCCGAACTTGCCAAAGCGGTCCCCCAGCGGGCCATAAACCAGTTGTGCCAGACCGTAGACCACGGCAAACACCGACACCACCTGCGCGGCCTGCGTCAGGCTGACCGAAAAGGTGCGTGACAGCTCGGGCAGCATGGCGTCGCAGATGCGCTGCACCGCCATGCTGGAAAACGTGGCAAAAGACAGCAGCAGGATGGATCGGCGCGTGGCCGCAGGCAAGGTGGCAGAGCCGGTGGTCATGGGGGAAGGATCAGCAAGTCAGCGGGAGCACAGGCGCAAGCGGCCAGCGACGGGCCATTGTAGGCAGGCCGCCCCCTTCGCGCTGCGCCCTGACGGCGCCCCGCCGGCTCCGCGCCAACTCAGGGCCGGCCAGCGCCGCCGGGCAGGTTGTACTCGCGGAGGATGGGGATGCCGCCGCCACTGCTCCCGGTGCTTCTGTCCTGCGGTGTCACCGGCCGGCTGGGTACGGCGCCCTGCGGCGCGGCCGAGCCGTAGGCGGGAGCGGGGGCGGGCTGCGGCGGGATCACCACACCAGGCGGCAGACCGGCCTGCGGAACCGGCTGGGCAGGCGGCACCTGCACCTGCGGCGGCTGGTAACCGGGAACGGGGCTGCCGTCCGGCGTGGTCATGGGCTGCGCGGGCGGTGTCACCTGGCCACCCGAGGGAAACAGGCTGTTGAACCAATCATTCACCGGGCTGCTTGGTTCCGGCTCGGGCGCGGGGGCGCTGGAGTTCTTGGGCACATCAAAACGCGCCTGGGCATCGACCACCTTGCTTCGCAGCGAAGCCGCAAAAAAGTCACCGACGATGGGCAGCGCACTGTGCGCGCCCTGCCCCCAATAGTCACTGAGCGTGATGCGGTTGTCGTTGAAGCCGACCCAGGCGCCGGCCACCAGTTGCGGGTGCATCAATATGAACCAGCCATCGGTGTTGTCTTGCGTGGTGCCGGTCTTGCCGGCGACATCGGCCTGGATGCCGTAGCGGCTGCGGATGCCGGTGCCGGTGCCCGCATCAATCACGCCACGCATCACGTCCACCAGCGTCTGCGCCGTGGACACCTGCATGGCCTGCTCGGGCGGCTTGACGCGGTAAGTTTCCAGCACCTTGCCGCTGCGGTCTTCCACACTGGTCACCACAATCGGCTCGATGTAGGCGCCCTTGTTGGCAATGGTGGCGTAACCGGCGACCATTTCCTTGAGCGTCACCGGGCTGGTGCCCAGCGCCAGCGACATCACCTCTTCCAGCTTGCTCTGGCGCACGCCGGCGGCCCGGGCCAGCGCGGCAACCTTGGCCGGGCCGACGCTTTGCATCACTTGTGCGGTGATGGTGTTCTTGGAATACATCAGCCCTTCACGCAAGGTCATGGGGGCGTAGCTGGGCCCGCCGCCGTCGGTCGGCCGCCAGACCTGGTTGCCGCCCAGCGGGATTTCCACCGCGTCGTCCATGTAGGTGTCGGTCGGTTTGGCGCCGTTTTCGAAGGCCGCGCCGTACACAAAAGGCTTGAAGGTGGAGCCGGCCTGACGGCGCGCCTGCTGCACGTGGTCGAACGGGTCTTTGGCAAAGTCGCGGCTGCCGACCCAGGCCTTGACCTCACCATTGGATGGGTCCATCGCCAGGAAGCCGGCCTGCAGCCGCGTCTTGTCCTGGCGCAAGGCCAGCATGAAAGCCGTATCGGCCTGCAGGCGCTTGAGGATGGCGTCGTCGGCTTCGCCCTGCTCCTTTGCCGTCTTGTACTCGGGCGTTTCGCGCACCAGGGTGCGCACCAGATCCTTTTTGCCGGCCCAGGCGCGCGGTCCCCATTCGTTGTTGGCCACGCCCTGCAGCCGGTCGGCCTGGCGCGTGATCGCCTCGTTGGCCAGCTTCTGAAGCCGTGAATCAATGGTGGTGCGTATCACCAGTCCATCGGCATAAATGTTGTAGTCGTGGCGGTCGGCCCAGTCGATCAGCCAGCGGCGCAGATACTGCGTCAGGTGCGGCGCGGCGCCCAGCGGCTCGGTCTGGCGCTCGAAGTCGACCTTGAGCGGACGCTTCTTAAGCGCTTCAAAGCGCTTGGCGTCCAGCTTGTTGTGTTTGACCATCTGGCCGAGCACGATGTTGCGCCTTTCTTTGGCGCGCTCCGGGTTCATCACCGGGTTGTAATAACTGGTGCCCTTGAGCATGCCCACCAGCGTGGCGCTTTCGAGCACGTCGAGCTTGTCGGCCGACTTGTCGAAATAGGTCCGCGCCGCCATCTCGATGCCGTAGGCGTTGTAGAGGAAAGGCACGGTGTTCAGGTAGGTCTCCAGGATCTCGTCCTTGCTGTAGATCGCCTCGATCTTCAGCGCGGTGATGATCTCCTTGAACTTGCGCGTCAGGCTGCGCGAGCGGCCCACTTCTTCCGGATACAGGTTGCGCGCCAGTTGCTGCGTGATGGTCGAGCCGCCCTGCAGGTCGCCGCCAAAGGTGCGCAGCACGGCGCCGCCTATGCGGGTGAAGTCCAGACCGTGGTGCTCATAGAAACGGTGGTCCTCGGTCGCGATCAGGGCTGCCACCACATTGGGCGAGATATCGGCCAGCTTGATGCGGTCGCGGTTGGCGCGCTTGAACAGCGCCAGTTCCTTGCCGTCGGCCGACAGCACCATGGCCGGCTGCTGCGTGCGCGACTGCTGGATGTCGCGAATGCTGGGCGTGAAAGGAATCAGCAGCAGGAAATACAGCACCAGCAGCGCGGGCAGCGCCGCCAGCGCCAGCAGGACACCACGCCGCGTGGGATGGCGCAGGTGCCAGGCGGCCCGGCTGGCCCATGCCGTGACGGCGGGCCGGATGCGTTCGTAAAGCTTGTTCATCGGTAGAGCGTTTTCATCGCTTGCCAGTGTAGGCGCTTGGGCCAGCCCGCCGTTACGGGCTGTGACAGAGGCGCAGGGCCGTTGTGGCGCGGGTCAGGTCTTCTTGACCGGCTGCCAAGCGGCGAATTGCGGGTAATGGCGCAGGGTCACCGGGCCATTGAAGTCCCAGGCCAGGCATTTGCCCAGGTGGTAGGGCGGCGCGGCGTTGGCCGCCTCCGGCACGCCGGACTGGCGGCGCAGCCGCTCGCGGTAAACCGGCACGGTCTGGTAGGCGGCCGTTGCCATGTTGAACAGCAGCTCACGGAGGTGCGTGCAACCCTTGGTGCCGCCCAGCGCCTTTTCAATCGCCTGGCGCCAGCCCGGCCCCATGGTGACACCGATCATCTGCTGCATCGGGTGCACGCCGGCGCGGCATTCACCAAACGGCGTGTGATCCATGGCCGTGCTGATGGCGCGGATGGTCATCTGGTCGTCCACGGTCGCGCGTATCGCCATGCCGTGGATCGGCGTGCCCGGCGGCATCTCGCCGCGTTCCGAGCGGTCCAGCGCATAGGTCTTGGTGTCGGTCATCTCGGCTTCGATGTCCCACAGGCCGTCCTCGCGGCGGTAACCGCGGTAAACCACGGCGCGGGTGTGCAGGTGTTCTCGGGCTTGGGGTGGAGGCAAGGGCATGGCGCGGTTCGTCGGGCTGAAACGGCTATTTTCCCAGCAAGGCGGCTGGTTTGCCGCCCCGCGAGCGACAAGCCGTGGATTGGGGCATCAAATCGGCTTCCAGCCCTCATCTGACGGGCGCAAACAGCTATGGTTTTGGTAGCAATTCGCTTCCGCGGGCAGCGCGCGGGAGTTGAAGCGGCCAGACGGCTGCGACAGAATGCGGCCATGGTCAGCTCCCCCCTTTTCCTGCAAGACACCCCCACGCTGCGCATCGGCGAACTCTCGCGCCTGAGCGGGCGCAGCGTGCACACCATCCGCTGGTATGAGGCGCAACGGCTCATGCCCGGCGCTGCGCGCGACGCGGGCGGGCGGCGCGTGTTCTCGCAGGCGCATGTGGCGTGGCTGGGTCTGCTGGACCGGCTGCGCGCTTCGGGCATGAGCGTGCGCGACATGCAGGCCTATGCGCGTGGCGTGCGCCAGGGCAAACCGGCGCTGGCCGAATGCCGCGACATGCTGGCGCAGCACCGCCTGAAAGTGCAGCAGCGCGCCGACGAACTGCGCGCCGCTGCCGCACTGATGGACAGCAAGATTGCGATGTACGACAAGTGGCTGGCGCGCGCCGCGGACGGCAGCAGCCAGCTGCGCTGACCGCTTCGCTCAGACCGGCGCGTCCAGCACCGCAGCCACCAGCTGCGTATCCAGGTATTCCACCAGCTCCACCAGCCGGCCGTTCGCAAAGCGGCAGACGTAGCAGTACTGATTGTTGTAGGACTCGCCCTTTTGAGTGGTGACCTCGCCGCGGCACTCGACCACCACCTTGTCGCCCTCGGCCACAAAACAGGAAGCCCGATTGATGTAGGTGCCGGCAAACTGCGCAAACAGCGGCTTGAACAATTGCTCTCGCACCACCTGTTTGCCTTCATACCGGCGCGACCAGGCGGTCCGGCCCTGCACGATCCAGCAAAAGTCGTCGCTCATCGCGTCGATGAAAGGCTTGCCCTTGCCCTGGGCCAGCGCGGCAAAAATGAATTGCATCAACTGCTTGGGGGTGGGCAGGCTCGAAGAAGATGGGCTGGTCATGGGAAACATCCTTGGCTGAAAAGTGGAAAGGACCGCGATTGGGCAAGTTCGAGTGCACTCGAAGTCAAGTGGTCTGAGCCCCAGCAGCTTTCCGCAGGCCGTGCCGGTCTCCGCGCCGCCCCGGCAAACACGGCGCGTCGAAGTTCCCGCAACCGCGGGCTCCATCTTTTTTTTCTGATTTCTGTAATAAATCCGGCGCGGCCACGACGAACGAGCAGTTCAGCCAATGAAACCGCGAGGATCCCCATGAAACCCAGCAAACCAACGATTCACCCCGGGTGGCTACGGCTGATGCACTGGCTCAATGCCCTGGCGGTCGTGATCCTGCTCATGAGCGGCTGGCGCATCTACAACGCCACGGCTTTTCTGGGCTTTCCGATTCCGGTGGGGCTGACCCTGGGCGGCTGGCTGGGCGGCGCGCTGCAGTGGCACTTTGCCGCCATGTGGGTGCTGGGCATCAACGGCTTGCTGTACCTGGGCTTCAACATCGCCACCGGACGGCTGCGGCGCAAGTTTTTCCCGCTTTCGCCGCGCGCCCTGGTGGCCGATGTGCTGGCCGCCCTCAAGGGGAAACTGGCCCACGCCGACCCGCAGCACTACAACATGGTGCAACGCCTGGCCTATCTGTTTGTCATGGCGGACAGCCTGCTGCTGGTGCTCTCCGGGCTGGTGCTCTGGAAGTCGGTGCAATTTCCGCTGCTGCGCGAACTGATGGGCGGCTACGAGGGCGCCCGCCTGGTGCACTTTGTTGCGATGGCCGCCCTGGCCGCGTTCGTGGCGATCCACCTGGTGATGGTGGCGCTGGTGCCGCGCACGCTGCTGTACATGGTTCGCGGCCGCTGAGTTGACCGCCGTTTTTTGGACGCAAGGAGCACCCCATGATCATCCGACCCCCTGCCCGCCTGGACATCGACAGCGCCGCCGTGCTCGATGAAGCCACCGCGCGGATAGCCCACGCCCACAAGCTGGGCAACACGCGCCGCAACTTCCTGCGTGCATCCCTCACCCTGGGCGGCCTCTCGATGCTGACCGGCTGCATGCTGGACGAAAGCGCAGGCATCGAAACCGCCCTGACGCGGATCTCGCGCCTCAACGATGATGTGCAGGGCTGGCTGTTCGACCCCAACCGGCTGGCGCCCACCTACCCGGAATCGATGATCACCCGGCCCTTTCCGTTCAACGCCTACTACGGCGAAAACGAGGTCCGCCAGGTCGAAGAAAGCAGTTACCGGCTGGAAGTCACCGGCCTGGTCGCCGACAAGCGCAAATGGTCACTGCCCGAGCTGCGCGCCATGCCCCAGACCGACCAGGTCACCCGCCACATCTGTGTGGAGGGCTGGAGCGCCATCGGCAAATGGGGCGGTGTGCCCTTTGCCAGCTTCCTGCGGCAGGTGGGCGCCGACACCGGTGCGAAGTATGTGGGCTTCAAGTGCGCCGACGACTACTTCACCAGCATCGACATGCCCACCGCACTGCACCCGCAAACCCTGCTGGCGCTGACCTACGACGGCCAGACGCTGCCGCCCAAATACGGCTTTCCGATGAAGCTGCGCATGCCCACCAAGCTGGGCTACAAGAACCCCAAACACATCCAGGCGATTTTTGTGACCAACACCTACCCTGGAGGCTACTGGGAAGACCAGGGCTACAACTGGTTCGGAGGCAGCTGAGCCTGCTCGGCGCCCCTGACACAAGGGCAACGGCAATCCCGCCGTTGTCGCTCGACGATTGATCCAACATAACGCAAGGAAATACCATGAAAAAACTGACTGCCTCCCTTCTGTCCGCCTGCCTGCTCTTGTCCGGCGCCAGCGCCTTTGCCCAGGATGCGATGAAGAAGGACGCCATGACGAAAGACGCCATGGGCAAGGACGCCATGAAAAAGGATGCCATGGGCAAAGACGCCATGGCCAAAGACACGATGGCCAAAGATGCCATGAAAAAAGACGCCATGAAGAAAGATCCCATGGCCAAGGACGCCATGGGCAAGGACGCGATGAAGAAGTAAGGTCCTCTTCAGGCACCGCCTTCAGAAAGCGCGGAAAAGGCGTGGGCCGGTGGCCCCGCCTGCCCGCCGGCGCTGCAAAGGCCTTGAGCCCCGCGGTGTCACGGCGCGTGTACAAAGCGTGTACGGCGCGTGGATGGCGCCAGCCCATGAACCGGGCCCCGCGCTGCGGCTTCATGGTCAAATAGGGCTCCAGCCCTTTCCAGACAAGCGCTACCAGCTATGCTTTTGGTAGCAAACGGGTCAACACCGGCCGCCCATGATCACGCCCCACTCTTCGGCTCCCTCGGCTGGCAAACCGGCAGGCGCTGCCCTGGCCTTCGTTTTCCTCTGGTTTGCCATCGGCGGTGTGGCGCACTTCGTCTTCACCGAGGCCGAGATGCGTATCGTGCCGCCGTGGATGCCGTGGCCGCGCGAAGCCGTGCTGGTCAGCGGTGTCCTGGAGTTGCTGGGCGCGGCCGGACTGCTGTGGTGGCGCAGCCGCCGTGCGGCCTTGTGGGGACTGTTCGTGCTCACCCTCGCGGTGACGCCGGCGCACTTTTACATGCTGCAGCACGCTGCGCTGTTCCCCTCCGTGCCTTTTTGGGCGCTGCTGCTGCGCCTGCCGCTGCAAGCGGCGCTGCTGGCGCTGATCGCGTGGCTGGCAGCACGGACGCCGGCCCACGGCACAAACCCACCGTGAGCTTTCCGCCAGAAAGGCCGAAGCCGTCCAGATCGCCTGCCGAGCGGCAAGCTTCAGTCGATCAATACCCCGCCGTCGTGAAACGGATAAGGCCCATCGAATTCACCTGAAGCGGCCAGATGGCTGGTCATGCGGCCATCAGGACCCAGCGCACAAATGCGAAAAGCCGGCGGTTCGAGCATCCAGCATGAGGCCGCATCAGGGCTCAGGTCCAGCGCCACCTGGTGAGCAGGTGCCGGCGTGGTGCATGCAATGGTGCCCCCGAAGCGCACATCGATGGCACGATGCAAATGACCGCAGATCACACGTTCAACATTGCGGTAGCGGCTGATCAGCGCTTCCAGCGCCTGGCTGCCGGCCAGCAGGCCGATATCGTCCATGTGCCCGATCAGGGTTTTGAAAGGCGGATGGTGCATCGCGACCACCACGGGCTGGCCTCGCTGTGCTTCCAGTTCTGCAGCCAGCCAGGCCAGCCGTTCGTTGCACAGTTCACCGTGGCTGTGACCTTGGGCGACCGTGTCGAGGGCGATCAGGCGAAAGCCGCCGACCTGAACCGAATACTGCACAAAGCCGTTCTCGCCAAGATAGCTGTGTGCCGGGAAAGAGCGCCGCAACTGGCCGCGATCATCATGATTGCCTGGCAGGAGGTACACCGGCATGTCCAGCGGCGCGAGCAATTCTGCCAAGTGGGCGTATTCCGCCGCCCGGCCGAAGTCACACAGGTCCCCCGTGATCACCACGGCGTCGGGCCGCTGCGCCAGCTGGAGCACGGATGTCACGGCACGCCGCAGGTAAGGCGCGGTATCGATGCGGCCATAGGCCAGACGGCCAGGTTCGCGGATGTGCGGATCGGTCAGCTGGACGAGAAATGTGGTCATGCGAAGGGGGCTTTCCGGGAAAGTCCTGTCGGTAGCGAACCGAAGGGTTGGTGTTGAACTGGATCGCGGTCTCAGACGCTCTGCAGCCGTGCCACGGGCAAGCCGGGACAGACCTCACTGATCGATTCGCCGCTGCGCAGAAAGGTCTCCAGCGTCAGGCTGGCGCTGGCCGGCACCGGCGCGTCCTGCGCGATCGCCGAAGCCAGCAAGCGCAGGCTTTGCCGCCCGATCTCGCGATTGGGCTGCACCACCGTGCCCAGTGTCGGGGTCAAGTCGGTTCCCAGCGAGATGCCGTCGAACCCCACCACGCTGAGCTGTTGTGGCACATGCAGGCCCAGCAGGAAGGCTGCGCGCACCGTGCGTATCGCCAGCAGGTCGTTGGAGCAAACCAATGCCGTGGGGCGGGCGGGCCGCTGCAAAAAAGCTTGGAGCTGCGTCACCGCATCCTCGATGAAAGGCACCTCCAGCAGCTCACCTCCTGGCAGGCCGCAGGCTTGCATTCCCTTGACAAAACCCCGGTAGCGCTGCTGCGCCCGATCAGACGCGGAGAGCTGACCGCTGACCATGGCAATCTGCCGGTGGCCGTGGGCGTACAGGTGACTGACCACCCCGGCGACCGCGCGCTGGCTGTCGACACTGACGCACGGGTGGCGCGCATGCCGGTTGTAGGCCAGCACATACGGCAAGCCGGCCGCCCGGACCTTTTTCAGCCCTCGCGACGTGGCCGCATTCGCCACCACCAGGATCATGCCGTCCACATCACGGTTCATCAGTCGGCCGACGGCATCCTCTTCCTGCAAAACTTCGTAATGGGTGGTCATCGGAATGATGGAATAACCGGCTTCGCCGGCGCTCGCAGCGATGCCTTCCAGGCACTCGGCGAACACCGGATTGAGCAGCGTGGGCAGTACCACGCCGATCACCCGGCTGCGCTGGGTGCGCAGGGTCTGTGCGCTGGCATTGGGCCGGTAACCCAGGCGCTGCGCCACGCCCTGGACGCGCTCACGGGTGGCCGGCTTGACCTGTTCGGGAAAATTGAACACCCGCGACACCGTGGCCACCGAGACACCCGCCTCGCGCGAAACCGCCAGGATGCTCATGTGGGTGGCACAAAAGGAAAGCGCGCGCGCGCCTTGGCACCGGCGGCGCCGCCAGCGCGGACGAAACGCCGGCTGTCGTCGCGCGTGGCCTGATGGTCCCAGGACTCGCTGCGCCCGGCCCGCTGCGCTGCAGCTTTCAAGTAAAGCCGCCGCTTCTGGCTGGCCAGAACGCTCGCCAGCACCGCGTCGCCATCCCAGTCCGCCAGCAACTCGGCACGCAGGCTGTCTTCCAGTTCCCGCAGTTCCGGGCGGCCCGACAGGTTGACCCGTTCGATCACATCGGTTTGCAGATCGTAGAGTTGCGCCGGATGTCCGTGGGTGTACATGTATTTCCACGAACCGCGGCGAATCATGCGGCAAGGTGCAATCACCCCCATGTCGGTGTATTCGCAAATCACGGCCCGCTCATCGCTGGTGGCGGCGCTTGAAGCCCCTGTCAGCAGCGGCACCAGCGAAGCGCCGTCCAGCGGCTCGGGCCAGCCGCGCATGCCACCGGTCCAGTCCAGCAGCGTCGGCAGCAGGTCGACCAGCGACACCGGCGCGCTGATGCGCTGGCCGCCGGCGGCGTCCGGCATGCGCACCAGCAGGGGCACGCGGGCCGAGGCTTCAAAAAAGTTTTGCTTGTACCACATGCCCCGCTCGCCCAGCATCTCGCCATGGTCGGAGGTGAAGATCACGATAGTGTTGCCGGCCATACCGCAAGCCTGCAGCGTGTCGAGCAGGCGGCCCACCTTGTCGTCGATGTAGGAAATGTTGGCGTAGTAGGCGTGGCGCGCATTGCGCACCTGGGCATCGCTGACCGGCTGCAGATCGGCACTGTGCGAGGCATGCAGCCAGCGGCTGTGGATATCGCGCTCGGCCAGCGGAATCGGAGGCACGGCCGGCATGTCTATGGCGTCGTGATCGTAGCGGTCCCAACAGGCCTGTGCCGCCGTATAGGGCGGATGCGGATGGCTGAAGGACACCGCCATGAAAAACGGCTGCGGCTCCGGTTCACGCGCAAGGTCGTACAGGCGCTGCAGTGCCAGGTGCTCGACCTCGTCGTCGTAATCCATCTGCAGGCTGCGCACGCAAGGCCCCGCCTGCAGCACATTGAGCATGCTGATGCCCGAAGGTTTGTCGGTCGGACCGGCAGCCCAGTCTGGCGTCCATGAAAAATCGGCTGGATAGATGTCGGTGGTCAGCCGCTCGGCGAACCCGTGCAACTGGTCCGGGCCGATGAAGTGCATCTTGCCCGACAGGATGGTGCGGTAGCCCGCATTGCCGAGCGCATGCGCCAGTGTCGGCACCGAGGCCGGCAGTTCGCTGGCGTTGTCGTAGGCGCCCACCCTCGTAGGCAGGCGCCCCGTCATCATCGAAAAGCGCGACGGCGCACAAATCGGCGAATTGCAGTAAGCCGCCTCGAACACCGTCCCGCCTGCGGCCAGCGCTGCCAGATGCGGGGCCTTCACCACCTGACCTCCATAGACCGGCAACACGGCGGCAGCCATCTGGTCAGCCTGGATGAAGAGAATGTTTGGCGATGTGTTCATGGCGTGGAAGGCTGGTGAGCGTCGCGGTGGATTTGCTCAGTCGATGCGGGCACCGGAAGTTTTGATGACCTCGGCCCAGCGGGCTTTTTCGGATTTGACCCGGGCCGCAAATTCTGCAGGCGTGCTGGTTTCGATATCGGCACCCTGCTTTGCAAAATACTCGCGGACCTCGGGTTTGGCCAGCACAGCCAGCACCTCGCGCCGCAGCCGGGTCACCACCGCTTCAGGCGTGCCGGCAGGCGCCATCAGACCGTACCAGGACTCGACCACAAATCCAGGCACTCCCGCTTCGCTCATGGTCGGGTATTCGGGCGTGGCGGCGGATCGTTTGGCACCGGTGACGGCCAAAGCACGCAGTTTGCCGGCGCGAACCTGCGGCAAAGCCAGCGGCGTGTTGACGAAAGCAAAGCTGGTCTGGCCACCGATCAGATCCGTGACCGCCTGGGTTGCGCTCTTGTACGGGACGTGGGTCACATTGACATCTGCCGTCGTTTTGAGCATTTCACCGGACAGGTGATTGGAAGTGCCATTGCCGAAGGAGGCAAAGCTGAGTTTGCCCGGCTGCGCCTTGGCCAGTGCCACGAGCTCTTTAACCGACTGGGCCGGCACGGTCGGGTTCACGACCAGCAGGTTGGGCACGGAGGCCACCAGCGTGATGGGCGTGAAATCCTTTTCGGCATCAAAAGGCAGTTTGGCATACAGGCCCGGATTGATGGTGTGTGTACCAGTGGTGGCCATCACCAGCGTGTAGCCGTCCGGCGCAGCTTTTGCGACGGCATCGACGCCGACGTTGCCGCCGGCGCCTGTGCGGTTGTCCACCACCACCTGCTGGCGCAGGCTGTCCCCCAGATGCTGGGCCAGCACACGTGTAAGGATGTCCACGCCACCGCCCGCCGCGAAAGGCACCACGATGCGCACCGGCTTGACCGGAAACTCCTGGGCCTGGATCGGCGTGGCAAACAAGGTGCCGATCACAAGGACGGCGCCCACATGAGCAAGAAGGTGTCGGCGATGCTGTTTCAAAGAGGATGTCATGGAGAACTCCAAATAATGTAAACGATTACATTTTTAGCAGCCAGTGTGACATCCTGATGACGATTCCTGGATCAGAACAAACCCGAAGCTGTGCGGCACGGCGAAAATCGTTGGGATCGCCAACGCGAAACCCAACTCGGGTTCGGGCGGGAGGCGCTGACCGCCTCAGGGTTCTGAAATCACGCGCGGCGCGGGCAGGTCCGCCAACGGGGGCTCGGGGGCGGGCTCTGTAATCACGGGCGCCATCGCAGGCAGCGCATCAGACGTTGCCGGCGCAGCCGAGTGTATGGTGATGTTGACGTATTTGATCGGTGGCGGCGACAGCTGACCCGAGCGCGCGCCACCAGCGGCCGGTGCCACGGCGATGCTGCTGGCCAGCGGCGGCTCGGTGGGGGTAATCTCGGCCAGCGGCGCGCCGGGCAGCAGCATTGGATCCAGCCCCGGCGGCGGCGCCTGCTGGCTCAGGCCTTTCGGCGCTGAAAATTTTGCGCCCGCATCAAGCACTTTGGCCTTGAGTGCCTGCTGGAAAAAATCACCCACCAGGGGTAGCGCACTGTGCGCGCCCTGCCCCCAGCGGTTGCCCATGGTCACGCGGTTGTCGTTGAAGCCGACCCAGGCACCCGCCACCAGCTGCGGGTGCATCAGGATGAACCAGCCGTCGGTGTTGTCCTGGGTGGTGCCGGTTTTGCCGGCCACGTCGGCGCGCAGGCCGTAACGGCTGCGGATGCCTGCGCCGGTGCCCTGGTCCACCACACCACGCATCACATCGACCAGCATGTGGGCGGCGGCGGTGGACAGGGCCGCCTGCGCCACCGCCGGCGAAAAGTCTGCGAGTACGCGGCCGTTGCGGTCTTCCACGCGCGTGACCAGCATCGGCTCGACATAACGGCCCTCGTTGACCAGCGTGCCATAGCTGGCGACCATCTCCTTGAGCGTCACCGGGCTGGTGCCCAGCGCCAGCGACATCACCTCATCGAGCTGGCTCTGGCGCACACCCATGCTGCGCGCCAGGGCGGCCACGCGTGCCGGCCCGACGATCTGCATCACCTGCGCGGTGATGGTGTTCTTCGAATAAATCAGGCCCTCGCGCAGCGTCATGGGTGCGCCGCTGGGGCCGCCGCCGTCGCTGGGGCGCCAGAAGCTGCCGTCGCCCATGGCGATGTCCACGGGCTGGTCCATGAAACCGTCATAGGGACGCGAACCGTTTTCAAACGCCGCGCCATACACAAAAGGCTTGAAGGTCGAACCGGGCTGCCGGCGCGCCTGCGCCACATGGTCGAACTGGTCGGTGGCAAAGTCGCGGCTGCCCACCCAGGCCAGCACATGGCCGTTGGCCGGGTTCAGCGCCAGGAAGCCGGACTGCAGCCGGGTCTTGTCTTCACGCAGCTTCTGCACAAAAGCCGTGTCGGCCACCAGCGTCCTGAAAGCCTGTTCCTCACTTTGCCCGGCCGCAATGGCAGCCTGGTAAGGCGCCGAATCGCGTAAAAAAGTCAGCATCAGAGCGCGCCGGGCACCCTTCGCGGTCCAGCCGGACTTCTGCGCCCAGTCCGCATCGGAGAGCGCCTGCAGCTTGTCCGCCTGCCGCGCCACTGCCTCGTTGGCCATGGCCTGCAGCCGCGAATCGAGGGTGGTGCGGACCACGAGGCCATCGGCGTAAATGTTGTAGCTGTTGCGATCCGCCCATTCGATCAGCCAGCGGCGCAGCTGCTGGGTGAAATGGGGCGCCGGGCCGAGTTCGGGCTCCTGCCGCTCGAAGTCCACCTTGAGCGGCGTCTGCGTCAAGGCGGCCAGTTGCCCGGTGGGCAGCTTCTGGTGGCGCACCATGCGGCCCAGCACGGTATTGCGGCGCTGCAGTGCACGCTCCGGGTTCATCACCGGGTTGTAATAACTGGTGCCCTTGAGCATGCCCACCAGCGTGGCGCTTTCGAGCACGTCGAGCTGGTCGGCGGTCTTGTCGAAATAGGTGCGCGCGGCCATCTCGATGCCATAGGCGTTGTACAGAAAGGGCACGGTGTTCAGGTAGGTCTCCAGGATCTCGTCCTTGGAATACACCGCCTCGATCTTCAGCGCGGTGATGGCTTCCTTGATCTTGCGCGTCAGCGTGCGCGAACGGCCGATGTCTTCCGGATAAAGATTGCGCGCCAACTGCTGGGTCAGCGTCGAGCCGCCCTGCACACGGCCGCGCACCGTGTTCAGGGCCGCCGCCGTCGTGCGCCGCAAGTCCATGCCATGGTGCTTGTAGAAGCGGCTGTCCTCGGTGCTGATCAGGGCGTTGACCACATGCGGCGAAATATCTGCCAGCTTGACCCAGTCCCGGTCGGCGCGCTTGAACACCGCCAGTTGGCGGCCGTCCGCCGAGAGCACCACCGAGGGTTGAGCTGCCTTGGCCTTACGCAGGTCGGCAATGCTCGGCGTGGAGGGAATCAGCACAAGCACATAAATCACCAGCACCGCCAGCAGTGACGCCAAGCCCCAGCCCAAGCCGCGCATGACCCGACGGCCGCAGCGCCTGCCGCCGGAAACACCAGGTGGCTGCGGACTCACTGGCGCGGGTTCGGGCTGGGGCTGGGGCTGGGGTTCAGGTTCACTCAGGTCGATGTCAGGCAGGGTGCTCATGTGCCAGCAGCGTAGGCGGCTGTGCCCGCCGGAACTGTAGGACGCCAGGCAAAGACGCCATCGGCAGGTGCGAGCGCCAGCGGTCGGCAGACACTAAACATCCGCCATTCTTGTGCATTAAAAAGCCTTCCAGCCCTTGATGCACAAGCGCCACCAGCTCTTTTTTTGATAGCAGCTCCAAAAATGACAGGCCTGAAAAACGTCCAGCGCGGGCAGTTGGCAGCGGCAAGCGCCTACAGGGCCGGCAAGGTGCGTGGCTTACGCTGCTTGCACCAGCGCGCCAGGAAGGCGCCTAGGAAGCATCGTCACCCACTTTCAGCAGGAACCCACCATGACCGCACCCAATGTTCAACCCGACCGCATCGATGTCAACGACCCCGCCGCCTGCGCGGCCTGGGCCAAAAAGCTTGCCAGCACGGAAGAACAGTTGCGTGAAGCCGTTGCCGCCGTTGGCGACAAGGCCGCCGACGTTGAGATGCACCTCAAGGGCGCACGCAGCACCACGAATGCCGACCGGGTGCGCGAACTGGGCGGGTCGTGAGCGAGCCTTTTCTCGGCAGCGCCCTGCATGGCGCGCTGGCGCTGTTCCTTGGCGTCATCGCCTTGCTGGGCCTGGTCATCTGGTCGATCAAGCGGCATCGCAGCCCCAAGCTGAAGATCGAATGCGGCGCATCCATCGCCACCTTGATGCCCTCGCTGGCCGGGCTGAGCCTGGGCAGCGTACACCACGGCAACTCGGTTGAGCTGCTTGAAAACGGCGCCTTCTTCGACGTGCTGATCGAACGCATAGGCGCCGCGCAGCAAACCGTTCATTTCGAGACCTTTTTGTGGAAGGAAGGCGTGCTGGGCCAGCGCATGGCCGATGCGCTGGCCGAACGCGCGCGCGCCGGACTGAAAGTGCGGGTCCTGCTGGACGCCACCGGCTCCAAGAAAATCGGCAAAGCCGAGCGCCAACAAATGCTGGACGCTGGCTGCAGGTTCGAGATGTTCCACAAGCGCTCGATCTACAACATCGGCGTGATGAACGAGCGCGACCATCGCAAGCTCGTGGTGATTGACGGCAAGGAAGCGTTTGTCGGAGGCCACTGTGTCGTGGACGACTGGCTGGGCAACGCCGAAGATGGCCAGCATTTCGCCGATCTCAGCCTGCACCTGCGCGGCCCCATTGTTCACAGCGTGCAGGCGGCCTTCAGCGAGAACTGGGGCGGCCAGACCGGCGAGCTATTTGTCGGCGACGACGTTTTTCCCGAGCTGGAGCCTGCCGGCGACGTGGCCATCCACGCCGCCTATGCCAAACCCGAGGGTTCGGCCCCGGCCGTCAAAATCCTGCACCACACCGTGATCTGCCTGGCCAAACAACGCATCTGGATCCAGAACCCCTACTTCATCCCCGAGCCCGAAGCCATTGACGCTTTCGGCGAAGCCGTCAAACGCGGCGTGGATGTACGCGTGATGATGCCGTCCACCAGCGGTTCCGACAACCCCATGGTGCAGCACGCGGGCCACCGCAATTTTGAAAAGCTGCTCAAGTGCGGCGTGCGCCTGTTCGAGTACCCGCACACCCTGCTGCACCAGAAGGTCATGACCATCGACGGCGTCTGGAGCGCCATCGGCTCCAGCAACTTCGACGACCGCTCTTTCGACACCAACGACGAAATCACGCTGGGCATCCTGGACGAAACGCTGGCCGGCCAGCTGGACGCCGTGTTCGAGAAATACGTGGGACGCTGCCAGGAGATTGAACTCAAGACCTGGCAGCAGCGCGGCCTGTGGCACAAGTTCAAGGACAACCTGTTTTACATGTTCAACGAGCTGCTGTGAGCGGGTTCGGCAGCAAGCGAACCAATAGCCGCCGCAAGCAACCGCGGTTGTTGACAGACAGGCCGTCCAGAAACGAAACAAGGACCTGAAGGTCCTTGTTTGAGGGGCATTTTGGGGTGGCTGATGGGGCTCGAACCCACGACAACAGGAATCACAATCCTGGACTCTACCAACTGAGCTACAGCCACCGAAGCCCTCAATTATAGCGGCAACTGCGAGCCTGCTGGCGGCGTCGCCCCATCACGCGCCAATTTTAAGCGTCAGTTTTCAAGCGCCGGTTTTGGGCGCGGCGGGCCGGGGGACCTTGATATCGGCCTTGAACCGTTCCTTGAGGATGTTGTAGTAAGCCAGGCTTTCTGCAGAAGTCCACCACTGGGTGTACTGGGTCTGTTCCTGCTGGGCCAGCGTTGCCGCGGGCGTCTCGCGGGGCAGCACCTTCAGAACCTTGACCACGTTGTAACCCTGGGGGCCGAGATCCACGCCCACCCAAGCAGGCAGATTGCCGGTATCGGCGCTCAGCGCGGCTTTGAGCGTGTCCAGCGGCAACTGCTGGGCCTGCTCGCGCGACACCACCACCGCTGCGGGCAGGTTGGCGCCCGCAGGGCTGGCCTTCCAGGCCGCGAGTTTTTCGGCGCCTTCCTTGCGCGCCATCTCGGCGCCACGCTGCTGCTGCAAGGCCTTGCGAACCTGCTCTTTCACCTCGGCCAGCGGCAAGGCCCGCGCCGCGGTATGCCGGGTCACGCGGCCCGACACGAGCTGGTTGCCGCCAAGGTCCAGCGCTTCGGTATTGCGTTTTCTCTCCAACGCATCCGCTGAGAACAGGGCTGCGAGGAATTTGGGATTGGCCAGGGCGCCGGTCGCATCCGGGGCGGGCGTGCGGGACAGCTTGCTGGCGGTTTTGACGTCCAGCTTCAACCGTTCGGCAATCGGGCGCAGGCTCTCGGACTGCTCGTAAACCGCATTGCTGAAAGTCTCGGCCATCTCGGCGAATTTTTTCTGCGCCTGCTGCTGCCGCAACTCAGCCTCCAGCGCGGGCTTCATCTCTTCAAAGGTCTTCTGCTTGGGCGCCTTGATGTCCGTCAGCTTGATGATGTGGTAGCCAAATTCGGTTTCCACCACGTCGCTGATGTCGCCCTTTTTCATGGCAAAAGCAGCGTCCGCAAAAGGCTTGACCATGGACTTGCGTGTGAAGAAATCAAGGTCGCCTCCATTGGCGGCCGAGCCGGTATCGCTGGAGTTCTTGCGGGCCACGTCTGCAAACGATTCCGGCGCCTTTTTCACGGCAGCCAGCAACTGCTCGGCTTTTTCCCTGGCCTTCTGCCGGTCTGCAGCCGGCGCGGAGGCCGGCGACTCGATCAGGATGTGGCTGGCGCGCCGCTCTTCATTGCCTGCGAGCTGGGCGGCATTTTGTTCGTAATAGGTCTTGAGGTCCTGCTCGTTGAGCGTGATGCCCTTGGTCACGGCATCCATGTTCAGTACGGCGTATTCGATGTCCACCTGCTCGGGCGCCTGGAACAGGGCGAGGTTGTCCTTGTAGAACTGTTCGAGTTCCGCTTCGCTGGGGTTCACCCGTGCGGCGTAATCTGCCGTGTTGAAACGCGCCACCTGGACCTCGCGCTTTTCAAAAAAGGCTTTCAGCGACACGTCCGCCGCACCCTTGGCCGCAAAACCGCTGGCCGCCACGCCGAGCATCACCTGGCGCATGGCGAGTTCCGACCGCAAGCTGGCTTCGTAGGCTTCCGGGGTCATGCCCGCCTGCGCCACAAATCCGGCGCGGTCAAATTTGCCGTCGGGCAATCTGAAGGCGGCCAGCGCCTTGTCCTCGGCATAAAGCCGCTGCAACTTCTGGTCCGGAACCACGAGTCCGTTCTGGGTTGCAGCGACGGCAAACACGCGATCACGCACCAGGCGTTCCAGCGTGGCGTACCGGGCTTCCGGAGAATCGAGCAGCTTGGCGTCGATGGTGGGCATGGAGGCGCGCAGGCGGTTGACTTCGTTCTGGTGCGCCTGGTCCCATTCCGCCTGCGTGATGTCGCGGCCGTCTACGCGTGCCACAGCGGCCTCGTTCTGCCGGTTGCGGTTGTAGCCATCCAGACCAAACAGCACAAAGGACGGAACAATGAGCAGGAACAGCAAGCCCATCGTGACCTTGGTGTGCTTGCGAATGAATTCAAACATCTCGGATTTCCTGTGCGGCTGCGAATGGCCATTGATAACAAATTTTTACGCCAGCCAACATGAAAAAAGGCGAACCATGTGTTCGCCTTTGTCAGTTTCTGGTGGGTGCTGACGGGCTCGAACCGCCGACCTACGCCGTGTAAGGGCGCTGCTCTACCAACTGAGCTAAGCACCCCACCTCAACTTTTACTTCATCTGCATCAGTTCAGGGCGTCCTTGAGGGCTTTGCCTGGACGGAACTTGGGCACTTTGGCTGCCTTGATTTTAATCGCATCGCCGGTGCGCGGATTGCGGCCGGTGCGCGCAGCGCGTTTGCCCACGGCAAAAGTGCCAAACCCCACCAGAGACACGGAGCCTCCTTTTTTCAGGGTGGTTTTGACAGCGCCAATGGTTGACTCCAGCGCGCGCGTGGCGGCAGCTTTGGAAATGTCAGCGTTTTTGGCAATGTGCTCGATCAGTTCAGTCTTGTTCACAAGGAGCCCCTCGTTGATAAAGTTAATCTGGTTGTCTCTGGAAATATCTCCCCTGGACATCTGCAAAAAGATGGCAGCGGGAGGCGGCATGTGCAGATCGTCTGCTGCGTCCAATTAGAGCCATGGACTCCAACCGTGTCAATACAACATCAGACTTTTACAACGTGCGGTGGCGGATTCTAGTCCTTTTTCACACTTGGCCCGCTTGTCCGCACCGGTGCCCCGTATCCGCGAAGTCCGTCAGGCCCGCTGTCCTGCTTCAGCCGAGTGCCTGCGCAATCGCCTTGCCCAGGTCGCTGCCGCTGGAGTTTCCACCCAGGTCGGGCGTGCGCGGTGCACCGCTGTGGGGATCGAGCACTTTTTCAATGGCCCGCAGCACGGCATCGTGTGCGTCCTTGTGGCCAAGAAACTCCAGCATCATGGCGCCGCACCAGATCTGGCCAATGGGATTGGCGATATTGCGCCCCGCGATGTCCGGGGCCGATCCATGCACCGGCTCGAACAGCGAAGGAAACTTTCTTTCGGGATTGAGGTTGGCACTGGGGGCAATGCCGATGGTGCCGGTGCATGCCGGGCCGAGGTCGCTGAGGATGTCGCCGAACAGGTTGCTCGCCACCACCACATCGAAAAAATCCGGGCGCTGCACAAAATGCGCGGTCAGGATGTCGATGTGAAATTTGTCGAGCTTGAGGTCGGGATAATTTTTGGCCATCTCGGCCACCCGCTCATCCCAATAAGGCATGGTGATCGCAATGCCGTTGGATTTGGTCGCGCTGGTCAGGTGTTTCTTGGGCCGCGACTGCGCCAGCTCAAATGCAAACTTCAGCACGCGGTCCACGCCAATGCGTGAAAAGACACTTTCCTGCATCACGATTTCGCGCTCGGTGCCGGCATACATGCGCCCGCCGATGCTGGAATATTCGCCTTCGGTGTTTTCGCGCACGATGTACATGTCGATCTCGCCGGGCAGGCGCGCGCTGCCGTCGCGGCGCACCACCGGTGCAATGATGCCGGGCATCAGCCGCGCAGGCCGCAGGTTGATGTACTGGTCGAACTCGCGCCGGAACAGCAGCAGCGAGCCCCACAGTGACACGTGGTCGGCGATTTTTTCAGGCCAGCCAACGGCACCGAAGTAAATCGCGTCGTGTCCGCCGATCTGGTCTTTCCAGTTGTCGGGCATCATCTGGCCGTGTTTTTCGTAGTAGTCCCAGCTGGAAAAATCGAAGTGGTCAAGCTGCAGATCGATGTTGAATTTCGAGGCGGCCGCTTCCATCACGCGCACGCCCTCGGGCATGGTTTCCTTGCCGATGCCATCGCCCGCGATGACCGCGATTCTTTTCTTGCCGGTGCTCTTGTTCATGGTGTGTCCTTGGTTCAGGTGGTAAAAAAATTCAGCGCCTCGTCCAGCAGCAAGGCCGGTGCTTCTTCGGCAATGTAGTGGCCGCAAGGCAGTGAACGGCCGGAGACCTCGCCGGCACACGCCCGCCAGAGCGCCAGCACATCAAAACTCTGGCCAACGGCGCCATGCTCACCCCACAGCACGCGCAGCGGCTGCGCCAGCTTGCGGCCTGCAGCCAGATGGGCACGGTCATGCGCCAGGTCCACGCCGGCGGAAGCACGGTAATCTTCACAAATGGCCTCGCCGCTGCCTGGAATCTGCACACAGCGCTCGTATTCGGCCATGGCCCCGGCTGAAAAAGCGGCCAGCCCGGCGTGGCGTTTGCCCATCACGCTGCGGATGTAACGGACCGGGTCACTGTTGATCAGCGCTTCGGGCAGGGGCGGCGGCTGGATCAGGAAAAACCAGTGCCAGTAAGCACGCGCAAACGCCTCCGAGGTGTTCTCGTACATGGCCAGCGTGGGCGCGATGTCCAGCAGCATCATTCTTTCGACAGCCGCCGGGTGGTCGGCCGCCAGGCGGTGTGCCACGCGCGCACCGCGGTCATGCGCCAGCACCTGAAAATGCCCGAAGCCATGGTGGCGCATCACGGCCATCGCATCCAGCGCCATGGCACGTTTTGAATGGTTGACGTGTTCGGGATCGGCTGCGGGCCGCACAGAATCGCCGTAGCCACGCAAGTCCATCATCACCACGGTGAAATGCCTCGCGAGTTCGCTGGCCACCCGGTGCCACATCACATGGGTTTGCGGATGCCCATGAATCAGCAGCAGCGGAGCGCCCTGCCCGCCCCGCAGCGTTCGCAGCACGCCGGCCGGCCCGCCAATATCCTGCTGAACAAATCCCTCAAACATGGGGTTGCCTGCGGCGGTGGTGAATCTCTGTCCTGGTTGTCTCTGGCGTTGTCATGCTGGACGTATTTTTGCGCAAGCCGCCTGCCCTATTCAAGCAATAATCCGTCAATTGATTATTCTTCCAAAGACAAGAATGGACCGTGGTGACCTGGAACTTGTGCTGGCGGTGCGCGAACACGCCAGCCTGAGCGGTGCAGCCATCAGCCTCGATCTGGCGCCGCCGGTGGTGACGCGGCGGCTGGCCGCGCTGGAAGCCCGCCTCGGCCAGCGGCTGTTCCAGCGCACCACCCGGCGCGTCAGCCCGACCGCCGAAGGCGAGACGGTGTGTGAACGCGCCGAGGTTCTGCTGCGCGGTTTCACGGACCTCGAAGCGGAGCTGCAGGAGCGCAAGGCCGAGCCCACGGGTCTGATCCGGCTCGCGGCCACGCTGGGTTTCGGGCGCTTGTGGCTGGGACCGGCGCTGGCCAGTTTCCAGGAACGCTACCCCCGCCTGGACATCCAGCTGCAATTGAGCGAACACCTGCCGGACCTGGCTGCGGAAGGTTTCGATGGGGCGGTCTGGTTGTGGCAGGTCGAAGGGCGGCAAGCCGCGCAGTGGGTGTCGCGCCGGCTGGCGCGCAACCAGCGCGTGCTGGTGGCTTCCCCGCGTTACGTGCGGCAGCATGGCCTGCCTGCCAGCCTGGACGAGTTGCAACACCACGCCTGCCTGATCGTTCGGGAAAACGCCGGCGCCACCGGCCAGCGTTTTGACATCTGGCCGCTGCAAAAGGAACGCGACAAGGCGCCGGCGCGGGTCCGCGTGCACGGACCGCTGTCGAGCAATTCGGGTGAACTGGTGCGTGACTGGTGCCTGGCCGGCCGCGGCATCATGTTGCGCAGCCTGTGGGACATCGCACCCCAGCTGGGCAACGGTGAGCTGGTGCGCGTCTTGCCGACCTATGCCATGCCGGATGCCGACATCCACTGGCTGGCGCCCTACCGCACGGACTCACCGCGCCGCATCCGCTTGCTCGTCGATTTTTTGCTCACGCAGTTCCAGGGCGCCCCCTGGAAAACTACGGCGCAGGCCGCGCGGGCCGCACCACGAGGCTCACGCCCAGCGCCGTGAGTGCCGTGCCGGCAACCGTGACCAGCGTGATGCTTTCACCAAACAGCAGCCAGGCCATCAGCGCCGTGGTGGGTGGGACCAGGTACAGCAGGCTGGTCACGGCGGTGGCCGCGCCGCGCTGGATCAGCATGTAGAGCAGCGAGCTGCCGCCCAGTGTCAGGCCCAGCACCGACCACGCCAGTGCGCCCACAAAGCCTCCCGTCCACTGAACCGTTTCGGCTTCCAGAAAGGTGAACGGCAGGGTCACCAGCAAGGCAGCGCCGAGCTGAATGGCGTTGGCGCTGCGCACATCGGCGGGCTGGACAAAGCGCTTCTGGTAAAGCGTGCCGGCGGTGATGCTCAGCAGCGCAAAAACCGCCCAGGCCAGGGTGTAGGCCGTGGCTTCGTTGCCCGCGCCGAACTTGCGCGACACGACCAGCAGCAGACCGGCCAGGCCCAGCACCAGACCCAGCCACTGGCGCGCACTGACGCGGCTTTTGCCCGCGCCCGACTCGCCCATCTGCGACACCCAGACGGCCGTCAGCACCGGCTGCAGGCCGACCACCAGCGCCGACAGGCCAGACCCCATGCCGCCCTTGATCGCGGACCAGACCCCACTGAGGTAACCCGCGTGAATCAGGATGCCGGTGACGGCAAGATGCAGCCACTGCGCACGGCTGGCCGGCCAGGCCACCCGCGCCATGACGATCCAGACCATGAAACACAGCAGCGACAAGGCGTAACGTATGGCCAGAAAGCTGAGCGGCGGCGCGTAAGGCAGGCCGTATTTGGCGACGATGAAGCCGGTGCTCCAGATCAGCACAAAAACAGCAGACATCGCCCGGACCAGGGCGTCGTTGGATGCGGGCCTGCTCATTTGGCGCGGGCGCGGATTTCGGGAATGGCTTTTTTCAGGTAATAAATCATGGACCAGACCGTCAGGATGGCCGACAGCCAGATCAGCCAGGTGCCCCACAGGTTGGTGTCCACGAAGCCAAAAAGATCCCGGTCATACAGCAGGAACGGGATCGCCACCATCTGCACCGTCGTCTTGACCTTGCCGAGCATGTGCACCGCCACGCTTTTGGTGGCGCCTATCAGGGCCATCCACTCACGCAGCGCGGAAATGGCAATTTCCCGGCCGATGATGATGAGCGCCACAAACACATCGATGCGGTCCAGGTGCACCAGCACCAGCAGGGAGGCGCACACCAGGAACTTGTCGGCAACCGGGTCGAGGAAAGCGCCAAAGGAAGAAGTCTGGTTCAGTTTGCGCGCCAGGTAGCCATCCAGCCAGTCGGTGGCAGCGAACACCACGAACATCACGGTGGCAATCAGGTTGGCCTTTTCCGGCGCAATGTCGATGTAGAAGACCCCCACAATCAGCGGAATCGCGACAATGCGCGTCCAGGTCATCACGGTGGGTATGGTCAGGAACATCACCCGATTTTGGCATGAGCCGGCAAGGGCCGACCGCTTGCTGCAGCGGCACCCCTGAAATAGACCGGCTTCCTGCCCGCTCCGTGGTTCAAATGCCAACCGGCACTCAGTGCAGCGCGCGGTAGATTTCGTCGGCCAGTTCGCGGGAAATGCCTTCCACGGTGGCGATGTCTTCGGCGCTCGCAGACGTCACGCCACGTATCCCGCCGAAGCGCTGCAGCAGGCTGGCGCGTTTTTTGGGGCCGATGCCGGCAATGTCCTCCAGCCGGCTGGCGCCGACCCGCACCTTGGCGCGTTTGGCGCGCATGCCGGTGATGGCAAACCGGTGGGCCTCGTCGCGGATCTGGGCGATCAACATCAGCGCGGCGGAATCCCGGCCGAGATAGACCTTCTCACGCCCATCGGCAAACACCAGTTCTTCAAGACCCACCTTGCGGCCCTCGCCCTTTTCAACGCCGGCGATGAGACCGAGGTCCAGTCCCAGTTCCTCAAATACCTCGCGCGCCATAGCCACCTGGCCCTTGCCTCCATCGATCAGCACCAGATCCGGCAACCGTGCGGTGTTGTTGCGCGCCGCTTCGGCGAGTTTGCTGTAGCGGCGCATCAGCACCTGGCGCATGGCGGCGTAGTCGTCGCCCGGCGTGATGCCGTCGATGTTGTAGCGCCGGTATTCCGCACTTTGCATCTTGTGACCGTGAAACACCACACACGAGGCCTGGGTGGATTCACCGGCGGTGTGCGAGATGTCAAAACACTCGATGCGCAGGGCGTCGAGGTTGTCCAGCGACAACTCCAGCGCCTCGGCCAGTGCCCGCGTGCGCGCCTGCTGCGAGCCCTGCTCGGCCAGCAGGCGGGCGAGCTGGAGGTCGGCGTTTTTCTGCGCCATTTCCAGCCAGATGCGGCGCTGCTCGCGCGGCTGGTGGATGGCGCTGACCTTGTTGCCGGTCTGCATGATCAGCGCCGCAATCAGGGCCTTGTCCACCGGCTCACTGCAAACCAGCACGGGCGGCACCGGCACGCCGACGTAGTGCTGGGCGATGAAGGCTTCCAGCACCAGCGCTTCCAGGCTTTTGAGCTTGCCGGATGCCGCAGCGGCGCTGGCGTCCATGCTGTCTTCGTCCAGTCCGGCCATGTCGGCCGCGTGTTCCACGTGGGTCGGAAAGTACGGCCGGTCACCCAGGTGCCGGCCACCGCGCACCATGGCCAGGTTCACGCAGGCCTTGCCGCCAAAAACCTTCACAGCCAGGATGTCCACATCCTTGTCGCCGCCGATTTCCATGGACTGCTGGTGCAGCACCTTGGACAGCGCCGACATCTGGTTGCGCAGTTCGGCCGCCTGCTCGAACTCCAGCTTTTCCGCGTGGCCGCGCATCTGCTTTTCAAGCTCGGTCAGGATGTCTTCGGCCTGGCCCTGCAAAAACCGCTCGGCATTGGCGACATCGAGAGCGTACTGCTCTGGCGTGACATGGCCCACGCAGGGCGCCGAGCAGCGCTTGATCTGGTACAGCAGGCAGGGCCGCGTGCGGTTGTTGAAGACGGTGTCTTCGCAGGTGCGCAGCTTGAACACCTTTTGCAGCAGCAAAATCGTTTCCTTGACCGCCCAGGCGCTGGGATAAGGCCCGAAGTAGCTGTGCTTTTTTTCCACCGCGCCGCGGTAGTAGGCCACGCGGGGAAAGGTGTGGGACGCCAGCTTGAGATAGGGGTAACTCTTGTCGTCGCGGAACAGGATGTTGAACTTCGGATTCAACGTCTTGATCAGGTTGTTTTCCAGCAGCAGCGCTTCGGCCTCGGACCGCACCACCGTGGTCTCCATGCGCGCGATCTTCGTGACCATGTGGCCGATGCGCGTGCCGCCATGGTTTTTCTGGAAGTAGGTGGAAACGCGTTTTTTCAGGTCGCGCGCCTTGCCAACGTAAAGCACACCGCCTTCGGCATCGAAATAGCGGTACACGCCCGGCATGGCCGGCAGGGCGGCGACTTCGCTGAGCAACTGGGGATCAAATTCGTGGGGAACGGTCATGGTGAGGTCGGAAGTAACCGTATTGTGGACAATCCGGGCATGGATCGCAGCCGGCAGTGGGACATATTTTGCAAAGTCATCGACAACCATGGCGACATTGGTGTCTGCTGGCGCCTGAGTGCCGACCTGGCGGCGCGCGGGCAGCAGGTGCGGCTGTGGGTCGATGACGCATCCGCGCTGGCGTGGATGGCGCCCCGCGGGCAAAGCGGCGTGACCGTGCTCCCCTGGACCGAGCCCCTGGGCATGAACCTGATGCGCCTGGACAGCGCACCGTGCGAGGTGCTGGTGGAAGCCTTCGGTTGCGAGATTGCTCCTGAATTCATAGCTGCCTGCGCAGCACAGACGGGGGCTGGAGGCCCAAAACCCGTATGGATCAACCTGGAATACCTGTCTGCGGAACCGTATGTGGCGCGTTGCCACGCCCTGCCCTCGCTGGTGCAACGCGGGCCGGCGGCGGGCTGGACCAAATGGTTTTTTTACCCCGGCTTCACGGCCGCAACAGGCGGCCTGCTGCGCGAACCGGCACTGGCGCAGCTGCAGGCGGATTTCGACCGCAGCGCCTGGCTGGCCACTCACCACATCACCGGAGCCGGCGAGCAACTGGTGAGCCTGTTCTGTTACGAGCCGCCCGCCCTTGCCGGCTTGCTGGCAGGGTTTGAGCAATCCGGCCTGGACGGCCAGCCGGTGCGCCTGCTGGTGGCCGCCGGGCGCGCCACGGCCGCCGTGCAAGCCGTGATGAATGATAAAAATCGGCTCCAGCCCTTTACTGACAAGCGCGGGCTGCTATCAATTTCATACCTTCCCCTGCTGGAGCAGACCGATTTTGATCACCTGCTCTGGGCCTGCGACCTCAACTTCGTGCGCGGCGAAGACTCCGTGGTGAGGGCGCTGTGGGCCGGCAAGCCCTTTGTCTGGCACATCTACCCGCAGGACGACGACGCCCACCAGGCCAAGCTGCAGGCGTTTTTGGACATGCTGGAGGCGCCCGCATCCCTGCGCACTTTTCACGAAGTCTGGAACGGCGGGAACCTGCCGCTGGCAGCGCCGGACCTGCCGGCGTGGGCGGACTGTGCAGCCACGGCCCGCGAGCGTCTGATGGCTGAGCCAAACCTCAGCACCCGCCTGCTCGGGTTTGTGGCAAAAAAAAGCTAAAATCAAGGGCTTTGCGGAGAGTCCCGACCGGGCCGGCCGCACAACCTGCCGCCGGACCAGCGCCTTGAATCCGCGTTCTGCGGCCTAGCCTCAAGTAAGAACTGTTATGAAAATCGCTCAAGAAATACGCGCTGGCAACGTCATCATGCACGGCAAGGACCCGATGGTGGTGCTCAAGACTGAATACAGCCGCGGTGGGCGCAATTCCGCCACCGTGCGCATGAAACTCAAAAGCCTGGTGGCCAACTTCAACACCGAGCAGGTGTTCAAGGCCGACGACAAGATCGACCAGGTCATCCTCGACAAGAAGGACTGCACCTACTCCTACTTCGCCGACCCGCTCTACGTCTGCATGGATGCCGACTACAACCAGTACGAAGTCGAAGCCGAGAACATGGGCGACTCGCTGAACTACCTGCAGGACGGCATGGAACTCGAAGTCGTGTTCTACGACGGCAAGGCCATCTCGGTCGAGCTGCCGACCAGCGTGCAGCGCGAGATCACCTGGACCGAGCCGGCCGTCAAGGGCGACACCTCCGGCAAGGTGCTCAAACCCGCCAAGCTGGCCACCGGGTTCGAGATCGGCGTGCCGATTTTTGTGGCCCAGGGCGACCTGGTCGAGATCGACACACGCACCGGCGAATACCGCAAACGCGTCTGAGGCTGACCGCCCCTCCGCGGCATTCTGGCAAAGGCTCCTGACGGAGCCTTTTTGCATCCCGAAACCTTTCAAGGCGACGCATGGAACAAACCGACGATTTATCTGCCAGACGGCTTGCAGACGCATGGGCAGAACTGCAGGCCCACGCCGACGGCGGCATGGCCCTTCAGGCCGATGCCTACCGGCTGGCCTTCGCCGACCCGGAGTTCCTGCTGCGGCGCGAAACCCGCGGCATCCGCTTCCAGCTGGAGATGCTCAAGCCGGACATGGAGCAGCAGGCCCAGGGCATTGAAAACACCATCGTGGTCTTCGGCAGCGCACGTTTCCCGGCACCGGAGCAGGCCCAGGAGGCCTTGAAGCTGGCCCGCGAAAGCGGCGATGCCCAGGCCCTGGCGCTGGCCGAACGCCACGTACGCAACGCCGCCTTCTATGACCAGGCGCGACTGTTCGGACGCCTGGTGGCGGCGCACAGCAAGCAGCGGCCGGCTGCCGAGCAACTGTTCATTTGCACCGGCGGCGGGCCCGGCATCATGGAAGCAGCCAACCGCGGCGCGCACGAAATGGGTGTGCCCACCGTGGGCCTCAACATCGCGCTGCCGCACGAGCAAAGCTCCAACCCCTATGTCACGCCGTCGCTGAGCTTCAAGTTCCACTACTTTGCGCTGCGCAAGATGCACTTCATGATGCGCGCCAAGGCGCTGGTGGCGTTTCCGGGCGGCTTTGGCACGCTCGACGAGCTGTTCGAGGTCATCACCCTGGTGCAGACCCGCAAGGCCAAACCCGTGCCCATCATCCTGTTCGGTTCGGACTACTGGAAGCGCCTGCTGAACTTCGATGTGCTGATCGATGAAGGCGCCATCTCGCGCGAGGACCTCAAGCTTTTCGAATACGTCGATGATCCGCAGGTGGCCTGGGACGCCATCAAAACCTTTTACAAGCTCTGAACAGGGTCCCACGTTCGCTGGTTTTGCGTAGCGCTCTGCCCCTCTTGGGGCGTTCCAGGTCTCGGGTCAGTGAGGCGTCTCGGCCCTGTCCTTGAGCAGCCACGCGGCACGCGCACCGGTGCCGACGACCGCGCCAGTGGCCCAGAACACGCCGGCGATCCCGATCACCGCGCCCAGCGTGCCGAAAAGCATGGGCATCACCACACTCGACGCGTTGATGGTCATCAAACGCAGGCCCAGCGCCTCGCCATGGCGGGCGTCGGGTGTGATCTGGTGCAGCATGCTCATGATCATCGGTTGTACCGTGCCGAGCGTAAAACCCAGCAGCACCGAACACACACCCATGCCCAGCGCCGTGCCCATGAAGGGATAGACGCCAAACAGCACGGCGGTCATCAGCATCGCGCCCACCAGCACACGCCACTCGCGCAGGTGCGCGGCCAGCAGCGGCATCACCATGCGGATGGCGGCGGCGGCCACGGCAAAGGCCCCGAGGATGGAGCCGATCACCGACGCACTGATGCCTTTTTCAAACCCCAGCACCGGCACCACAAAGGTGTGCACGTCCCAGCACGAAGATAAAAACCAGTTCACAAGCAGCAGGCGCCGAAAGGTCGCCTCGCGCAGCAGGTCCCAGGCCTTGCGTGGCGCAGCGCCCGCCTCGACCTCGATGGGCGGCAATTCGCGGGTGGGACGCACCAGCAGCCAGCAGGCCATCGGCAGCACCGCCATCAGGAAAAAAGCGGCGCGGTAACCGGTCGTGCTGTTGGGCAAGGCGCCCGCATGGTCGATCAACAAGCCCGCGGCAAAGGGGCCGATGAAATTGGAGACCGCCGGGCCTATCGACAACCAGCTGAAGACGCGCCGCAACTGCA
>CAMLDT010000015.1 GCA_946479075.1 uncultured Polaromonas sp.
GACCACCGAGATCATCCGGAGACTGACGGCCTGAAGGGGCGGCCCGATGCAGCAGGGCGTCATCCGTTGGGCAATCATTGCGGGCATGCTGGCGCTGTCAGCATGCACCACGCCGCCTGCAAGCAATCCCGGCCCGGCCCCCGACGCTGCGCGGCCCGCACCGGCGAAATCACCTGAACCGCCGGCCGCCACCCTTCCTGGCAACACGCCCCCGGCTGGCGTGCCAGAGGCCCAAGCCGAGTTACTGGCCGGCGAAGTCCCCCGCGTGTTCGAGCAGGGCAAGGCCTCCTGGTATGGCTCGCGCTTCAATGGCCGGCGCACTGCCAGCGGCGAGCGTTACGATATGCACGCGTTCACCGCCGCGCACCGGACATTGCCTTTCGGCACGCTGGTGCGGGTGCGCAGCCTGGTCAACGGCAAGGAGGTCGATGTGCGCATCAACGACCGCGGTCCCTTCCGTCGTGACCGGGTGATCGACCTGAGCCGCGCCGCTGCCGAAGCCATCGGGATGGTGGGGCTGGGCGTCAAGGACGTGTTGTTGCTGGTGCCCGAATCCACCCCGGCCGTCGTCGAAGCGCCACCGCCGGCGCCAGCGCCAAAGAGGCCCCTTCCGGCCAGGCGGCAGCCTCGGGCGCGCTGAAAGGCCGGCGGCAGGGCGTCGCGGGCATGTCTTGCTGAGGTTGGCTGCATCAGATCGATTTTTATGCATCAAATCGGCCTCCCGCCCTTGCGTGACAAGCGCTGACAGCTATCAAATAAGTAGCAAATACCGGGCGTGCTCAAGTCTTGCCGTGAAAATGCCACCTGTTATGGCGTGCCGCTGGAGGTCAACATGAAGTTTCCCGTCAGGATGTTGTTGTGCGCCGGGTTGGCCGCGCTGCCGCTGGCCGTGCCTGCGCAGGCCCCGGTGGCTGGGCCCCAGGCGCGCGCAAACCCTTTCAACGATCCTTTCCTGCAGGCGACCTCGGCCCTGCCTGGCTGCCCCGTGCCCGAGGGGCCGTCGTTCACGCCGGAACAGGTGCGCGCCGAGGCGCATGTGCGTGCGCAGCACGGCGGCAGTTGCTTCCGCTCGGGGCGCTGCCGCCTGCCCAACTCCTATCTTTACGACAGGGAGATCATTCCCCGCGTGGCCACTTACCTGCAGCAGGACGGGCGTTTCAACAACACCAGTGTCTGGGTGCTTGGTGAGCGGCGGCTGGTGACATTGAGGGGCTGCGTGCAAAGCCTGGCGCAGGCCAGAGCCATGGAGCAGGCCGTCATGCAGGTCGATGACGTCATGGGCGTGGTGAATGAGCTGGGTGTGGGCACCCGGGCCAGGCCGACATACCGCGTGGCCGCGCCCGGGCAGTGAACGCCAGGCTCAGTTGTCGGTGTCCCGCGACTGGAACTCGATGCCCCCGATGTAGGGAAACAGCAGGTTGTAAACCCAGCACCCGATCACCACTGACAGGTAGCCCATGATCAGGTAGATGACCGGAAAAGCCAGAACGGCCAGCGCCGACATGCCCGCGCCCTGGGGCGCAAAAGGAGCGGCGATCAACATGAAGGGAATCACGAAGACCAGGGAGCTCACCGCCATGAGCACCGCAAATACCTTGCCGTTCTGGTGCGGGGAAAAACGTTCGATTTGTTTCTTCATGGGATGGGCGCCTCCGTACGCCCGGGATGGATTTCCCGGCTGCCGCCGGTTTTTTGTGGGGACTGCATCGTCGCGTGAGGGCAGGACCTGGCAAAGGCTGCGAACGGCCTGAGTTGCTCCCCTGTCGTGGCCTCATGGCCGAGTATGGCAAAAAACCTGCTGTTGTCTGTGTTCCTTTATCTACTATAATTTCAGTAATTACTGAAAATTCAATAAGGCTGCGCCATGAACCTCGCCCCCCTGACCCAGCGTTTTGTGCTCCATTTCGGTGAGATGGGTAGCCGATGGGGCATCAACCGCACCGTTGGGCAGATTTACGCGCTGTTGTATGTCTCGCCCAAAGCGCTCAATGCCGACGAGATCGGCGAGGCGCTGGCGTTTTCGCGCTCCAACGTCAGCATGGGGCTCAAGGAGCTTCAGTCCTGGAATCTGGTGCGCCTGCAACACCTGCCCAACGACAGGCGCGAGTATTTCCAGGCGCCGGAAGACGTCTGGGCCATCTTCCGCACCCTGGCCGAGGAACGCCGCAAGCGCGAGATCGACCCCACGCTGTCGATGCTGCGCGACGCCTTGATGGAGCAGCCTTCGACGCAGGACGACATCCACGCGCAGGCGCGCATGAAGCAGATGCACGACCTGATCGAACTCATGACCGGCTGGCTGGCCGATGTGCAGAAGATGGATTCGGCGACGCTGATCAAGCTGATGAAGATGGGCGCCAAGGTGCAGAAGCTGCTGGAGGTGGCGGGCAGCGTCAAGGCCGGCTTGACAGGCCGGCCCGCTGCGCCCAAGCTGGCACCTCCGCCGGCCGCGCTGCTTGACCAAACCAGGGGGAGTTGATGATGGAAGGACTTGACGCTTTTGTGCTGGCCCGCATCCAGTTTGCAGCCAACATCACTTTTCACATCCTGTTCCCGACCATCAGCATTTCGCTGGGCTGGGTGCTGCTGTTTTTCAAGCTGCGGTTCGTCAAGACCGGGCAGCAGCACTGGATGGACGCCTACCAGTTCTGGGTCAAGATTTTTGCGCTGACCTTTGCGCTGGGCGTGGTCAGCGGCATCACCATGAGTTTCCAGTTCGGCACCAACTGGCCGGGCTACATGGAAAAAGTCGGCAACATCGCCGGGCCGCTGCTGGCCTACGAGGTGCTGACGGCCTTCTTCCTGGAGGCGACCATGCTGGGCGTGATGCTGTTTGCCCGCGAGCGAGTCAGCGAAACCATGCACACGGTTGCCACTTTTCTGGTGGCGGCCGGCACCACGCTGTCGGCTTTCTGGATCCTCGCGCTCAACTCCTGGATGCAGACCCCGGCTGGTTTTGAAATGATCAATGGTCAGGCGCATGTGACCAGCTGGTTCGAGGTGATCTTCAACCCCTCGTTTCCTTACCGCCTGACCCACATGCTGCTGGCCTCCGGCCTCACGGTGGCCTTTCTGGTCGCGGGCATATCGGCCTACCGCTGGCTGCGTGACGAAAAGACGCCGGAAGTTCTGGCCAGCCTGAAAACCGGTGTGTACATGGCCGCCCTGCTGATTCCGCTGCAGATCATCGCGGGCGACCTGCATGGCCTGAATACGCTGGAACACCAGCCGGCCAAACTGGCGGCGATGGAAGGGATCTGGAAGACGGAGAAGGGCGTGCCCGCCGTGCTGTTTGCGCTGCCCGACGAAAAGGCGAAAGAAAACCGTTATGAAATCGCGGTCCCCAAACTGGCCTCGCTGTACCTGACCCATTCGATGGACGGCGAGGTGCAGGGCCTGGACCAGTTTGAAGGCAAACACCCGCCGGTGGCGCCGGTGTTCTGGGCCTTCCGCATCATGGTCGGCATGGGTTTGCTGATGCTGGCGGTGAGCTGGGCGAGTGTCTGGCAACTCAAACCATGGCAGGCCGGAAACGACCGGCAACTCAAGGACTGGCACGCGAAGCTGCTGGTGGCCATGACCTTTGCAGGCTGGATCGCGCTGATTGCCGGCTGGTACGTGACCGAGATCGGCCGCCAGCCCTGGCTGGTCACCGGGGTGCTGACCGCCGCCGATGCCGCTTCCAAAGTGCCGGCGCCGCGGATCGCCGTGACGCTGACGCTGTATCTGGCGCTGTACGCGGGCTTGCTGGCCGCCTACATTTCGGTGGTCTTCTACCTGGCACGGCATACCCAACACGCTGACAAGCCTTTCGGCGACGACAACACGGCGGGCGACACCGAGCAGGCGCTCAACGTCGTCAACTACCCCGAGAAGGAAGGAGTCCCGAATGCTTGATCTCGCACCCGATCTGAGCCAGGCCGCCGGCTGGATGCCCATCGTGTTCCTGGTGGTCATGGGGCTGGCCATGCTGGCTTATGTGATCCTCGACGGCTACGACCTGGGCGTCGGTGTGCTGATGCGCCGCGCCAGCGACGATGACAAGGACACCATGATTGCCAGCATCGGCCCCTTCTGGGACGCCAATGAAACCTGGCTGGTGCTGGGCGTGGGGATCTTGCTGACCGTCTTTCCGCTGGCGCACGGCGTCATTCTGGGCGCGCTGTACCTGCCGGTGGCCTTCATGCTGATCGGCCTGACCCTGCGCGGCGTGGCCTTCGACTTTCGCGTCAAGGCGCGTGCCGCCTACAAGCCGCTGTGGAACCGCCTGTTTTACAGCGGCTCGCTGCTGGCAGGCTGGAGCCAGGGCTATATGCTGGGCGCGCTGATCACCGGCTTTGCGGATACCTGGTGGACCACCGTGTTCAACGCCGTCATCGGTGCGGCGCTGGTGGCCGCGTACTGCCTGATGGGCGCGGGCTGGCTGATCATCAAGTCGGAAGGCGAATTGCAGCTCAAGGCCGTGCGCTGGGCACGCGCCAGCCTGTGGTTCACCATGGCCGGCATCGCCGCGATTTCGATTGCCACACCGCTGGTCAGCCCGGTCATTTTTGCCAAGTGGTTTTCGTTTCCGAACATCGTGCTGCTGATCCCCATCCCGGTGGCCACGGCGGTGCTGTTCGCGGTGATCTGGCGCAGCCTGCAGCGCCTGCCGGTGCGCCTGGGCCAGGGCAATGAATACGGCGCCTGGGTCCCGTTTGGCGCCACCGTCGGGGTGTTTTTGCTGGCGTTTTATGGCCTGGCCTACAGCCTGTTTCCGTGGCTGGTGATGGACCGCATCACGATCTGGCAGGCCGCCACCGCGCCGGCAGCCATGGGCGTGATCCTGGCGGGAGCGGCTGTGGTGCTTCCCATGATCATCGGTTACACCGTGTTTGCCTATCGGGTGTTCTGGGGCAAAAGTGCAGCACTCAAGTATTGAGCAGACCGGCCGCCTGACGATAAAATAACGCCTCTTCACGTTGCCCATTCATCCCCATGAGAGCGCAAAGCAAATACAACGCATCCCTGCAGTCGGCCACCGGCCTGACCGATGAACAGCGGCAGACCGCCGAGCAGAAATTCCTGGACCTGCTGGAGTACGCGCTCGGGGGCGCCTCCGCCGTGCGTGGCGCTTATGTGGAGTGGCTGGCGGTGCGGTCCATGCGTGCGGAAAACCCGGAGGTGCCGCGTTCCGCGGAAGAACTCCAGGCGGTTGCCCGATGGGAGCAGGCTTGCGAACACGCCACCCGCGCGGTTTTCCGCCAGATGAAAATTGCCGCGCAGAACGCGTTTTTCGAGCTGCACATCTGGAATTCGCGCACACGCTGACGGCGGGCGCAGGCGCCTCAGGGGGCCATCCTTCGACTAGCTCAGGACGAAGGGATGCAGTGAGCGATCACGCCGGCAGCTCTGTTCAAGGGGCCCGCTACCTACCTGTCGTCGTAGCTGACAGCGATGTGTTCGGTCAGTGGCCTGGCCTGGCAACTCAGCACAAACCCTTTTTGCACTTCCCAGTCTTCCAGCGTGAAGTTTTTCTCCATCGTGACCTGGCCCTCCAGCACCCTGGCGCGGCAGGTGCAGCAGACGCCGCCCTTGCAGCTCCAGGGCAGGTCCAGACCGGCGGCCAGCGCCACGTCGAGCACGCGTTCATGCGGGTGCATGCGCAGTTCGTGCGACTTGCCATCGAGTTGTACCGACAGGCGGACGGAGCCGGCATCTTCTGAAAATTCCAGGCCTTTTTGGCCTCCAGCCCTTTGGGGACGTGCGCTACCAGCTCCTGAATTGATAGCAATTGCGGGCTGACCGGTGCTGGTAAACCGTTCGCTGTGGATGCGCGCGCGGGGCACGCCGGCAGCCAGCAGTGCCTGCTCGCAGCTTTCGATCATGGGCTCCGGGCCGCAAATAAAGGTTTCATCAATGCCCGCCGCTGGCACCAGGCCGGCCAGCAACTGGCTGACCTTGGCCGCGTCGAGCCGGCCGTTGAACAGGGGCACTTCCTGCACCTGGCGGGACAGCAGGTGGACCAGGGTCAGGCGCGCCGGGTAGCGGTCTTTCAGGTCCTGCAAGGCTTCGTTGAACAAAATGGAACTGCTGCGCTGGTTGCAATACACCAGCGTGAAGCGGGAGTCCGCCTCGGCCGCCAGTGTGCTGGCGATGATGGACAGCAGCGGCGTGATGCCCGAGCCGGCGGCCCAGCCGACGCGGTGCTTGGCCCCCGTGCCACGCGGCGTGAAGCGGCCCTCGGGCGGCATCACCTCCAGTGTGGCGCCGGGCTGTAGTTGCGTGGCCCAGTTGGAAAACACGCCACCTTCCACCGGCTTGATGCCGACCTCGATCTCGCCATGTGCGTCAAACCGCTGCGTGCTGCTGCAGATGGAATAACTCCGGCGCACGGCCTGCCCGTTGATGTTCGCCCCGAAGGTGAGGAACTGGCCGGGCGTGAAGCGGTACACGTCCCGCAGCTCTGGCGGGATGGCGAAGCTGACGGCCACGGCGCCGGCGGCTTCCGGCGTGACGCGTGAAATGACGAGCGGGTGGAAGCGGGGTACCGACATGGCTCAGTTCAGTAGGGTTTGAAATGGTCGAACGGCTCCAGGCAGTCCAGGCACTTGTACAGGGCCTTGCAGGCGGTGGAGCCGAAGTGTGAGGTCTCGGTGGTGTTGGCCGAGCCGCATTGCGGACAGGCTACCGCCTCGGCCGCATGGCGCGGCGCAAACCGCAGGACCCGGTCGCTGCCGGCGGCCAGCGTGTGCGGCGGGGCAATGCCATAGCTGCGCAATTTGTCCCTGGCGGCTGCGGTGATCCAGTCGGTGGTCCAGGCCGGCGCCAGCTGGGTCGTGATGCGTGCGCTGAGCTGCTGCCGGGCCAGCGCGGCGTGGATGTCGTCGGCGATCTGGTCCATGGCCGGGCAGCCGCTGTAGGTTGGCGTGATGATAATTTCCAGGCCGGCATCGCTTTCTCGCACGTCGCGCAGGATGCCGAGTTCGCGAATCGACACCACCGGGATTTCAGGATCGGGCACGGCGTCCAGCGCCTCCCAGGCCTGCTGCACCCGGCTTGCAGTGGACGGCATGGGCATTACCACTGGGCTTGCGGATGGGCGCGCGCCAGCGATTGCATCTCGGCCAGCAGCGGCGCCAGGTGTTCGCTGTGCCGGCCCTGGTGGCCGGCGGGCAGCGCGGCCTGAAGCAAGGGCGGGCGCGACAAGCCGGCTTCTTCCAGCGCGTCGTCCACCAGCACGTTCCATTGCGCGCGCAGCGACGCCGCTGCACCGGCCCAGAATTCGGCGGTGTAGGGCATCAACTGGTTCAGGGCGGCCTGCGTGCGCTGATGCGATTCGGCCGTGCCATCGCCCAGGCGGATCAGCCAGTCGCGCGAATGACGCAAGTGGTAGCGCACTTCCTTGAGCGACTTGCCCGCGATGCCAGCCAGCTGCGCATCGGGCGAGGCCTGCAGCGCCTCCCACTGCAGCAACATGAAAGCGCTGTAGAGGAAGTTGCGGACAATCGTCACCGCGTAGTCGCGCTCCGATGCCGCCGAGGCATGCGGCAATTCCAGCAGCGTGAAGTTGCGAAAGTCCTCGGCGTCGCGGAAATAGGCCAGCGAATCCTCAGTAGCCCCATCACCGCTCACGGTTGCAGCGTGCTGGTACAACAAACGCGCCTGGCCGATCAGGTCCAGGCTCATGTTGGCCAGCGCGATGTCTTCTTCTAGCACCGGGCCGTTGCCGCACCACTCGGCATTGCGCTGGCCCAGCACCAGCGCGTTGTCGGCCAGGTGCAGCAGCTGTTCCAGCGGCGCCTGGACAGGTGTGGCAACGGCATCCATCACATGTGCCCCACTTCGTCGGGGATCTCGTAAAAAGTCGGGTGCCGGTAAATCTTGTCGGCCATGGGTTCAAAAAACGCCGGCTTGTCGTCGGGTTCGCTGGCGGTGATGGTGGCCGAGGGCACCACCCAGATGCTCACGCCTTCCTGGCGCCGCGTGTACACGTCGCGCGCCATCTGCAGCGCCTGCTGCGCATCCGAGGCGTGCAGGCTACCGCAGTGTTTGTGTTCCAGGCCCTGTTTGCTGCGGACAAAAACCTCCCAGAGAGGCCAGTCGCCAGTCACCGTTCGGGCTGAGCTTGTCGAAGCCCCGGCGAGCCCTTCGACAGGCTCAGGGCGAACGGGAAGTTGCGTCGTCATGCGGCCTCCTTCAATTGGCGAGCGCGCTGCTTCGCCGCATGTGCCTGCGCCGCATCGCGCACCCATTGACCATCTTCATGCGCTCTCACGCGATTGGCCAGCCTTTCCTTGTTGCACGGGCCGTTGCCTTTGACCACTTCCCAGAACTCGTCCCAGTTGATGGCGCCGTAGTCGTGCTGGCCGCGCTCCGCGTTCCACTTCAGGTCGGGGTCGGGCAGGGTGACGCCGAGGATGGCGGCCTGCGGCACCGTGGCATCGACAAACTTCTGACGCAAATCGTCATTGGAAATACGCTTGATGCCCCAGCGCATGCCCTGTTCGCTGTTGGTGCTGTCGGCGTCAGGCGGGCCAAACATGGCGAGCACCGGCCACCACCAGCGGTTCACCGCGTCCTGCACCATGGCGCGCTGCTCCGGCGTGCCCTGCATTTGCACCATCAGGCTTTCAAAGCCCTGGCGCTGGTGAAAACTTTCTTCCTTGCAGATGCGGATCATCGCGCGTGCATACGGGCCGTAGGAGCAGCGGCAGATCGGCACCTGGTTCATGATGGCCGCGCCATCCACCAGCCAGCCGATCACGCCGACATCGGCCCACAGCAGGGTCGGGTAGTTGAAGATGGAGCTGTACTTGGCCTTGCCGGTGTGCAGCGCGTCGAGCAGGCTGTCGCGGCCCACGCCGAGGGTTTCGGCGGCCGAATACAGGTAAAGGCCGTGACCGCCTTCGTCCTGCACCTTGGCCAGGAGAATCGCCTTGCGCTTGAGCGAGGGCGCGCGCGAGATCCAGTTGCCTTCGGGCTGCATGCCGATGATTTCGCTGTGCGCGTGCTGGCTGATCTGGCGCACCAGGGTGCGGCGATAGGCCTCGGGCATCCAGTCCTGCGGCTCGATTTTCTGGTCGGCGTCGATTTTTTCGTCGAAGCGGACCTGCAGTGCCTCGGGTGCTGCACTCACGGCGGCCAGTGCGGGCGCCGAAGCGTCGGGCACGTCAAGGGATTGGGTGTACATGACTTTGTCTCCTGTCGCGGCTCGCCGGAAAAGCGATGTTTTAGCGATGTTTCAAGGCGGCGTTGCTGCCAGTATATCAATTAACCGACCGGTCGGTCGGTTAATTGAGCAGGCCGGGAAAAGCCTTTTGTCAAATGCGCGCCAGATCTGCCAGCAGCGCGTCGGCCGAGGGGTAACGCTGCTGAGGGTCCTTGGCCATCAAGCGGTTGACGACGGGTTGCAGCAAGGCGTGGGCTGGCGGCAGGGCGGGCGTGTCGGCATGCAGGTGTTTGGCCAGCAGCAGCTCCAGCGAGTCGGCCGCAAACGGGCGCTGGCCGGCCAGCATCTCGAAAAACACCACGCCCAGGCTGTAGAGATCGGAACTCGCCGTTACAACGCGGCCGCCGGCCTGCTCGGGACTCAGGTAGTAAGGCGTGCCGACCACGTCGCCGTGGCGGGTCTGGGTCATGTCCAGGTTGTCGGACTGCTGCATGGATTTGGCGATGCCGAAATCGGCCAGCGCCACGCTGCCGTCCAGGCGCAGCATGACGTTTTCAGGTTTGACGTCGCGATGAATGATGCCGTGGCTGTGGATAGCCGACAGTGCCTGGGCGATCTGCCGCACCACCTTCAATGCGCATTCGCGGGTCATGCCGGGGCCGAGCAGCGCGCGCATGTCGCCGCGCTCGAAATACTCCATGGCGATGTAGGCATGTTCGTCGGTAAACCCCTGGTCGTGGATGCGGATCACGTGCGGGTGGTTGATGCGGCACAGCAGCGCGTATTCCTGGATGAAACGCACCAGGTGCTCGGAGGCCTGCTTGCCGCGCGAATCCAGCACCTTGAGCACGATGGGCAGGCTGTCGCTTTCGCGTTCGGCCAGATAGACCTCGGTCATGCCGCCCGCGCCGATCTTGCGCGTGATGCGGTAGCCCTTGAGCCGCACGGTCGCGCCCTCGGCCCCGTCAAAGCGCAAGCCGCTGAGCGCCGCCAGCTTGGACTGCAGCGCGTCCTTGACGGCACGCGCCGTGATGTCCGAATTGATCTTCACCGCGGCGCTGACCTCGCCGGCGCGTTCGGTCAGGCTTGCCATGCCGTGGATCTTGTCGTCGAGCTGGGTCACCAGGCCGGTGATCTCGACCACCTCCAGCGCGGGAAGGCCGCCGCGCAAGGGAATGCTGTCGCGCGTGCCGGTCTGCACGCCAGGGCCGGCCAGCGCCAGCACGCCTGCGCTGGCCAGCACGGTCCAGCCGCGCTCACGGGTGGTGGCCTCCAGCCGGGCTGCCAGGCCGACGGTGTCGCCCACCGGGGTCAGGTCCTGGTCGTCCTCTGCGTTCATGGCGCACAGGCGCACTTCGCCGCAGTGCAGGCCGACACCCATGGCAAACGGCGGCAAACCGCGCGCCGGGAAACGCTGCTCCAGCCAGTCACGGAATTCCTGGGTGGACAGGGCCATCGCCAGCGCGGCCGAAATCGCGCGCCGCGCGGCGGGCAGGGGAGAGCCGCTGAGCGTGTCGGCAAACACCGCCATCAGGCCGTCGCCGACAAACTTCAGATGCCGGCCGCCGTTTTTTAGCACCGGCTGGCAGATGCGCTCGAAATATTCGGTCAGCGATTGCGAAACCTCGGCGGCATCGAGCTTTTCCGCCAGCGAGGTGAAGTTGCGTATGGTCGAGACCAGCACGGTGGCCTGCAGCGCCTGGCCGGTGTCGCCGCCGGCCGGTGGCACGGCCAGCGCAAACGACGCTGCGGGCCCGCCGCCGATGTTGTCCGAAAAAGCGCTGCGCAGGCGCGCCTCCAGCGCAGCGAGACCGGCGTTGATGCGCTCTTCGACACGGGCCTTCTTGAGAATTTGCGCGTTGACGGCGTCCAGCAGTTCGGTGCGCGTGAAGGGTTTGGACAGGTAGTCATCGGCGCCGGTGGTCATGCCGCGGCGCATGCTGCTGCGATCATCCAGCGCGGTCAGCAGCACAAACGGGGTGGTGGACAGCGGGCCGTCAGCCCGCACTGCGGCCAGCAGCGCAAAGCCGTCCATGTCGGGCATGTTGACGTCGGAAATGATCAGGTCGGGGGTGCGGGCACGTGCCTCTGCCAATCCGGCGCGGCCGTCGGAAGCTGCCACGGTGTCGAAACCTTCGAGGCTCAGGAGGCGCACGATGTTGGTCCGGATGGCATCGTCGTCTTCAACCACCAGAATCAGCGCCATGGCCCGGTCCCTTGACGCTTGCTCAGCCGCCGTGTTCCAGCGTGAAGCCCGCGTTGCGGTCCTGGCCCAGGCGCGCCACCATCTGCGGCAGGGCGGCCTGCAGTTCGGCCTTCAGCGTATGTGGCGGGTTGATCACAAACATGCCGCTGGCCGGCAGTCCGGGGCGTTTGACATCACCGGCCTCGTCGGTGGTCAGTTTGCTGGACTTGACGGTCAGGGTGGCGTTGAGCCAGGCACGGCCGGCCTTGACCGCCAGTGTTTTCAGTTTGCGCGGCAGGTCGTGGGCTTCCGGCCGCGGAATGATCGGGTACCAGACGACGTAGGTGCCGGTGGCAAAACGCTTGACGGCATCGGTCATGGTGGCGACAACCCGGCCGTAGTCGTTCTTGATCTCGTAGCTCGGGTCGCAAAACACCAGGGCGCGGCGCGCCGGCGGCGGCAAAAAGGTTTTCAGCACCTCAAAGCCGTCCTCGCGGGTGACGCTGATCTGCCGGCCAGCGCCGAGTTGTTCGATGTTGCCACTGAGCGACTTGAAATCGGTGGGGTGCAGCTCGAACAGCTTGAGCTTGTCGCGGCCGCTGAGGAATTTCTGCGCGATGAAGGGAGACCCGGGGTAAATCTTCAGGTGCGCCGCGTCGCCGGTTTCCGCAAACGCCTGGTTCAGACCGCGCAACACGTCCACATAATCCTGCAGGGCGGGCGCCAGCGCTGCGTCAGCAGCGGATGCCGGTTTGTTCGTTGCTGCTACGGTTTTAATAGCTGACGGCACACGACTGGCGGGGGCTGGAGGCCTCTTTTGCTCTGAAAACAGGCGAAACACCCCGTCTTTGGCCTCACCACTGGTTTCGGTGTAGTCCCCGTCAAGCCGGTACAGGCCGGCGCCAGCGTGGGTGTCGAACACGGTCAGCGCCGTGTCCTTCTGGGTCAGGTACTTGAGCAACGCGATCAGCGTGGTGTGCTTGAGCACGTCGGCATGGTTGCCGGCATGGAAGGCGTGGCGATAACTAAACATGCGCCTATGTTAACGGCCGCCACCGCTGGCGGGCCTGACGGCGGGAGTGTGTACGACGGGCGGTGACCGCCAGGCTGCGCCGACGGACGCGGCCGTCGGCCGGACCGGTTGTCTTGACGCAGGCTCGCGCGGCATGCCTAAATGGCTCAACCCAGTCCGCACGCTTTTCTGTTCATGTCTGTTTTGCCCCCGTCCACCCCGGTTTCGCTGATCGACCATGCCGATGCGCTGGCGCGCGGAATCCGGCTGGCCGAGTTCGAACTGCTGGGTGTCCTCGGTGCCGGTGGCTTCGGCATGGTTTACCAAGCCTTCGACCACTCGCTGCAACGGCCGGTCGCCATCAAGGAATACATTCCGGCCGCACTCGCCGGGCGCGGGCAGGACGGCACGGTCATCGTGCGCGATCCCGCCGACGGTTCAGCCTTTGCCGCGGGCCTGCAGTCCTTTGTGGCGGAAGCGCGCCTGCTGGCGCAGTTTGATCACCCTTCGCTGGTCAAGGTGTTTCGCTATTGGGAAGGCAACCAGACCGCCTACATGGTGATGCCGCTTTACCGCGGCATGACACTCCAGGCCGCACGCAGCCAGATGCGCAGCCCGCCCACCGAGGCGTGGTTGCGCAAGGTGCTGTGGGGGGTGCTGGGCGCGCTCAAGACCCTGCACCACGGCAGCGCTGTGCACCGCGACGTCTCGCCCGACAACATCTTCCTGCAGGACAGCGGCCCGCCGGTGCTGCTGGACCTGGGCGCCGCGCGCCACGCCATCGGCGGCAAAACCCAGGACCTGACCGACGCCTTCAAACTCAGTTATGCGCCGCTGGAGCAGCACGCCAAGGACCCCGACATGCGCCAGGGTCCGTGGACCGACCTGTATGCGCTGGCAGCTGTGGTGCATGGGCTGCTGTGCAACAAGCCGCCGCTGCCCGCCACCTTTCGTGCGGTGCGCGACCGGCTGCCGCCGTTTGCGCGTGTGGCGCGCACCGTGCAGGAGCAGTTTGGCCTCGCTTACAGCCCGGCATTTGTGCAGGCCATCAGCCAGGCCCTGGCCATCACACCGACAGACCGGCCCCAAACCGTGGCGGCGATGGTGCAGGCCATGGGCCTGGAAACGCCCAATGGCATGTCGCGTTTTGACTGGCGTGCCGAGCTGGGCGGCATCTGGGTCGCGCCAGGCGCTCCCGTGCCGCCGCTTGTGGTGTCCAGCCCGCCCCAACCCGTGAAAACCGTGAAAGTGCGTTTGCCCACCACGGAGCAGACCCAGCCGCTCGCGCCGTCGGTCCGGCGGCGCGAGGGTACTCCGGTCAGGGCAGCGGCGCCGGAGCCCGTCCGGCGGACCATGCGCTGGCACATCGCTGCGGGTGCGGCAGCCATGGGGCTGTCGGCCGTGGTCATCGTGCTGGTCTTGCTGGGCCGTGGCGAGGTGCCGGCAGGGGTGGCGACAGTCAGTGCGGATGCGGCGCTGGCCACACCGGCGCCGGCCGCGGCGGTCCCGCCGGAACCATCCATCCTGCTGCCCGCGTCCCTGCCGGTGGCCGTTGCGCCTGCGGCTGCCGGGCGGCCGGCAGAGGTTTCCGCTTCGGCCGCTGTCCCCGCCAGCCCCAGACGTGCCATTCGGCGCAGGGAGGTGCCGGCAGCAGCAACCCCTGCGCCGCAGGAACCTGTGGCGGCGGCCCAGCCGGTCCGACCGGTCCAGCCCCGGCGCACGGATGTGGCCGCAGCCCCGGCGCTGCCTGACCCGCGCGTTCAGTGCGCAGACAGCAGTTTCATTGGCCGTCCCATGTGTATTTACCGTCAATGCCAGAAGCCGGGCATGTCGGCGCTGGCCGTGTGTGTCGAAAACAACGCGCAAATGCAGAACAGCCGCAAATTCGACGGTTTCTAGCTCGCAAGCCGTTCAAAAAGCGCCCAAACACGCCGCTTTCAGGCCTTTGGCAGGCTCCGGACTGGCGGAAAACCGCCGACTTTGTATAATCGTAGGCTTCGCAGCGAATGGCTGGCCCCGCGGCGGAGTGTTATTTTCCCACCTAAGAGGTTTCCATCAGAGAAACACCGACCGTGGAAAAGGGCTGCTCAAACCAACTTTTGAAAAGTAAACCATGACAACTTTCAGCGCAAAACCCGCTGACGTGGTGCATGAGTGGTTTGTGATTGACGCGACCGACAAGGTCCTCGGACGAGTAGCCAGCGAAGTTGCTCTCCGTTTGCGCGGCAAACACAAGGCCATTTATACGCCTCACGTCGATACCGGTGACTTCATCGTCATCATCAACGCCTCCCAGCTGCGTGTCACCGGCGCCAAGTCGACTGACAAGATCTACTACCGCCATTCCGGTTATCCCGGTGGCATCTCGGCGACCAATTTCAAGGACATGCAGGCCAAGCACCCCGGCCGCGCCCTGGAAAAAGCCGTCAAGGGCATGTTGCCCAAGGGCCCGCTCGGCTACGCCATGATCAAGAAGCTCAAGGTCTATGGTGGTGCAGAACATCCGCATACCGCCCAACAGCCCAAAGTGCTTGAAATCGCAGGAGCCGCCAAATGATCGGTGATTGGAACAATGGCACCGGCCGTCGCAAATCCAGCGTCGCCCGCGTGTTTATCAAAAAAGGCACGGGCAAGATCACGGTCAACGACCGCGACATCCAGACCTTCTTCGGTCGCGAAACCTCGATCATGATCTGCAAGCAGCCGCTGCACCTGACCAACCATGTCGAAACCTTCGACATCATGGTCAATGTCCACGGTGGCGGTGAATCCGGCCAGGCCGGCGCCGTGCGCCACGGCATCACCCGCGCGCTGATCGACTATGACGCCAGCTTGAAGCCGGTGCTGAGCCAGGCGGGCTTCGTGACCCGCGACGCGCGTGAAGTCGAGCGTAAAAAGGTCGGTTTCCGTTCGGCACGCCGCCGCAAGCAGTTCAGCAAGCGTTAAGACGTTTTTGCTGTTCCCAAAGAGCCGCCTGGTTTGCGCCTGGCGGCTTTTTTCATGGCGATTGGCCGGGACCTGGCGTGGCACGCTTTACTTTCCAGAGACGGGGAGCCGGCGCGTCTGCGTGCACAATGCACCCTCCCGACTAAAAACCGCAGGACCCGCTTTTGAAGTTCCGCCTGTTTCGCCGCCGCCTGACCATCAGTTCTCCGCGCATGGCCATCCGCAGTGCCATGCCCTGGCCGGTGCGCTGGGCCATGGGCGCGGTCATGCTCGGTTTTTCGGCCGCTATCGCCCTGTGGACCTTCGAACTGGGCGTCAGCATTGCAGGCCTGGACAAGGCCGCGAAACAGGAACTGGCCAAATTGCGCGAGGAAGTGGTCGCCTTGCGCGCTGAACGCGACAAATCACAATCCGTTGCCAATATTTCCGGCAGCCTGCTCACGGCAGAAAAAGCGGCGCAGGAAAAAATGCTGGGCCAGATCCGGCAACTGGAGTCGGAAAACCGCCTGTTGCGGGACGATCTCGGGTTCTTCGAAAAGCTGCTGCCGGCCGGGGGGGCCGACAGTGCCGCCATCCGGGGCCTGCAGGCGGAAAAGCTGTCGGACATGCAAGTCAAGTGGCAGGTGCTGGTGATTCAGCCGGTGCGCGATGCGCCGGTGTTCAACGGCAGGCTTGAGGTCACCTTCAGCGGCACCCTGGGGGGCAAACCCTGGAGCACAGGGCTGGCGGGCGGCGCGCAGCCTTTACAGTTCAAACAGTACCGCCGCGTGGAAGGGGTCCTCGACGTGCCGGCCCAAGCCGTGGTACAAACGATCACGGCCAAGCTCATCGAAGGAACCGTCACGCGTTCCGTGCAAGCCATCAAGTTGTAGTGCTGATGTCAGACAGGAATTCCCCATGTTCGGTAAAAAAGCCCAGCCTTCCATTCGCAGCCTGATCGCCCAGGGCAGCTGCATCGAGGGCAACCTCAAGTTCACCGATGGTCTGCGCATTGACGGCGAAGTGATCGGCGACATCCGTGCCAACGAAGGCAGTCCCAGCATCCTGGTGATCAGCGAGTCGGCCTGTGTGACGGGCCAGATCCATGCTGACCACGTGATCATCAATGGACGTGTCATGGGCCCAGTGCACGCAACCGAGCTGCTGGAGTTGCAACCCAAGGCCAAAATCCAGGGCGATGTCGCCTACAAGGCGCTTGAAATGCACCAGGGCGCCGTCATCTTTGGACAATTGCGGCCGACCAACCACGAAGTGAGCGACAAGCCGCTGCTCAAGCTGGCTGCCAACAATGTGGAAAAACCCCGGGAAGAAGCAAGCGTCAGTGGTTACGGGCGCCTTTGACCCCGCATGCCAGCGTGGCCCTTGTGGTTGATCGAATTGCGTTACGATGAAATGACCGATGAGTGAAGAACGGAAAGAACGGAGCCTCCCATGAGTGCAGTAGCTGAAATGATCCCCACCGAAATGCCTGCCCCCTTTGTCTTTACCGACAGCGCGGCCGCCAAAGTCGCAGACCTGATTGCCGAAGAAGGCAACCCGGACCTGAAATTGCGTGTGTTTGTCCAGGGCGGTGGCTGCTCCGGTTTTCAGTACGGTTTCACCTTTGACGAGATCACCAACGAAGACGACACCACCATGACCAAAAACGGTGTGTCCCTGCTGATCGACGCCATGAGTTACCAGTACCTTGTCGGTGCAGAAATTGACTACAAGGACGATCTTGAAGGCGCCCAGTTCGTGATCAAGAACCCGAACGCCACCAGCACCTGCGGTTGCGGCTCCAGCTTCTCGGCCTGAGCCCTGCCGTACCTTGTTTGAAAAGCCGCCCCTGGGCGGCTTTTTGCATTGAACCTGACGCCGTGGGTCCGATGGATTCCTTTTTTGCCCTGCCCGGAGTCTGAGATGTCCTCATCCTCCTCCTCCACCAGCGAAACCAACCTGCGCATGCTGCTCTGGCTGGTCGCCATCGGGTTTTTCATGCAGACCCTCGATGCGACCATCGTCAATACGGCGCTGCCCACCATGGCCAGAAATTTTGGGGAAAGCCCGCTGCGCATGCAGTCGGTGGTGGTGGCCTATTCGCTGACCATGGCCATGCTGATTCCGGCCTCAGGCTGGATTGCCGACCGTTTTGGCAGCCGCCGGGTCTATGCGGTGGCGATTGTCCTGTTTGTGGCAGGCTCGGTGGCCTGCGCCGCCTCCGCAAGCCTGTCGCACCTGGTGGCCGCCAGGGTGATCCAGGGTCTGGGCGGTGCGTTGTTGCTGCCAGTGGGGCGGCTGGCTGTTCTGCGCAGCTACCCGCGGGAGCGGTTTTTGCAGGCCATGAGTTTCATCGCGATTCCGGGGCTGCTGGGGCCATTGATCGGCCCCACGCTGGGCGGCTGGCTGGTGGAGGTCGCCACCTGGCACTGGGTGTTCCTGATCAATATTCCCGTCGGGCTGGCGGGGCTGGCGGCCACCGTGGCCTATATGCCGGACAACCCGCAAGCAGGCACGCCCCGATTCGACCTGTCAGGCTATTTGCTGCTGGCTTTTGGCATGGTCGCCGTGTCGCTGGCGATTGACGGCCTGTCCGGCCTTGGTCTGAAACAGGCGAGTGTGCTGGTGCTGCTGGTGTTTGGCCTGGCCAGCCTGGCCGCCTACTGGCTGCATGCGGCCAGACGGCCTGACCCGCTGTTTTCCCCACGGCTTTTTTCCAACCCAACGGTCAGCATTGGCCTTCTGGGCAACCTCTTTTCACGGTTAGGCAGTTCCTGCATGCCTTTCCTGGTGCCGCTGCTGCTGCAGGTCAGCCTGGACTACTCACCCATGCAGGCCGGCATGATGATGGTGCCCGTCGCGGCGGCCAGCATGCTCGTGAAACGTTTCGCCACCCCGCTGATCACGCGCTACGGCTACCGCAAGGTGCTGGTGCTCAACACGGTATTTGTCGGCTTGACGATGGCCAGTTTTGCCCTGGTCACGCCAGACCATCCGCTCTGGCTGAATATTGCGCAACTGGCCGTGTTTGGCGCCTTCAATTCCATGCAGTTCACCGCCATGAACACCGTGACCCTGCGTGACCTTGAAAGCGGCATGGCCAGCAGCGGCAACAGCCTGCTGTCCATGGTCCAGATGCTGGCGATGAGCATGGGGGTGGCGGCTGCGGGGGCGGTGCTGGGCGGCTTCACCGGATTTTTTGGCGCTGGCGCCGCGCAGACCCTGCACGCCTTGCAATCGACCTTTGCCTGTATGGGACTGATCACCCTGGCATCGGCGGGCATTTTCTGGCAGTTGTCCCCCGCCGTGCGGGAGGCCCGAAAGTCCCCCATTCCCGAAGGACCCGACGCGGTTTAGGCAGGGTACAAGGCACCCAGTACACGCAAGCCCCTTGCGCCGGTTACGCTGGGCAGGTTGCCTGGCCGCCGCAACACCGCCTGGCGAGCGAGCCAAGCGAAGGCCGCAGCTTCCACCTGCAGGGGCGGCAAGCCGTGCGCGGCCGAGGATTCGACACGGCACTGGGGCAAGCCGGCCTGCAGGCGCGCCATCAGATGCTGGTTGAACGCGCCGCCACCACAGACGAGCAGCTGCTTGCTATCTTTTCCATAGCTGGTGACGCAATCCACACAGGCGCTGGCAGTGAATTCGGTCAATGTGTTCTGGATATCCTGCGGACGTTCGGCAGAAAAGGCGGCCAGCTTGTGTTCCAGCCAGGACATGCTGAAGAGATCCCTCCCGGTGCTTTTGGGCGGGGGCAGGGCCAGATAGGGCTCATCCAGCAGGTGCGCCAGCAAACCGGGCAGCAAGCGGCCGCTGGCCGCCCAGGCGCCGCCGGCGTCGAAGGGCTGGCCGGTGTGCCGCTGGCACCATGCATCCATCAGTGCGTTGCCGGGGCCGCAGTCAAAACCAAGTACGTCGCCATGGCCATGCGCAGGCAGCACGCTGAGATTGGAGATGCCGCCCAGGTTGAGTACACAAACGGTGGCATCGGCCTGCCCGAACATACCCAGGTGGAAGGCCGGCGCCAGCGGTGCGCCCTGGCCAGTGGCTGCGACATCGCGGCTGCGAAAGTCGGCCACCACGTCGATGCCGGTCAATTCCGCCAGCAGCGCTGGATTGTTCAGCTGCAGGGTGTAGCCTTGGGCTCCAGGCAGGCTTGGTATCGGCGCCGGCTGGTGCCTGACGGTTTGCCCGTGGGCGCCTATGCCCGCGATACGGTCCTTGGTGATGCCCTGAGCAGCGCCCGCAGCCACCAGCGAGTGGACGACCCGTGCGTACAGTTGCGCCAGCTGGTTGGCGGCCAGTGCAGCGCGGTGCAGTTCGTTGGGGCCGGGCGAATTGAGCGCCAGCAGTTCAGCGCGAAATGCCGAGGGGAAGGCTTCGGTGGCCGAGGCCAGCACACGCGGCATGTCCTCCGAAAAATCCACCAGCACGCCATCGGCTCCGTCCAGCGAGGTGCCTGACATCAGGCCTATGTAGTGATTGCGCATGCGCTGATTTTGCCGCATGGCGCAAAGCGTGCGACCGTGAGATGTTGGCTCCAGCAGGGCCCCGGGTCGCCTCCGCCAGCTGGCTCAGCGGCCCCACTTGGGGCCGTGAGCGAGCGTGAGGGCCAAGGTTTTCGCAGGGCATCCCGAGAAAAATGCACCCCCTCGGGGGGCAGGAAGCTACACGAAGTGAGCGACCGTGGGGGCCAAGTTATTCAGCGCGAGTCTGGCCAATGCTGGCCGCAGCCTGCAGCTGGCTGCGCACGCCTGCAGCGACAGCCCGGAAGGCGGGCATGGCGGCGACGGGCAGCTCGATGGTCTCGCTTTGCTTGGCAATCGTCATTGGGTCCTGATGGGCGCCGTTGACACGGAATTCAAAGTGCAGGTGCGGGCCGGTGGCCCAGCCGGTGGAGCCCACCAGGCCGATGGTTTGCCCCTGGCTGACACTCTGGCCACGCTGCACCAGGATCTTGCTCAGGTGCGCATACACGGTTTCGTGTCCGTTGCGATGTTTGATGAAGATGACGTTGCCGTAGCCGTTCTGCACGCCGGCAAATTCGACCGTGCCGTCGCCCACCGTGCGGGCGGGGGTGCCGGTAGGGGCCGCAAAATCAGTCCCCAGGTGGGCGCGCCACTTTTGCAGAATCGGGTGAAACCGCATGGAGAACCCGCTGCTGACGCGCGAAAACTCCACAGGTGAACTCAGGTAGGCGCGGCGCAGGCTCTGCCCGTCGAGTGTGTAGTAGCCGCCCTTGGCCGGCACGCCGGCGACGTTGGCCGGTGGCTGGAACCACATGGCCTGATGCGTCTTGCCTGCGTTGACAAACTCGGCCGACAGGACGCGGCCGGTACGCAGGGATTCGCCGTCCGCTTCCAGGGTTTCGTACACCACATTGAAGCGGTCGCCTTTGCGCAGATCGCGCCGGAAATCGATATCGCCCGAAAAAATTTCAGCGACCTGCACGGCCACCGCGTCAGGAATGCGCGCTTCGTCGGTGGCCGCAAACAGTGAACTCTGGATGTTGCCGCTGGCCAGCCGTACCGACGCCGCGTAGGGCGCAACTTCAATGCGGGAGATCAGGCCGGCGGGCGTCCGTTCGACCACCAGGCGTTTGAACAGGGCGTCATCGTCCGTGGGCCAACGCATGCTGAGTTTGAGCAGCTGCTGACTGTCGCTGGCTTCCGCCGTCACCGTTTTTCCGGCGCGGCCGGCCAGCAGGAGCTGGGCGTTGGCATCGCTGCGCAAAAATGCCGACGCGGAAATGTCGTTGATGTTCAGGCGACGCAGCAGGGTATCGGCGGTGTCGCTGCTGCGGGTGGTTTCAGTGCGGAACAGCGAGTAGCGGAATTCGCCCAGCACCTCGGTCTGGGTTTCGGTCGGCAGCGGCTGGACGGATTCCAGCACCTGGCGCACAGGAAGGTCGGCGGCATCGGGGGCGAGGGGCGCCACGCCAAAAGCTGTTACGCCGGTGCCGAGCAGCAGGACAGCCAGCGTGCCCGTGATTCTTTTCGGGTGACGTTGAATAACACCGGTGACGACCTGCAGGCCGCGAGAAAGGTCGTTTTTGGTCAAAACTGGAATTCCCAACTTATAAAGCCCTCAAGCCAGTGGTTGCTGCTCGATGATGGCGGATGATGGTGGGCGCAACTGCAGTACGAAGGCGGTTGGCGGCAATTTAGAATGGATTTGCAATTTGCGGGCCAGCTTGCTGCTGGCGCCTGACAATGGCAGAACAGCGAGTATATATGTCAGACAACTGCCCGACATGTGAAAAACCCTTATGAATCAAGAGCTTGTTACAAATTTCCCCGTGACAGACCGCGTCCGCGAGGCCCTTGCGGTGTCGCTGCGAGGCTGTGAAGAGCTGATCCCGCAAGATGAGTGGTTGAAAAAGCTGGCGCGGGCGGAAGCCACCGGTATCCCGCTGCGCATCAAATTGGGGCTGGATCCGACCGCCCCTGACATTCATGTCGGCCACACCGTGGTGCTGAACAAAATGCGTCAGCTGCAGGATCTGGGGCATACCGTCATTTTCCTGATCGGCGATTTCACCAGCCTGATTGGCGACCCGTCGGGCCGCAATACCACCCGCCCGCCGCTGACGCCGGAACAGATCAAGGTCAACGCGGAAACCTACCGCGCCCAGGCCGACAAAATCCTCGATCCCACCAAAACCGAGTTGCGCTACAACAGCGAGTGGAGCGAGCCGCTGGGCGCCACCGGCATGATCCAGCTGGCCTCGCGCTACACCGTGGCCCGCATGATGGAGCGCAACGACTTTCACGACCGCTTCAAGGCGGGCACCCCGATCAGCGTGCACGAGTTTCTCTACCCCTTGATGCAGGGTTATGACTCCGTCGCGCTGAAGTCCGACCTGGAACTGGGCGGCACCGACCAGAAATTCAACCTGCTGATGGGCCGCCACCTGCAGGCCGAATACGGCCAGGAGCCGCAGTGCATCCTGACCATGCCCCTGCTTGAAGGCCTGGACGGCGTGGAAAAGATGTCCAAAAGCAAGAACAACTACATCGGCATCTCTGAAGACGCCAACACCATGTTTGCCAAGGTGTTGTCGATCTCCGACGTGCTGATGTGGAAGTGGTTCACCCTGCTGAGTTTCAGGAGCGAAGCCGACATCGCCGCACTCAAAAAGGAAGTGGAAGGCGGGCGCAACCCGAAAGACGCCAAGGTGATGCTGGCCAAGGAGATCACGGCGCGCTTCCATTCCGCCGCCGCGTCCGATGCGGCCGAGCAGGACTTCATCAACCGCAGCAAGGGTGGCGTGCCCGACGAGATTCCCGAGATCAGCCTGAGCGGCGCACCGCTGGGCCTGGCCGCGCTTCTGAAGATGGCGGGGCTGGCCGCTTCTACCGGAGAAGGCAACCGCCTGATCGACGGCGGCGGGGTGCGTGTGGACTCCAGCGTGGTCAGCGACAAGGCACTCAAGCTGGGCACAGGCACCTATGTTGTGCAGGTGGGCAAACGCAAGTTCGCCCGCGTCACCCTCGATTGAATCTGGTCTAACGCGAACCCGCTTTTTCCAGCATCGCGACCATGGCGCTGTAGCCGCGCGACCTGGCCAGTTGCAGCGGCGTGTTGCCATAGCGGTCGGCCAGCTGCACATTGGCACCGGCAGCGATCAGGGCCTGCAGGGTTTTCTGATGCCGCGGTCCCCCGTCGCCCAGTACGACGGCTTCAATCGCTGCCGTCCAGTGCAGGTTGTTGACATGGTCCAGCGGTGCGCCCGCTGCGATCAGTTGCAGCACCACACCGTCATGGCCCAGATGCGCGGCGGCAATCAGCGCGGTGCCGTCGTAGCGGCTGGTGACCTGTTTGGCGCTCGCACCGAGCGCCAGCAGGGTACGCAAAGTCTCCTCATCGTCCGCGACGGACGCGATGGTCACGGCGTCGTAGCGGTCCTTGTCGAGCAGATCGATGTCGGCGCCGGCCTTCACCAGCGCGCGAATCGCTTCACGCTGCCGTGCAAAAGCCGCCACATGCAGCGGCGTGCGGCCGTTGCCGTCCCGCGCATTCAGGCCCGCACCTGCCGCGGCCAGGCGGGTGATGTTCGCGGTATCGCCTGTGTGCGCCGCGGCGTGCAGGCCGGTGTAGGCCGCCGCTTCCGCGGCGCTGGGTGCGACCTGCGCCATGGCTGAAGAGGTGCTCACTGCCGCGATGCCCATGACAGCGGCGGTGACCAGTTTTTCCAAAAGCAGATACGGGGTGCGGCGCATGGCGTTCTCCTGGGCGTGATGGCTGTTTCGTTTCGGCTTATTTCAACTGGTCCTTGACCTTGTCCAGCGCGACCATGGCGCACTGTTCGTCGAGGTGGCCGCCGGGTGCGCCGCCCACCCCCACCGCGCCGATGACCTCGTTGCCCACTTTCACCGGCACACCACCCCCCAGCAGCAGAAAGCCCGGAATGTGCACCAGGTTGGCCGCTGCCGGATTCTTTTGCGCGCCGTCCATCATGGCCAGCGTGGTGTTTTTGGCGGATGCCGAGGTAAAGGCTTTTTGCAGGCTGGCGGCCAGCGTGTGCGGGCCGGCGTTGTCGGCCCGCTGCACGGCGCGTATGCTGCCGGCGCGGTCCACCACCGTGGCCGCCACCGCATAACCACTGGCACTGCAGGCTGCGACAGTGGCCGAAGCGAGCTGGTTGGCCAGTTCCAGCGACATGTTTTTCTCGGTGCGTACGCTCTGGGCGGAAGCCGCCGCGGAGACGAGGGCGAGGCAGAGGGCGGAAGTCTTGATGATGAGGTGGCGCATGGTGTGTTCTCCGGGATGTTGCACGGTTCGATTACCGTGAGAGAACTTTAGAAAAGCGCAGGCCGTCCCGCCATTCGTAGCGCTACGCCCGGGACTCCGTAAAACTACGGAGACCGGCCCGCTTTTCAGGGGCTCGCTTCGACCAGTGATGCGTAGTGCCGTATCAGCTGCGCCAGCGATTCGGCTTCGAGCTTGGCGAACAGATTGGCGCGGTGGCTTTCCACCGTGCGTGGCGACACATCCAGGGCCCGGCCGATTTCCTTGTTGGTCAGCCCGGCCACGATCAGGCCCAACACCTCGCGTTCGCGCGCAGACAGCTGCGCGTAGCGTTGCTGCGCGTGGCGGTCGGCCTGGCTGCGCTCACGTGACTTCACATGCTGGCGCACCGCGTTCTGCAGCGCTTCCAGCAAGGCTTCGTCATCCACCGGCTTTTCGAGGAACTCGGCCGCGCCGGCCTTGAAGGCGCGGCGGCACATCTCCACCGTGCCGTGCCCGGTCAGCATGATCACCGGCTGGTCCACCCCCTGGGCCACCAGCGTGTCCAGCAAGCTCAGGCCGCTGATGCCGGGCATGCGCACATCAAGCACGATGGCGCCCACGGCCTGGCGGTCGAAGGCCGCGATGAAAGCCTGTGGATCGGACCATGCCTGCACGCGCAGGCCCACCGTGCCGATCAGCAGTGCCAGGCTGCTGCGCACCGCCTCATCGTCGTCGATCAGGTGGATCAGCGGCGACAGGCTGGCGCCCGGGGCGGACGCATTCATGGCTGGCCTTCCGGTGTGCCGGCGGCCAGCGGCAGCAACAGCCGGAACTCCGCGCCGCGCGTTGCATGGGGCCCGGCGTGCAGGCTGCCGCCCATGCCGGTGGCCAGCGTTTCGCACAGGCTCAAGCCCAAGCCGAGACCGGCGTCACGGGTGGTGAAAAACGGCTCGAAGATGCGCGCCCGCACCTCGTCCGTCATGCCCGGCCCGCTGTCGGTCACGCTGATTCCACCTTGTGCGTCGCTCGCGGTCACGGCGACGGTCAATTGCCGCTCCCCTGCCGGCACCCGTTCCAGCGCCTGCAGCGCATTCATCAACAGGTTGTGGATGATTTGCTCCAGCGCCACCGGTTCGGCCAACACGGCGACCCGGGCCGTGGGCAGCTCCAGCCGCGGCAGCACCTCGCGCCGGCTGAACTCCGGCTCCAGCAGATACAAGGCATTCTGGACCGCCTGTTGCAAATCGACGGCCTGCAGCTGGGCCGCCAGATCGGGGCGCTCGACAGCGCGGCGCAGCCGCCCCACCACGGCCGATGCGCGACGCGCCTGTTCGACGGCCTGTGCCATCGCACCACGGATCACCGGCAGGTCCGGCGGCTCCTCGTCCAGCAGGCGTGCCGAGGCCTGGGTGTTGGCCAGCAAGGCGGTCAGTGGCTGGTTCAGTTCGTGCGCCATGCCGGCCGCCAGCTCGCCGAGGGCATTGAGGCGGGCCACCTGTCCCAGCCGCAACAGCTCCTCGGCGCGGCGGCGTGCGGCACGCTGGCGCAGCAGGGCCAGCCAGCCGGTCAGTGCGGCTGCCACCAGCGCGGCCCAGGCCAGCATCCAGCCCCAGGGCAGCTCCAGCCAGCCGACTTGGCGCTGTGCAAAAACGTCAAAAGGCTGGCTCTCGGCGGCCAGGTGTTTGTGAAACTCGAAGCGCCAGCCACCCTGGCCGATGTGTCCAGCCTGCAGCACATACGCCTGCCCCTCATGCAGCAGCACCACGCGAACCGGGCTGGTCTCCGGGACCATCGGCCATTCGCTCCAGGGCACCACCTGTCGAAGGTCCATCTGCAGCGCATAACTGGCTGGCTCGGCCGCCAGCACCAGCTGGTAGCGGCCACGCGCAAAATCGACGTCGGCCAAAGCCGGCCGGCGCAGCGCGCGCGACAGGGTTTCAGCCACCCGCAGCCGCTCGTCGGCCCACACGCCTTCGCGGTCCCGCCGCTGCACCGCGGTGATCTGTGGATACACAGCCATCAGGCGCTGCTCGGGCCGGGAGGCATCTGGCGGGGCCTGCAGCAGCGCCAGCGTGGCCATCACGGCGTCGTGTTGCACCACGCGCTGGCTGAGCAGCCGGTGCACGATACGCGCATCGGTTTCAAAAGCGTCACGTTGTTGCGCCAGCTCCATGCGCGCCAGGACCACGCTGCCCAGCGCCGTGACCAGGCCCCAGAGCAGCAGTCCGATCCAGCGGTGTTGGCGTGCCTTGAACATCGCTGCATTTTTGCATGGCGCCTCGCGGCGCGGGGCCGGACTGGTGCGTCAGCGCATGAAATTGCCTCTGGGGCCGACCACGGTGATCTCGACAAAATTCGAACCGTGCCGGTTTTGCGGACTGTAGGCAAGCGTGTAGCCGCCGAGATCGAGGTTGCTGAGTTTTTCCATGGACAGAGCCAGGCTTTGCGGTGTCGGGGTTTTGCCGGCGCCGCGCAGGCCTTCAATCAGCACCCGGCCGTTGATATAGCCGGCGAAATGGTCGTAGTCCACCGGTTTGCCCGCTTTCTCCATCAACTGGTTGAAGTCGCGTGCCAGCGGTGTCGTGGCGCGCCAGGGATAGGGCGTGGCACGCGCAACCGCCAGACCGCGCGCGTCGTCGCCGAGTGCCTTGAGGATGGCCGAACCGACCGACAGCGAGAAGGTATAGATCGGCACCCCCAGGTGGGCCCGGTTGGCTTTGATGTAGGGCACCACCGCCGGGCCAGCCACGATCATGATCACGGCCTGCGGGCGCACGCTGGCCAGGCCCTGGGCCACGGTGGCGGCATCGGCGCCATTGACGTCCAGCGGGCGCGTCGCGGCCACACTGCCACCTTCGGACACGATGACTTTTTCTGCCAGCGGCAGCAAGAGCTTGCCGAAATCGTTGTTCTGGTAAACCACGGCGATGCGGGTGGCCTGGACCGATTTGAGGTTGCGCACCATCTTGACCAGTTCGTCTGCGTAACTGGCCTGGGTGGTAAAGAAATAGGGATTGGGTTGAACGCGCAACGCCGGACTGCCGCTGTAGGCCGAAATCAGCGGCACATGTTTTTCGGCGATGTAGGGCAGTACCGCCGCAGTCTGGGCTGTCCCGACCGTCCCGAACAAGGCCAGCACCTCCTGCTCCTCCACCAGCTGGCGGGCATTTTCGAGCGTGCGTTTCGGGTCGAACGCATCGTCCAGCACCAGCAGCCTGATGCGCCGCCCCGCAATGCCACCACGCCGGTTGATCTCATCAAATGCCATCTGCTGGCCGCCGAACACGCCCAGCAAGGTGGGTGCCATCGGGCCGCTCAGTGGCGCGCTCTGGCCGATCAGCAGGTCGGTTTTGCTGGCCCGGGCGGCATGGGGCCACAGCGGCAGGGTGAGCGAGGCCAGCGCGAGGCGGCGGCTGACGGTGGTGGGCGGAATGGTCATTGGTGATGTCTCCGGTAGATGGAACTTCATCTTTCCCGGGGCCAGACCGGCCGTCTATTCAAAACTTGCCGTCGCTGCGCCGATTTGGTGAAAACTTGCTGTTTGCGGCCTATCGCAAACCCTGAGCGCGTGGCGCCTGCCGCTCAGCGCGAGCGTTGCCATTGCAGCGGCGTTTGCCCGGTGTGCCGCTTGAACTGCGCCGAGAAGTGGCTGGATGAACCGAAGCCGCAGGCGAGGGCCACTTCCAGCATGCTCATCCCGCTTTGTGACCACAACACGCGTTTGGCCAGCGCCATGCGCCGGGCCAGGATGTGCTGGTGCGGCGTCACCCCCAGGCTGTCGCGGAAAACGCGGCAAAAATGAAACAGGCTCATGCCGGCAACCTCGGCCAGTTGCTCCAGGGTCAGGGCGCCCTGCAGGTGGGCCTCGATGTGGGCCAGCACCCTTTCGATGGGAGCGCCGGCGGCACCTGCCCGCAGCCTTTTTTGCCGGAGAAGCAGGCGGGCCAGCAGGGCCCGGGCGACGGCTTCGGTGGCGAGCGGTCCGTCGGGGTTGCCGGCCCGCAGGTCGCCCAGCAAGGCCTGCGACAACAGGCGCAGTGCCTCGTCGGTCGTCACGATCTGGTGATCGAGCTGCGCCTGGCGGTAGCCCGGTCCGAGGCTCATGGCACTGTCCGAAAACAGCTCCCGCGATATCCGGAAAGTCGCCAGCCGCCCGGGCCGCAGGCGTTTCCCGCTGCGCGGCGGCGGTTCGCCGTGATGCGTGAATGACATGTCCGGCGGGATGATCATCAGCGAATGCCGCGCAAAACTTATCGGTGCTTCACAGCCGTCGCCGGGGGCGCGGGCGCTGTAGGAGGGGCCGATGTTGAGGCTGATGCGGTAATAGGGTTGCGCCTCCACGGTGTGTACCGGTCCGCAGAGATGGACCAGGGCCAGCGTCACGTGGCGCGAAGCCGAAGGAAGTACTTGCCGAACAATGGGTTCGGTGGCAGGGGGCGCGCAAGCCAGCAAGGACATCCGCATCATGTTACGGAACGTAACAAATCGGGCTCTCCGGTGTTTCCCGCAGTGCTGTCTTTCCGGTGACAGTGCCGGGCATTGCTAACCCATGGCTCAAGCCGCTGGCCCGGTATGTCACAGCCCCGGTTGGGCCTGCGGGCCGCCGGCTTGCCGGCCTTGTACGCCACCCGCCTGTTTTGCGCATCCGGGCAGGCGCTGAAGGGCGCGGTGCCGGGGCCGCGCGCTACCATCCGCTTGCTGCGTTCCGACGTGGGAGCGCATTGCAACCATAAAAAGGGACTTGATGTGATCAGCGTGATCCAGCGTGTGAGCCAGGCGCGTGTGCGGGTGGCCGGCGACACTGTCGGAGAAATTGGCGCCGGCCTGTTGCTGCTTTTGTGTGCCGAGCGTGGCGACAGCGAAGGCGAGGCAGACCGGCTGCTGGCGAAAGTCCTGAAGCTGCGCATCTTTGCTGATGATGCGGGCAAGATGAACCGCAGCGTGCAGGACACCGGTGGCGGGTTGCTCGTGGTGAGCCAGTTCACCCTGGCCGCCGATGTCTCGGGGGGCAACCGGCCCAGCTTCACCGATGCCGCCGCGCCCGAGGAAGGGCGCCGGCTCTACGACTACTTTGTGGTGCAGGCCCGGCGAGCCCATCCGCTGGTGCAGACCGGGCAGTTTGCGGCCGACATGCAGGTGCAGCTCGTCAATGACGGGCCGGTGACGATTCCCTTGCGGATCGCGCC
>CAMLDT010000016.1 GCA_946479075.1 uncultured Polaromonas sp.
CTGGGCATGCAGCATGGCGTTGACGTCGAAGTAATAGTTGTAGTCGCCCACCACCACATCGCTCCAGTGCAGCAGGTCCTGGCTCAGGTAGTAAGGGCAGATGTCGTGTGCCAGCGCCACCTCGCGCAAGGTGGTTTTGTCCAGCGGCCCAGGCCGTGCGGCAGCCACTTGCACCGCCGCCTCCCGCGCGGCCGGCAGGCGGTCGTAAAAGCCTTTGGCCAGGGGACAGGACTCGCCGTGGCATGCCTTGTCCGGGTGTTCGCAGGCCTTGCTGCGGGCCACCAGCTCCAGCACGCGCAGCGGCAGTGCGGGAGCGGCCGCCTGGATCCGTGCCAGCGCATCGAACGCCAGCTGCCGTCCCGGCGTTTTGGCCGCCAGGAAAAACACCTTGTCGAGCCGCTGTGTCGGGCAGGCCTTGAGCAGCGGAAATACCGTGCCTATGGTTTTGCCGATGCCGGTGGGCGCCTGCGCCATCAGGCAGCGCCCGCTGCTGGCCGACTTGTACACCGCCTCGGCGAGTTCGCGCTGGCCGGGGCGGAACGCCGCATGCGGGAATGCAAGCTGCGTCAGCGCCGTGTCGCGCGCAGTGCGGTGGGCCTGCTCCTGCCGCGACCAGTCCAGAAAACGCCCGCACTGCTCTTCAAAAAAGGCCCGCAGGTCCCCGGCACTGTGCGACTCGACCAGCAGGGTCTCGTCCTGCGTGGCCACGTTGAAATACACCAGTGCCAGCTTGAGGTCCGGCAGGCCGTCCCGGCAGCACAGCAGGTGGCCATAGACCTTGAGCTGGGCCCAGTGCAGCGTGCGGTGGTTGTCGCGCATGGCTTCCAGGCTGCCGCGGTAGGTCTTGACCTCTTCCAGCTGGCCGGCCTCGGCGTCGTAACCGTCGGCGCGGCCACGCACGTGAAGATTTTTGTAGTCCAGGGCCAGGCTGATTTCGGTCTGGTAGTGCGGCGGTCGCCGCATCGCCACCATGCGATGACCGGCCATGCCTTCCTGCGCGGACGGCGAGGGCGTGAAACGTAAATCCAGGTCGCCGCGTTTGGCGGTGAAGTCGCACAAGGCACGCACGGCCACGACGTAGGGCGTGTCGGTGTCGGGCGTTGCGGTCATGGCAGGGCTGTATGAATAGCCAGTATTGTAGCCAGCCGCCCTGCTGGCGACGCTCTCGCGGTCAAGCCGCGCTGCTGCCCCCGCCTGACGCACCTTGAAAGCCGGCTGAAAGCTGGCGCCGGGCAACATGCGCACACATCAATTTTTGGGAGACCTCATGAACACGTCCGCCTGGACCCGTCGACAAATTCTGAAAGCGTCTGCCGCGCTGGGCGCCGGCAGCGCCCTGACGCCTGGCGCGTTCGCCCAGGCCTCCTGGCCAAGCAAACCCATCCGCTTCGTCGTTCCCTTCGCAGCGGGTGGCAGCTCGGACATTGTGGCGCGTTCGACGGCAGCAGAGATGACGCGCCTGCTGGGCCAAAGCGTGTTTGTCGAAAACAAGCCAGGCGCTGCGGGCAACATCGCCATGGCGGAAGTGGCCCGCGCCGAGGACCAGCACACCTTGATCCTGGGCCACATTGGCACACTCGCCGTGAACCCCTACATTTTCAGCAAACTGCCTTACGACCCGATCAAGGATTTCCAAGCAGTCACCTTGCTGGCGAAAGTCCCAAGCCTCTACGTGGTGCACCCCAGCGTCCCCGCCAAAAACCTCAAGGAATTTGTGGCTCTGGCTCGCAGCCAGCCCGGAAAACTCAGCTATGGCTCGGCAGGCAACGGAAGCGCTGGCCACCTGGCTTTTGAATACCTCAAAGCCAAGGCGGACCTGTTTGTGTTGCATGTGCCCTATCGCGGCACCGGCCCCCAGCTGACCGACCTGCTGGCCGGCCGGCTTGATGCTGCCGCTGTCGGCGCCTCTGCCATCCTTGCGCATATCAAGGCCGGCAAGCTTCGCTGCATTGCGACCGGCTCGGCCCAGCGCTTGCCGCAGTTGCCGGATGTTGCGACCGTCGCAGAGCAGGGATTTCCTGGTTTTGAGATGACGCAGTGGTACGGCTTGCAGGCGCCCGCCAACCTGACAGCGGCGAATATGACTCGCCTTGCGACGGAAGCCGCCAAGGCGGTGAGGTCGCCAGGCTCCGTGGAGCGTCTGCACGCCGATGCCGCGGAGCCGGTGGGCAACTCGCCTGCCGAATACGCCCAATTTATCGCTGCAGAACAAAAGCGCTGGAAACCCGTCATTGAGCGCGCCAAAATCCAGCCTGCATGACCGACCGGATGGCGCAGTGGCCCGGGCTTGGGTAGCATCGCCCCATGCGTGCACTGCTGGCTGAAGACGAACACACCTTGGGGACCTGGCTCAGCAAGGCACTGGAGGGCATAGGCATTCAGGTTGAGTGGGTCAACAATGGCAAGCTGGCCGACATTGCGCTGCGTGATCATGACCATGATGTTCTGATCCTCGATCTGGGTATGCCGGGTCTGGACGGACTGGAGGTTTTAAGGCGCCTGCGAGAGCGGGACCAGCGGCTCCCCACCCTGATCCTGACCGCTCGCGACTCATTGGCGGAAAGAGTCAAGGCGCTTAACGCGGGGGCTGACGACTTTTTAGCCAAACCCTTTGCATTGGCCGAGCTGGAGGCGCGGCTTCATGCACTGGTGAGACGCGCCCGAGGCAGCGAACACCCCCGCCTGTGTTGCGGCTCCCTCACCTTTGACGTGACCAGGAAACAGTTTCTGCTGCATGGAGAGGTACTCGGTTTTTCGCCGCGCGAGCATGCGGTCTTGCGCGTGCTTATCCAGCACAGCGGCGAGCCAATGTCCAAGCAGCAAATCCTTGATCGGGTTTTTCCGGATGATGAGGATGTGCATCCCGAGGCGGTGGAAGTGTTCGTTCATCGCTTGCGCAAGCGCCTGGAGAACAAGGGTGTGCGCATCGTCACCATGCGAGGGCTGGGCTATGCGCTGGAAGAGGGCTGAACGCCTGAACCTGAGCCTCAGGCTGCGCCTCTTCCTGTCGCTGCTGCCCGTGCTGGCCATCGTCACCAGCGCAGAGTTATGGATGACCCATCACGATGCGCTGGACGCGGCCAATGCCGCCTATGATCGCTCCCTGCTTGGAGCAGCCAAGTCCATCGCCGCCAACATCTCTACCGCCTCTGGTGGATTGTCGGTGGAGCTTCCCTACCGGATGTTCGAGTTTTTTGAACTGACAGCAAGTGACCAGGTCCAGTTCCGGATCGCCAGTTCTGACGGCCTGGTTGAAATTGGCAGTGCCGACCTTCCCCCGGCACCCACGGCCCTCAAAGTCGATGCGCCCGTTTTTTACGATGCCACTTATTTCGGCGAGGCTGTTCGGGTCGTGGCCTACCTGTCCGAGCTGGAGCACCCGCTGGCGCACAGTCCGGCGCGCGACGTTCTGGTTCAGGTCGCCGAGGGGGTGCAATCCCGCCATGAATTTACCCGCAGGTTTGTGGCTCGCGCGGCCGTGCGTGATGGACTCATCTTTGCGCTCAATCTGCTCTGCGCGGCCCTCGTGGTGGCCATCGCCGTCCGGCCCCTGGCGCGGCTGGCATCACAGGTGCGGTCACGCAGGCCCGACGACCTGACACCTCTTGACGCGGCAGGGCTGCCCGCCGAGGTTGACCCACTGGTGCAAGCGGTCAACCAGCAGATGCAGCGCACGAACGACTTGTCCCTGCAGCAACGGGAGTTCGTGGACGACGCATCCCATCAGCTGCGGACCCATCTGACGACACTGCAGTTGCAGGCAGACTACGCGATAGGCGAAGACGATCCAGCCCTTGTCAGGCAGGCGCTGTTGGCCCTGCGACTGGAAATTTTCCGCGCCACGCATACGACCAACCAGTTGCTGACGCTGGCCCGCAGTGACACGGTGACCCTGAACCTGCAGGACTTCGAGCTTGCGGCGCTGGTGCGGGATGTCGCGCTAAACCGCATGCCACAGGCACGTGCCAAAGATATCGATCTCGGTGTGCAGCATGGCATGCCCACAGCTATGGCGGCAGGTGATCAGGGCCTGCTTCGCGAGGCTTTGCTCAACCTCGTGACGAATGCGGTTTCATTCACCCCGGAGGGCGGCGAGATAACGATTGCCTCCGCCGCAGATGCCCTCGGCTGGAGCCTGAGCGTCACGGACAGCGGGCCCGGGATATCCGACCTGGAGAAGAACCTGCTCGGGCGACGGTTTATCAGGGCGCAGACACACGGGAATGGATCGGGGCTGGGCCTGGCTATTGCCCGGGCCATTGCCGAAAGACATGGCGGCGTGCTGAAACTGGATCACCGCACTGATGGTCAAGGGCTGCGGGCCGGCATCTGGTGGCCCAGACCAAGACAATGAGGCGCCCATGAGTCCCCCCAATAAACATACACGCGCCTGCTGGAAACTTCTGGTGTGCATGTTCCTGACATGGCCGCTGGGGCTGGTCGCCAGTGTCCGTGATGCCCCCGAGTGCCTCGTTCCGGCCAAAGCGCATGGCGGATTTGACCTCACCTGCAAACTCGCCGGTGCGTTGCTTGACGCAAGCCGTCAGGCAGGTCAACCCTTGCGCATCAGCTATCTCCCGGGTGGGATAGGCGCGGTCGCCTACGACAGGATGGTCACAAATCGATTGAGCAACCCCGGCACGCTGGTGGCATTTTCAAGCGGTTCATTGCTCAACCTCGCACAGGGCAAGTTCGGGCCGCACAGCACATCGGACGTACGCTGGGTCGCCGCACTCGGTGCCGATTACGGCGCCATCGCCGTCAGATCGGACTCGCCCATGAAGTCGCTCGGTGATCTCGTGGTGCAGCTTCAGCAAGACGGCTCAAAAGTCGTGTTTGGCGCAGGCGGGACGGTCGGCAGCCAGGACTGGGTCAAGGCGGCGCTCATCGTCAAAAAGTCAGGCCACGATCACAAATCAATGCGTTTTGTATCGTTTGAGGGCGGCGGGGAGGCGCTGAGCGCATTGCAGGGAAAACACGTCAGCGTCTTTTGCGGCGATATTGCGGAAGCGATGCAAGCCATCCGTGCGGGTGCGCCCATTCGCATCCTGGCTGTTCTTTCAGACAAACGCCTGTCGGGTGCCGCCTCCACAATACCCACGGCCCGCGAGCAAGGGCTCGATGTGGTGTGGCAGACCGTCAGGGGACTTTATGTCGGGAAACACGTGAGTGATCACGACTATCAGGCCTGGGTCCACACTTTTCAATCGGCAATGGCGACACCTTCATTCAATTCAGTTCGCGGCCGGTACGGGCTGTATCCCTTTGCGCTGGCTGGCGCCGAGCTGGATGACTTTGTTCAAAAAAGTGTTGCTCGGTACAAGGCGCTGGCTCAGGAGTTGGGATTGGGCGCCAGGCACCCGTGACGGGCCCATGGCGCCGTTGTCGAAGGCTACCTGGAATCCCAGAACTTCTGCATTTCGACAAACAAAAAAGACGCGGTCCAGGTGATCAGCACCAGCCCGGTCAGGGCCTCGATGCCGGTCAGAAAGCGAAGGTCTCCTTCTGGCTGGATGTCGCCGAACCCCAAAGTCGTGAAGGTGCTGAAGGAAAAATACACGCAGTCCATCAGGCTGCCGTCAAAGTGGCCTGTCAGCCTGCCCCATCCCCTGGCATGGTGCATCAGGTAATACACGCCGGCAAACAGCCAGACCTCGACCGCGTGGGCAACCAGCGCCCCGCCCACGCCCACCAGCACGCGGGGCCGGTGCCGCATCTTCACGTGGCGCATCAGCAGGCCCAGCCGGAATAAAAATTCGTAATGAATCACCACCGCAGCCAGAACCACAGCAATGTTGGCGAGCACCACCAGCATCAGGTCGGCCCGCTTTGTTCGACGAGTCGGTCCAGCACGCCGGGCTCGAAGTGGCGGCCAATGTATGTGGCCAGGCCGTCGAACACCGTGTCCAGCGTCGGCGTGCTGGCACCGAACAGCGCCTGCAGCACCGCCGCATCTTCAAACAGGCCGTGCAGATAAACGCCGAGCACATGGCCGCCGGCGTTTTGCCAGGCCAGCCCCTCCGGCATGACGGGCCGGGCCACGTCACCGGCGGCAGCCATGGCGCTGTGCGCAGCAGTCTGGCCATGGTGGATTTCATAACCCTGCACCGCCACCCCCGACAGTGCCGCCCAGGGGCCATGCAGCTGCAAAAAAATCGCCTGGCGGTGCCGGACGGTCTTGCTTTCCTCGAAAACCGTCACCACCGGCAGCAGGCCCAGGCCGGGCCCGTTGCCGTCGATGCCGTGCGGGTCAATCAGAGCCTCGCCCAGCATTTGCAAACCGCCGCAAATGCCCAGCACCCTGCCGCCGCGGCCGGCGTGCGCGGCAATCGCCTGGTCCAGCCCCTGCGCACGCAGCCAGTCCAGGTCGCTGCTGGTGGCCTTGGAGCCGGGCAGGATGATCCAGTCCTCAGGCGCCAGGCCGGCAAGTTGTGACGGGCTGCGCACCCAGTGCAAGGACACACCGGGCACGTTCTTGAGCGGCTGGAACTCGTCGAGGTTGCTGATGCGCGGGTAGGCAATCACCGCGATGGTTCGCGTCACGCTGCCGGTGGCCCGGCTCCGGTCATCAAACACACCGTCTTCTTCCGGCAGGCCGTGCTGCCACCACATCGGCAAGGTGGCGACGGTCGGCACGCCGGTCAGCCCCTGCAGCATCTGCGGCCCCGGCGCCAAGAGGCTCGCGTCGCCACGAAACTTGTTGAGCACAAAACCCTTGATGAGCCGCCGCTCAGCCTCGTCCAGCATCATCCAGGTGCCGTAGAGATGGGCGAAAGCCCCCCCCCGATCAATATCGGTCACCAGCAGGCAGGCCGCCTGGGCATGGGTGGCCACCCGCATGTTCACGATATCGCTGTCTTTCAGGTTGATCTCGGCCGGCGAGCCCGCGCCTTCGATGACCACCACGTCGTTGTCCGCCATCAGCTCATCGAGCGCCTGCGCGATCACCGGCCAGACCGAGGCACTGCGGCCGCGCCAGGCCATGCGCGAGAGTTCGGCGTTGACCTGGCCCATCAGCACAACCTGGCTCTGTGTGTCTTTCTCGGGTTTGAGCAGCAGCGGGTTCATGCGCACCTCGGGCGCGGCGCGCGCAGCCAGCGCCTGGAAGTATTGCGCACTGCCTATCTCGCCGCCCAAGCTGGTCACTGTGTGAGCCTGCCGCGACTCGCTACCTCTTTCATCAGCCAGAGAGGCAAATTTTCCTGGGGGTGGCACGGCGGAAAATTCGCGTCCTGCTACCACCCTGGCGTTGTTGCTCATGTTCTGCGCCTTGAAGGGCGCGACCTTCAGGCCCTGGTTGGCGTAATAACGGCACAGCGCGGTGGTCAGCCAGCTTTTGCCCGCACCGCTGGTGGTGCCCAGCACCATGACGGCTTTGGCCCTCATGCCGCTGCCCTCGCGATGCCGGTCCAGGCGACACGCAGCGCCTGCTGGGCTGCGGGTGCGGCTACGCTCAGGCGCACATGACCGGCCAGGCCGAAGGACGCCGTGTCGCGCAGCTTGATACCGTGCGCGCGCAAGGCCGCCAGTGCCTGCGCCAGCGGCAACCCCGCGGGCGAGACCGGGCGGGTACAGAAAAAATTGGCTTCGCTGGGCAGGCAGTCCCAGCCCAGCGACTCACACAGCGCGATCTGCGCGGCTTTCCATTGCCGCAGCGCCGGCAGACTGTCCGCCAGCCAGGCCTGCACTTCGGCGCTGACCCAGGCCTGCAGCATGGCGACGCCATGCGCTCCCACTGGCCAGGACGGCGCCAGTGCTTCGAGTTGCGCCACATGGTGCGCCTGTCGCTGCGGCGCGATAGCGTAGGCCGCACGCACACCTGTCAGACCCAAAGCCTTGTTCGGTGTCCAGAGTTGCCACACGTCTTGCAGCGTTTCGCCCTGCCATGGCGACCGGCCGTCCAGGCGCAGGGGTTCGTAGGCGCGGTCCAGCACATGGAAGACGTCCGCGCCTGCGCAAGCTTCGGGCGCCTGCGCCTGTCCCAGCGGGCTGGAAGGGTCGCAGGACCAGCGCAGTTGCGCCGGCGCCGGCAGCGCGGTGACGGGCAGCTTCCACGCCGCCGCCGCCTGCGCATAGTCACCGTAGCTGTGGCGGGGCAAACAGACCGAGCGGGCGCCTGCCTGCGCGGCCAGCGCGGTCATGCGGAAGATGAATTCGCTGGCGCTGCCGGCCAGCACGACGCGCTGGCTGTCCACCCCATGAAATTCCGCCAGTTGCCGGCGCAGGCCGGTGTAGGCCGCGTCGGGATAGGCGGTGGCATCGGCCCGCTGCACCGCCGCCAGCGCCAGCGGGCAAGGGCCGCCGGCGTGGCTGTTGCTGGAAAAGTCGTGCAGCGGCACGCCCTGCCCATCGGGCCCCCCGTGTTCGCGGACAGCTTGCGGACCGGTCATGGCGACAGCCCCGCCAACATCACAATAGCTATCAAAAACATAGCTGACTTCGCACACAGGACAAGGGCAAACACCGCTTTTGATGCATAGTTTTGGGCCGAAGCGGTGTCGGCGGGTTCGGCCGGCCGGCCCGTGGCGTTGAGCGTGTACACGCCGGGCTTGCGCAGGCTGACGCCCAGCGCCAGCGCCATGGCGGCCATCGGCCAGCCGCTGTTGGGCGACGGCGTCTTGGCCGCTTCCCAGCGCAAGGCGCCCACCGGCAGGCCCCGCACCACCAGCGCCAGCAGCATGGCCGTCAGGCGCGCCGGCAACCAGGACAACACATCGTCGGCACGTGCCGCCCACTTGCCGGCCCACTCCCAGTGCCGGCCGCGGTGCACGCCGCGGTAACCCCACATCGCATCGGCGGTGTTGGCAAAGCGGTAGATGGCCGCGCCCGGCAGGCCGAACAGCGCGAACCAGAACACCGGCGCCACCACCGAATCATTGAGGTTCTCGGCCAGCGACTCGATGGCGCTTTCACGCACCTCGCTCTCGCTGAGCAATGCCGTGTTGCGGCTGACCAGCCAGGCCAGGCGTGCGCGCCCGGCTTCCACCGATTGCTGCAGGGCGATTTCAACCGCACCGACCTCGTCGTGCAGCATGCGCCAGGACAGGGCGCATTTCATCAGCCAGCCCATGAACACCACCAGCAGCACCGCCAGCGCGGCGTTGTCCAAGCCGGGGTCCAGCACCAGCCGCGTGACCTGGCGAAAAGCCAGCGCCTGCAGGGCGGCCGCCAGCGTCCCGACCAGCAGCGCGCCCAGGCACCAGGCCAGCGCCCCGCCCACAAAGGCCACCGCCGGTGATCGGGCCGACATGGCGTCGCCGCAAGCCTGCAGGTAACGGCCCATGAGAACGACGGGGTGAAAGGTGGAAGGAGGTTCGCCCCAGCGCGCGTCGATGGACAGTGCCAGCAGCAGCACCAGCACAAACACCAGGACGATGGCAACACAGATGGCCAGCCCTTCGACAGTCTGGCCAAGCTCGAAAAGGCGCCAGGCGGTCAGCATCGGCGGCCCTCGGGCCGGGCCGACATGAAACGGAGCGGAATCACTGGAAATGGCATGGCGGCATCGTAACGCCATCGCCCGGGCTGGCCGGGCAGGCGGGGTTCAGTCCTCGATGCCGCGTTGCGCCGGCACTCCGGCGTTGAAAGCATGCTTGATCTTGGTCATCTCGGTGACCGTATCGGCCAGTTCGATGATCTCCGGCGGGCAACGCCGGCCGGTGATCACCACATGCACGTCCCGGGGCCGTTCTTTCAGGGTCTGCACCACGTCCTCCAGCGGCATCCAGCCGTAAATCAGCGGGTAGGTCAGCTCGTCCAGCACGACCATGAAGTTCTCGCCGCCGAGGATGGCTGCTTTGGCTTTTTGCCAGCCATTGCGCGCGAGCTGCGCCGAGTGTTCGAGGTCCTGGCTCTTCCAGCTGAAGCCGTCGCCCAGGCCTTCAATCGGGATACCGAGCTGCTCGAACATGCGGTGCTCGCCGAAACGCGCGCTCGGCACCTTCATGAACTGGAAAATTTTCACGGCCTTGCCGTGCACATGGTGGCGGCCGTGGGCGCGCAAGGCCAGGCCGAAAGCGGCGGTGCTTTTACCCTTGCCGTCACCGGTGTTGACAATGATCAGGCCGCGGCGTTCGCCCTCGGGCTTGTCATAGGGTTTGGCGGTAGGTGGTGTTTCAGTCTGCATGGTGTTCTTTCAGCGCGGCAGCGCAATCCACTGGCCGTCAAGCCGGTGCACGCGCACCCGCTGGCCAAACACATTTTCAAGCGCGGCATGGGTGGCCGCATCACTGCAGGCGCCATGATGCAGCACGCGCCCCCCGTCCATCACGACCAGTTCATCGGCGGCCAGCGCCATGGACAGTTCATGCAGCACGCTGATGACGGTTTTCCCTTGGGCCACCAGCGCGCGCGCCGTATGCATCCAGTCGGCCTGGTGCGGCGGGTCGAGGTTGGCAAGCGGCTCATCCATCAACAGCAGCTCGGCCTCGACCGCCAGCGCACGCGCCAGCAGCACCCGCTGGCGCTCGCCGCCCGAGAGCTGGCCCAGCGGCCGGTCACGCCAGTCCCAGGCCTGCGTACTGCGCAGCGCCCGCTCGACCGCCGCGTGGTCGGCCTCAGCGGGGGCAGCCAGCCAGCGCTGGTGCGGCAGCCGGCCCAGCATGACGACGTCGTAAACCATCAGGTCATCGGCGCTGCCTTCACCGGCACCGCCCTGCCCCAGCCATGACAGCCGCTGCGCACGGACCCGTCCCGGCAGATGGCCCAGCGGCTCGCCGAACAAGCGGACCTCGCCGGTGTGCGGCAGCAGGCCTGCCAGCAGTTTCAACAGTGTGGATTTGCCGGCGCCGTTGGGGCCGACGATGCTGGTCCAGCGGCCGGCGGCGAGCGACAGCTCAATGTTGTGCAGCACCTCCGACTTTCCAAGACTGGCGCTCGTTTTGAACGCCTGCAGCGCGCTTGAAGTCATGGCACGCCGCTCCGCGGTGAACGCTTGTGCATCAGCCACAGCAGGTAAGTGCCGCCCAGGACCGCCGTCAGGATGCCGACCGGCAGCTCCTGCGGCGCGATCAGCCAGCGCGCGCCCAGGTCGGCCGTCATGAGCAGCAGGCCGCCCATGAGCGCCGACAGCACGATGAGCCAGGCATGGGTGGTCTTGACCACCGACCGCACCAGGTGCGGCGCGGCCAGCCCGACAAACGCAATCAGGCCGGTTTGCGCCACGGCCGTGCCTGTGGCCAGCGCCAGCACAGCCACCAGCGCCGCACGCATGCCCCCCAGCGGCAGGCCCAGGCTCCTGGCCGTGGCCTCACCCAGCGCCAGGCTGTCCAGCACAGGGGCCAGCGCCCAGGCCAGCAGCAGGCACAGCGCACCCAGCGCGGCCATGATGGCGCAGGCGCTCCAGCCGACCAGCCCGGTACTGCCCAGCATGAAGCCGGTCAGCGCCACCAGAATGTCGGCGGAAGTCATGGTGACCAGGTCTTTCACCGCACCCAGCACCACGCCCACAATCACCCCGGCCAGCAACAGCCGCAGGGTTTGCTGCACGCCACGCGCCAGCAGCAGGGTCAGCAGCACCGCCAGCACCGCACCGAGAAAAGCCGCCCCCGTCAGCCCCAGCCGCACCAGCCATTGGGTGGTCGATGGCGAAGCACCAAACAGCATCAGCGCCACCGCCACCCCCAGCGATGCGCCCGATGCGCTGCCCAGCAAATACGGGTCGGCCAGCGGGTTGCGAAAAAGCCCCTGGGCGACAGCTCCCGCCAACCCCAGCAAGGCCCCGGCCAGCCAGGCGCCCAGGGTGCGCGGCAGGCGGATGTCCCAGACGATTTGCATCGCCACCGTGTCATGCCGCGCGGCCAGCACGCTTTCAAAACCCGTGCTGCCAACACCCGCCCCCAGCAGCACCAGCAGGGCGGCCAGCACCAGCAGCGCAAGGCACAGCCAGAAAGCGCGGCGGCGTTGTGAAGTCATGGCGCCCGGGTGGCGCCCGGCGCCTTGTCCACCAGGCACTGCGCCATCAGGCGGGCCGCTTCACCCATGCGCGGGCCAGGCCGCACCATCACATCCGACTCTGCAGCCTTGAAGCGGCAGATGCGCCCTTCGCGCACGGCCCTGATGGCCTGCCACCCGGGGCGCTGCTCCATGCCCTGCGCGCTGCGCTCACCCACCATGATGAGGTCGGGATTGGCACGCACCACAAACTCCGGGTTGATTTTGGGGAAAGGACCCATGGCAGCGGGGATGATGTTTTTCACGCCCAGCCGCGTCAGGGTCTCGCCCATGAAGGAGCTTTCGCCCGCGGCGTAAGGGCCGTTGTTGACCTCGAAATACACACGCGTTTTTTTGAGGCTGGCCGGCACCGATTGCGCAGCGGCCGACACGCTGGCATCGATCACGCGCCAGATTTTCTGCGCATCGTCCACCGCCAGCAACTGGCCCAGCTTGTCGAGCACACGCTGGACGTCCGCATGGTTTTTGGGTTCCAGCACCAGGACTTTCACGCCCAGCGCTTCAAGCCGCTGCGTGACGCGCGAAGACCTGGCGAGCACCACCACGTCGGGCTTGAGTGCAACGACCGCTTCAACATTCGGGTCAAGGCCGCCGCCGACCTTCGGCAACGCAAGCACCAGATCCGGCCAGTTGGAATAACGGTCCACGCCCACCAGCCGCGCGCACGCGCCCAGGGCGCAAATCGATTCGGTCAGCGAAGGCAACAGGGACACGATGCGCTGCGGCGTTTGCGGCAGCCGCACGGTGACGCCGCGCTCGTCAACGATGTCGATGGCGTGCGCCGCCAGCGCACTGGCCGCGAGCAGCACGGCAGCTAGCCCTTTTTTCATGCCGGCTCCTTGAGTGCCAGCGGCAGCCCCGCCGCCATGAAGGTGACGCGTTCGCAGGCGGCGGCCACGTCCTGGTTCAGGCGGCCGAGCGCATCGACAAACTCCCGCGTCTCTCGCCCCAGGGGAATCACCCCCAGCCCGATCTCGTTGCCGACCAGAACCAGCGGTCCGTCACACCCCTGAATCGCTATCAAAAGCATAGCTGCTTGCGCTTGTGGGTCAAGGGCTGGAGGGCGATTTGGCTGTGAATTTTCAGCCGGTATCAGCAGGTTGGTCAGCCACAGGGTGAGGCAATCCACCACCAGCAGCGTGTGTGCACCACCGTGCTGCGTGATCGCCTGCGCCAGGTTCAGCGGCTCCTCGACCGTCACCATGCCCGGCACACGTTCGGCCCGGTCCTGCTGGTGGCGGACGATACGCGCGCACATTTCAGCGTCCCCGGCTTGGGCCGTGGCAATCAGCACGGCCCTGTGCTGCGGCGACTGCGCCAGCCAGTCCCGCGCCAGCATCTCGGCACGGCGCGACTTGCCGCTGCGCTGGCCGCCGAGGATCAATTCGCTGCGGGCGAGCTCAGCCATGCTGCGCATTCCATTGCAGGATCAGACGGTGGATCTGCGCCACCCCGTCGGTCAGCGCCGCCGGCCCGGGTTGCAGGATTTCGGCCGACTTGATTTCAAACAGCTGCTGGTTTTTCACGGCGTTGACGTTCTCCCAGCCCGCCCTGGCGCGCACATGCTCGGGGCGAAACTTGCGGCCGCACCAGGAGCCCAAAATGATGTCGGGGTTGCGCTGCACGATCTCGCCGCCATCGGCAATGATGCGGTCCTTGCCCATGGGCTGCAAGGCCAGCTCCGGAAAACAGTCGTCGCCGCCGGCAATACCGATCAACTCGGACACCCAGGCGATGGCGCTGATGTGCGGGTCGTACCACTCCTCGAAAAACACGCGCGGCCGGCGTTTGAGCGCCGATGCGGCACGCTCGATCTCCAGCAGACGCTGCTGCATGCCCCGGATCAGTTCGAGGCCGCGCGCCTCGCGCCCGACCATGGCGGCCAGCTGATACAGCATGGAGAAAATCTCTGCCACGCTGCGCTGGTTGAAGATGGTGACGGCGATGCCTTTTTTAATGAGCTGGGACGCGATGTCAGCCTGCAGATCGGAAAAGCCAATCACGCAATCGGGCTGCAGTTCGACGATCTTGTCGATCTTCGCGTTCAGGAAGGCACTGACTTTCGGTTTTTCCTCACGCGCACGCGGCGGGCGCACGGTGTAGCCCGAAATGCCGACGATGCGCCGCTCCTCGCCCAGCAGATAAAGCCATTCAGTCGGTTCCTCGGTCAGGCAGACGATGCGCTGCGGACCATAGGCCATGGTGCGCCAGTCCATGGATCCGTTCATGGCATGCCTTTCAGAAACAGTGAGGCCGCAGCGGCCGGATTCGACGCAAACCAGGCATGGAAGTAGCTCGCTTTCAGATTGTCCGCCGGCCCGGCCACATACAGCGCCTCGCCTTCGCCGCGCAGCTTGCGCCCCGGCGCAGCTTCAGTGCGCGCCGCAGGCAGCAAGGGCGTGTCGCAGGTGGAGTAGTGAAAGGTATGGCCGCGCAAGCTGCCCCCCGAAACAGCCAGCTGCTGCGGCCCCAGCGCCGCGATGCGGGTGTGCACCGTCACGCGTCCCGGCATCAAGCCCCAGGCCGCGAAACGTTGGCCGTCAGCGGTTTGCAGTTCGTCGAACAGCGCCATCATGCCGCCGCATTCCGCCCAGACCGGCTTGCCGGCTGCCACGTGGGCGGCAAGGGCGCGTTGCATGGCGCTGTGCTCTGCCAGCCTGGCTGCATGCAACTCGGGGTAACCCCCGGGCAGCCACAGGGCATCGCACTCAGGCAGGACAGCGCCGGCCAGCGGCGAGAAAAAGACCAGCCGGGCGCCCAGCGCCTGCAGGCAGTCGAGGTTGGCCGCATAGATAAAACAGAAGGCCGCGTCGCGCGCGACGGCAATGGTCACGCCCTGCAGCAGGGTCGGCGCTGCATGCCCCTCGGTCGACGCAGCAAAATCCACCGACCAGGCCTGCAGCGCATCCCTATCCACCTGCCCCAGTGCCGTCGCAGCGAGTGCGTCGGCAGCGGCGTCCAGCCGGGCCATGGCATCGTCCATCTCGGCAGACATCACCAGGCCCAGGTGCCGCTCCGGCAGATTAAAAGCCGGATTGCGCATCAAGGCGCCCTGCCATTGCGCCGGATCACGCAGACTCTCCGACAGCATCGCCGCATGGCCGTCGGAAGCCACGCGGTTGGCCAGCACGCCGGCAAAACGCAAGCCGTCGCGGTAGGACTGAAGCCCCCAGGCCAGCGCGCCGAATGTGCCGGCCATCGCGCCGGCGTCGATCACCGCCAGCACCGGCAGGCCAAAATGCTGCGCCAGATCGGCGGCGCTGGGCTGGCCGTCAAAAAGGCCCATCACCCCTTCGACGATGATCAGGTCGGCATGCTCCCCCGCATCGCGCAGGCGCTGCGCGCAGTCGGCCTCGCCGGTCATCCACAAATCGAGCTGGTGCACCGGCGCGCCGCTGGCCAGCGCCAGCCAGCAGGGGTCCAGAAAGTCGGGCCCGCACTTGAACACCCGCACCCGCCGGCCCTGCCGCGTATGCAAGCGTGCCAGCGCGCAAGCCACGGTGGTCTTGCCCTGACCGGAGGCCGGGGCAGCGATCAGGATGGCGGGGCAGCGGATGGGTTCGGTCATGGGCGGGATGGCTGGATGCTCAACGTGGCGCCCATTTCAGCCCCACATAAACGGAACGGCCGGCCGTGGCATAGGTTTGCGCCAGTTCATAGGATTTGTCGGTGACATTGTCCACGCGCGCGGTCACGGTCCAGTCCGGCGCCAGCGCGGTGCTGGCGCTGAGGTTGATCAGCGTGTAGCCGCCCAGCGTTTTGGTATTGGCCGCGTCGTCGTAGCGGCGACCTGACAGCTGGGCTTCCGCGCCCAGCAACCAGGTGCCAGCGCGGGTGTCGGCCGTCAGCACCGCATGGCTGCGCGCGCGGCGCGCCAGGCTTTTGCCGGTGTTCAGGTCGCGCGGGTTCTGCAGATCAAGCGACGCCGCCAGCACGGTATTGCCGAGCTTGTAGCCGCCTGTGAAAGTGACCCCGGCGTATTCGGCGCGTGCGGTGTTGGAATAACAGGCGCGGTTGGCAAGGGTCACGGGGGCGCGCCCGTTGGTGCAAGGACCTGAACCGCTGGTAAAGGTGATCAGGTTGTCAACGCGGTTGCGGTAGGCGACAAAACCGAAGTGGCTGCTGCCCTCGGCATAACGCAATCCCGCCTCGATGTTGCGGCTGCTTTCCGGCTGCAGCGTCGAGATCCCGTAAATGCTGAAGCGCTGGTACAGCGTGGGGGCGCGGAAGGCGGTGGCCGCCGAGATGGTGGCGCGCCACTGGGGCGTGAGGGCAAAACCGTAGGCCGCACTGCCGGTATTCTTGCCGCCGAACTCGCTGTCGTTGTCGTGGCGTGCATTGAGCTGCACCGTATGCTGCTGGCCTTTCCAGCCGTACCCCAGCGCCAATCCGTCCTGTGAGCGGCCCCGATCAATCGGGCTGTTTTCAAGGTGGTCTTCCTTGCGCTCCAGGTCAGCCGTCAGTACATGTGCGCCCAGGTGCAGTTCGTTGTGAAACAGGTAGCCGCGCAAGCTCGTCACGGTCAGGTAAGGCGAAGGCACGGTCTGGTAACGGTCGCGCGAGTCGGTCACGCTCAGGCGCGTGCTGTAGGCCTCATTCCACCGGGCCTGCCAGTTCAGCCCGAGGGTGTCGAGTTCCCGCAGGTTCAGGTCGTCACGCAAAAAAGCGCTGTCGTACTGCGCCTTCATGTTGTTCGAGAGGACCGCTGCCTCCAGCCGGTGTGCCTGGTTGATCTGGAAACCGAGTTTGGCATTGAAAGAGCGGCTGCGGTAGCCGTCGGTGTCGGGATTCTGCCCTGCAATGCTGCGCGAATTGAAACCGGTGCTGCGTTCGGCAGCCATGCCCAGGGAGTAGTCAAAGGCACCGGTGGCACCGCTGAATCCCGCGTCGGCCTTGTTGGTGCCCCGCGAGCCCACGCCGATGCCGGCAAAGGGGGAAAACGGGCCTTCCCCGCGCTTGGTAAAAATCTGGATCACGCCACCCAGCGCATCCGAGCCGTACACCGCAGCGGCCGGCCCGCGCAGCACCTCGATGCGGTCAATCTGCGAGACCGGAATGCTTTCCCAGGCGGCGCCCCCGGTGGCCTGGGAGTCAATGCGCACGCCATCGATGTAAACCGCGGTGAAGCGCGATTCGGCGCCGCGTACAAACACCCCGGTCGTGGTGCCCGGCCCGCCATTGCGCTGGAATTCGATGCCGGGCAAGCGGGCCAGCACGTCGGCCAGGCCGGTGGCGCCGCTGCGTTCGATGGCCTCCCGGTCCATCACGCTGACATCGGCAACAAGGTCGGTCAGGGGTTGGGCCGTGCGCGTGGCCGTGACCACCGTCTCCTTCAGCGGCCGGTCGGCCGGGGATTGCGCCCAGGCAGGCATAACAGCGGCGAGCGCCAGCGAAAGCGCAGCAGGCCGCGCATAAAAAACACAGGTTTTCATGGATGAAACATTCAACAAAAGCCCTCACCGGCTTCCCCGCCAGTGCATTGAGCGTTACGGCTGCAGCCCTTTTGGACGTGCAACCACCTTGTTGGCCGGTATCCGGGCTGACGGAACTGTCCTCATCGCCTTCCCAAGCGCATGTTCAAACGCTCAGTGGCTGTGATGGGGGCTGAATGCACCTGAAGCGGAACTTCAGGGAAAACACTCGTCCGTTTTACCGTTGCGGGGGCAGCGCAGGTTAAAAGTCGCGGCGCTTGCGAGTCGGGGCGAACCCTGAACGCATGGCGAAAACTCCCTCCTGCTTCCCGTTGAACTGCGGCGTGTGAACCACACCGCGAGCACCAACAGGCGAGATTCTACGCCTCAAAACCTGGCAAACCCTACAATCAGAAGGCTATGGCGAACCAAACCCAGATCGACCAGATTGCCGAACGTGTCGAGCGGCTGCTGCTGCGTTACGAGGAACTGCAGCGTACCAATGCCCTGCTCGGCGAACAGGTGCACGTGCTGACGCAGGAGCGTGACTCCCTGCGCTCGCGCCTCAGCGCCGCGCGGGCGCGGGTCGATGCACTGCTCGAACGCCTGCCCGATTCATCCTCACCGCTCAGCCTGGGAGCTTCCCCGGCACGAAGCACCGCCGGATCCGACTCATGAAACAGCTTGACGTTCAAATCATGGGCCAGAGCTATCTGCTCGGCTGCCCCGAGGGCGGAGATGCACGTTTGCTGGATGCCGTGGAAAAAGTGGATGCCGCCATGTGCAAGATCCGTGACGCCGGGAAAATCAAGGCGCGTGACCGCATTGCGGTGCTGGCGGCGCTGAACCTGGCGTTCGAGTTGTCCGAACTGGAAGCCAACGCACTGAAGGTTTCCCGCAGCAGCCCGCCCGCTGCTGCGCCGGCAACCCACCCGGCAAAATCATCGGCACCCGCGCAGGGCGACATGGCGCAACCGCAACTGACCGCATTGCTGCAGAAGCTGGACAGCGCACTTGGCGTGGACGGCCGGCTGCTCTGACGCCGCCTTGCGCACGTGCAAGGCGCAAACGCGCAGTGCCCACAGCAGGCTGCGCAGCAAGCGCCTACAATGAGATCGTCTGCGGTGCGCACCGGGCTTTATATTTCCTTGAACCAATGCTCTACGAGCACGGGCTTGGTAAATTGTCAGGCAGGCGTGATCGTCTCGCGTCAGACGAACCCGAAACCTGACTGCCCTCGCCCACCTGAACCCCGGTTCAGGATGACGGTCCGTTGGCACTTGCAGACACCTTTTTTGATTTTCTTTCGGGCCCGGCCCGGCCTGAATGTTTCCTGAACCGCAACTCATTGCCGAATTCCTGCTGCTGGGCAGCGCCACCGGTTTTCTGGCTGGTTTACTGGGCATCGGTGGCGGCATGCTGATGGTGCCCTTTGTCAGCTTCATCCTGACCGCCAAGGGTTATCCGGCCGATTACACCGTGAAAATGGCGGTCGCCACTTCACTGGCCACCATCTGTTTCACCTCGATGTCCTCGGTGCGCGCGCATCACCGCCGCGGCGCGGTGTTGTGGCCCATCGTCCGCTTGCTGGCGCCCGGGATTGTGCTGGGTTCGCTGATCGGTGCGCGGCTTGCGGTCGCCTTGCCGGGCAAGGTGCTTGGCATCCTCTTCGCGGTGTTCGTGGCTTTCTCCGCCACACAGATGTTTCTTGATCGCAAACCCAAACCCAGCCGCACGCTGCCCGGCCGCCTCGGCACCTTCGGCATGGGCTGGGTCATCGGCATGTTGTCCGCCCTGGTCGGAGCCGGCGGCGCCTTCGTTTCGGTGCCCTTCATGACGTGGTGCAACGTGAAGATCCACGATGCGGTGGGAACCTCGGCGGCGCTGGGTTTCCCGATCGCGCTGGCCGGCACACTGGGTTATATCTGGGCGGGCCAGGGCATGCCCCAGATGCCTCCGGGTTCTGTGGGCTATCTCTACCTGCCCGGCCTGATCGTCATCTCGCTGGCCAGCATGTGTACGGCGCCGTTCGGCGCCCGCACCGCACATCGCATGGACATCCGGCCGCTCAAAAAGGTATTTGCCGTGGTGCTCTACATGCTCGCGGCATACTTCCTGTTCCGATAAACCCATACCGCCCACCCACGCCCACCATGAAAATCGCATTCATTGGCCAGCAGGAGTTTGGCAAGGCCACACTCGAAGCCTTCCTGGCGCGCGGTGATGAAGTCGTTGGCGTCTTCTGCGTTCCCGAGAAGGCTGGCGCCAAACCCGACGCGTTGCGCGTCGCCGCCCAGGCCCTGCACCTGCCTGTGTTCCAGTTCAGCAGCCTCAAAAGCAGTTACGCCGAACAGGCCATGCGCGACCTGGAAGCTGACATCGGGGTGATGGCTTATGTGGTGCAATTTGCGCCGCAGGCCTTCGTCAATATTCCCCGTTGCGGCACCATCCAGTTCCACCCTTCGCTGCTGCCGAAACATCGCGGCCCCTCATCGATCAGCTGGCCGATTGCACTGGGAGAAACGCGCACCGGCATCAGCATCTTCCGGCCCACCGACGGCCTCGACGAAGGGCCGCTGATCCTCCAGAAGTCGTGTGCCATTGGCCCGGATGAGACGCTGGGCGAACTCTACTTCAACAAGCTGTTTCCCATGGGGGTGGCAGCGCTGCTCGAAGCCGCCGACCTGGTCACCAGCGGCCGGCATGAGGAACAGCCACAGGAAGAGATGCAAGCCAGCTACGAAGGCTGGTACCACGAAGAAGAGTCGCGAATCAACTGGGCCAATCATGTCGATCAGGTTTACAACCTGATTCGTGCCTGCAACCCGGCACCGGGCGCGTGGACCCTGCTGGGCGGCGCCCGCGTCTGGCTTTATGACTGCCGCAAACGCCCGGTGCACGCCTTTTCCGGGGTGCGTGGCAAGCCAGGCGAAATTGCCGGGGTGACGGCCAACGGATTGCTGATCAATTCGCAGGGCGGGCAAATCGAAGTGTTGAAGCTGCGGGCGGAGGGCGGGGGCAAAATGAATGCTGTCGACTTCGCGCGCGAGCGCAAGCTGCTCAATCCGGCCGTCTGAGGCCGGCCTGCTTCCTGCCGCGGCCCGCAACCGGTTTGGGCCGGTAGCCAATGGTCTGCTCGATCAGCGCACCGCCGTCGCTCAACAGAAAACTCCGAAACGCCTGCGCCACGGGTGTCAGCCGCTTGTTGCGCCGGTGCACCACATACCAGTGCAGCATCAAGGGAAACCCTTGAACGTCGAGCACGCTGAGGCTGCCCACCTGTAACTCGCGGCTGATGGTGTGGGCCGAGAGAAAGCTCACGCCCATGCCCGCCATCACGGCCTGCTTGATGGTCTCGGTGCTTTTGATCTCCATGGCGATGTTGAGATCCGCCAGATGCGGCCCAAACGCCTCCTGCATGGAGTTCCAGGTGTCGGAGCCTTTTTCCCGAACAACAAACGGCTCCCTGGCCAGACGGGACAACGCAATACGCTTTTTACCGGCCAGCGGATGATCCGGAGCGGCCACCACCACGTAGGGATGCGGGGCGAAGGGCTCATTGACCGTGTCCGGACCGAGCGGCGGGCGCACCATGATGGCCAGATCCGTCAGGTTGTCATTGAGCTGGCCCAGCAATTCCTCGCGGTTGCAAACGCCAAAATCCAGCGTGACGCCGGAGTGGCGGCGGGCAAACTCCACCAGCAAACGCGGCAGGAAGTAGTCGCCTGCACTGATCACGGCCACATTGAGTTTGCCGCCGGCCACGCCCTTGAACTGGGCCATGGCCTCTTCGACCTCCTTGAATTGCTGGATGATGATGCGGCTGGAATGCAGCATCTCCACCCCCGCGGGAGTGAGGTGGATTTTTTTGCCAAGTTGCTCAAACAAGGGAAGGCCAGCGTGGTCTTCCAGCTTCTTCACCTGAATCGAAACCGCGGGTTGCGAAAGATGCAGTTCCTCCGCCGCCCGCGAGAAGCTGAGATGCCTGGCCACCGACTCAAAAACCTTGAGCTGCCGCAGCGTTGCATTTTTCATGGGCTTGACATATATAACTCTTGAGTTATCAATAGTATCAAATACTTTAACTATCGATAATCATTGTTCTTCCCTACATTCGCAACAAGGCCGGTGCAGACCCCGTCGCGCCGATCCGCTGCCCACGTCACAAGGAGAACAACATGTCCAACGCCCTGCTGTCCCACACCGCCTCCGGCCAAACGGCCGAAGCACACCGTCACGCCTACAACGCCGCGTTTGAAGAATTGGGCCTGAGCTGGTACTGGGATGCCGCCACCTACCACCGGCTGCAGGCACACGGCAGGGATGGCGTGCGCGTCTATCTGGAAACCGAGCAGGCACATCTGCTGCGCGCCTATGAATCCGATTTTCTGGTCGAGGCCATCGAGACCACCCAGGCGCGCTGTTATGCCAGCGCAGGCAACCGGGCCAACGGTGTGCCCAGACCGGCCCTGCGCAGCGTCACATCCGGCGCCCCACCGCATCGCGCGGCCACCCATGCGCCTGGCTGAACCGGCTATGAGCAAGCAGTGGGTGCGTTTCCGGGAAGGCCAGACCGTTCGCTTCGGCGTCCTGCAAGGTGACCATATCCAGGTCTGCGAAGGCGACCTGTTCATGCAGCCCAAACCGACCGAGCGCATGCTGCGGCTGTCCGAGGTCGAGTTGCTGACACCGGTTGAACCCACCAAGGTCATCGCGCTGTGGAACAACTTTCACGCCTTGGGCGCCAAGCTGAATTTGCCGGTTCCCCGGGAACCGCTGTATTTGATCAAGGCACCCAATTCCTACCTTGCACCGGGCGGCCGTATCCGCCCGCCGTCCTGCGATGGCAAAGTGGTTTTCGAAGGCGAGCTGGGAATTGTCATTGGAAAAACCTGCAGGCAAGTCCCGGAACGCGAAGCGCTCGACCACGTGTTCGGCTACACCTGCGCCAACGACGTCACTGCGGCCGACATCCTGAACCGGGATGCATCGTTCGCCCAATGGGTGCGGGCCAAGGGCTTCGATACTTTTTGCCCTTTCGGCCCGGTCGTCGCCACGGGTCTGGATCCGCAGAAGCTGGTTGTCAGGACGCGGCTGAACGGGGAACTGCGGCAGGACTACCCGATCAGCGACATGCGTTTTTCGGTGCAGCAGCTGGTCAGCCTGATCTCACGGGACATGACCCTGTACGCAGCTGACATCATTCTTTGCGGCACCTCTGTCGGCGTGGGATCGATGAAGCCGGGAAGCACCATCGAGGTGGAGATTGCCGGCATTGGCAAGCTCTGCAACCGGTTCGAATAACAATTGACGGGAGAACACGTGTGAAGATTGCGATCATTGGCGCGGGTGCCATCGGCGGTTATGTAGGCGTGAAACTCGCGCTGGCGGGAGAGGACGTGACCTTCATCGTGCGGGGCTCCAATCTGGACGCCATACGCCGCCATGGCATGAAACTGATCCTGCAGGACGGCACAGAGCAGGTCGCCGACGTCAGGGCCACCAACAACTATGCCGAAGCCGGTCCGCAGGACGTCGTGATTCTTGCCATGAAGGCGCACCAGGTCGAAGCTGTGGCCAACGATCTTCCCAAGCTGTTCGGGCCGGATACGGCCGTGGTCACCATGCAAAATGGAATCCCCTACTGGTATTTCCACAAACACGGCGGACGGCTGGAAGGCAGCCAGGTGCGCAGCGTCGATCCGACAGGGATCCTCACGGAAAAAATCGAGCCCGGGCGGGTGATTGGCTGCGTCGTGTATCCGGCATCGGAGCTGGTGGCGCCCGGGGTGGTCCGGCACATCGAGGGAGACCGTTTTCCGGTGGGCGAGCTCGACGGCTCAGCCAGTGAACGGGTCATGCGCGTCTCCGACTGCTTTTCGAGGGCCGGCTTCAAGGCGCCCGTGCTGGACAACATCCGTTCGGAGATCTGGCTCAAGCTGTGGGGCAATCTCACCTTCAACCCCATCAGCAGCCTTACTCACTCGACCTTGCAGGACATTTGCGAATTCCCGCTGTCGCGCGAACTGGCAGCCAACATGATGCGCGAAGCCCAGGATGTGGCGCACAAGCTGGGGATCGGGTTCCGCGTGACGCTTGAAAAACGCATCGAGGGCGCGCAGAAAGTCGGCCGGCACAAAACGTCCATGCTGCAGGACATCGAAGCAGGTCGCGCGCCGGAAATCGACGCCCTCGTCGGCTCCGTGGTGGAGCTCGGGCGTTTGACACAAACACCGACGCCCCACATCGACACGCTGTATGCGCTGGTCAAGCTTCTGGCCAGAACCATGAAAGAAGAAAGCGGGCAGGTCCGGCTTCAGCTCGCCGCCTGAACCACCACGGGGCCCGTGATTCTGGGGTCGGTGGCGGGCGACTTTTTCATCGCCAGGAGGGTCGCATCTTCGACCACCGTACCGCAAAGATTTCCCGCCTTGAGAGGAATGGCTCCACGCCGCTTCATGCCAAAGCAGCTGGGGGCTTGAGCCTGGCCAGCACCTTGTCCATGAGCTTGTCTCTTTTTGTAAAAAAACAGAAACCCTCCACCATTTGGCGCACGATGCCACTGAAAGTCAAATTCATCTTGCGGCGGTGATAAGAAATTCCACTTGGGAAATAACGCTATCCCGCGGCCTTGTCCATAAGCCTGTCCTCCGGACAAACCCTAGCGCCACTCAAAAATTCAGCAAACTTGACCCCCGTCAAGAGTTTTTGGTGGGCTTGGTATGACCATATCGCTGTGATACGTTCCACCTATGGAATCGACAAGAATTCCGGCCTCTATTTCTATTAGCCAACACAGGAGACAACGACATGAGAAGCAGACTTGCAATGATCAAGAGCAGCCTTGCAACGGCAGCAGCAGGCGCCGTCGCGGCAATGGCCTTGGGCGGCGTTTCGGCGCATGCGGCATGGGAACCCACAAAACCGGTGGAATTCGTTGTGCCTGCAGGCACCGGCGGCGGTGCAGACCAGATGGCGCGCCTGATGCAGGGTATCGTGATCAAGCACAAGCTCATGAAAGAGCCGCTGATCGTTGTCAACAAGTCCGGCGGCGCCGGCGCTGAAGGTTTTCTTGAAGTCAAGGGCGCCAAAGGTGATCCGCACAAGATCATCATCACGCTGTCCAACCTGTTCACCACGCCACTGGCGACGGGTGTGCCCTTTAACTGGCGCGACATGACACCAGTGTCCATGATGGCTCTCGACCAGTTTGTGCTCTGGGTCAACGCTGAAAATCCAGCCAAGAATGCCAAGGACTATCTGGCCGCCGTGAAAGCTGCCGGCCCCAGCAAGATCAAGATGGGAGGCACCGGCTCCAAGCAGGAAGACCAGATCATCACTGTCGGCATCGAGCAGGCCACCGGCACCAAGTTCATTTACATCCCCTTCAAGGGCGGCGGCGAAGTTGCCGTCCAGCTGGTCGGCAAACACATCGATTCGTCGGTGAACAACCCGATTGAGGCTGTTGCCCAATGGCGTGCGGGCCAATTGCGTGCATTGTGCGTGTTCGACGAACAGCGCATGACCTACAAGACCAAGGTGACGGACACCATGGCGTGGAGCGACATCCCAACTTGCAAGGAAGCCGGTGTACCGACCGACTACACCATGCTGCGCGGCATCTTCATGGCTCCCGGCGTCTCCAAGGAACAGCTTGATTTCTATGTCTCCCTGCTCAAGAAAATCCGCGAAACGCCCGAGTGGAAAGACTACATGGAAAAAGGCGCGTTTAACCAGACCACGATGTCCGGCGACGAATACGCAAAATGGCTGGCCAGCGCGGAGCAGCGCCATCGCGAACTGATGAAAGAAGCAGGCTTCATCGCCAAATAAATGCAGTCCGAAAGCCCCCGTTCGCGGGGCTTTCCCCTGGGTCCGGCATGTGCCGGACCCACAGTCCATCAAGTCAGCCCTGGTCCAGGGCACTTACATCCAACGGAGTTGCTCATGGAGCCAAACCAAGAAGCCGGTGCGGAGTCTCGCACGGGTGTTGCCACCTACGTCGTCGAAGCCATCGTCGCCACCTGTATCGTGATCATGGGGGCGGTGGTGCTTCAGGGCAGCTGGGCACTCGGCTCAGGCTGGACCAGCGACGGCCCGGGCCCCGGTTACTTCCCCTTCTACATCGGGATCATCCTGTGTGTGTCAGGCGTGGGAACGCTTTACCAGGCCCTTTTCGGGAAAAACAGGAATACCGAGGTTTTTGTTGACGGAGAACAAATCAGGCGCGTTCTGTCGGTTCTGCTCCCTGCCCTGGTCTACGTGCTTGCCGTCCAGTTTGTCGGCCTGTACGTCGCATCGGTTTTTTACATCGCGCTGTTCATGATCATCCTGGGCAAGTTTTCTCCCATCAAAAGCGTCATCACCTCGCTGATCGTGATCGTGCTGTTTTTCTTCATGTTCGAGGTCTGGTTCAAGGTCCCACTGTTCAAGGGTCAACTGGATCCGTTGAGCTTCCTCGGCTACTGAGCCCAACTTCTTACCCGCATCGACCCCACTGAATTTTTACTGACCGGATATCGAAATGGAAGAACTAAACTCGCTTTTTCACGGATTCAGCGTCATCCTGACGCCGATGAACATTGTGCTGATGTTCGTGGGCATCATCCTGGGTGTGCTGATCGGCGTTTTGCCGGGGCTGGGCGGTGCAAACGGCGTTGCCATCCTGCTGCCGCTGACGTTCACGATGTCGCCGACCTCGGCCATCATCATGCTGTCCTGCATCTATTGGGGGGCGCTGTTCGGGGGGGCGATCACATCCATTCTCTTCAATATTCCCGGTGAGCCGTGGTCGGTGGCAACCACTTTTGACGGCTATCCGATGGCCCAGAAGGGCAACGCCGGCGCCGCACTGACAGCGGCTTTCACGTCTTCCTTCATTGGCGCGTTTGTCGCCGTGATCATGATCACTTTCCTGGCACCGCTGGTTGCCAAATTTGCACTTAAGTTCGGCCCCCCCGAGTTTTTCGCTGTATACCTGCTGACTTTTTGCAGCTTCGTCGGCATGGGCAAAGGGTCCCCGTTCAAAATCCTTGCTTCCATGACGCTTGGTTTTGCCCTGGCGTCCGTGGGCATGGACACGGTCACCGGACAGCTGCGGCTGACCTTTGGCATCCCCGATCTGATGCGCGGCTTCGACTTCCTGATCGCCGTGATTGGCCTGTTCGGTATTGGCGAGATCTTGCTCTCCATGGAAGAAGGGCTCGCCTTTTCCGGAAAAAGTGCCAAGATTGATCCGAAGGTGGTGCTTGCCACATGGAAAACGCTGCCGAAATACTGGGTGACCTCCCTGCGCAGCTCGTTGATCGGCATCTGGATGGGCATCACCCCCGGCGGCGCGACACCCGCCTCCTTCATGAGCTACGGCCTGGCAAAGAAGATGTCGAAGAATGGCTCGAAATTCGGCTCCGGCGAAATCGAAGGTGTGATCGCACCGGAAACAGCCGCCCACGCCGCCGGCACCAGCGCGTTGCTGCCCATGCTTGCCCTGGGCATTCCCGGCTCCCCGACTGCTGCCGTTCTGCTGGGCGGCTTGCTGATCTGGGGCCTGCAGCCAGGACCCTTGCTGTTCGTCGAGCAAAAGGACTTCGTCTGGGGCCTGATTGCCAGCATGTACCTCGGCAATCTGGTAGGTCTGATCGTGGTGCTCACCACCGTCCCTCTGTTTGCCTCCATCCTGCGCATCCCCTTTTCCATCATTGCACCGGTGATCGTGGTGATTTGCGCCATCGGCGCCTACACCGTTCACAACGCCATGCTCGACATCTGGTTCATGATGTTGTTCGGGATGATCGGTTACCTCTTCAAGAAGTTGGACTACCCGCTTGCGCCGCTGGTGCTGGCGCTGGTTCTGGGCGACAAGGCGGAGGACTCGTTCCGGCAGGCCATGCTGGTTTCCCAGGGAGAAATGTCCATCATGTGGTCCAACCCCCTGGTTGGCGGCATCACGACACTGGCCCTGCTCCTGTTGTTCTGGCCACTGATTTCCCGCATCATCGCCAAGGTTCGCCCACCGAAGAAAGACGAGTTTGCCGCAGAGCAACCCGTTGACTGAGAACGTCAACACCACAAAAAAGCCGGGTAGATCACCCGGCTTTTTTTTGGCTGCCCGTGGGCTGCGACTCAGATCTTGCCGCGCTGCTTGAGCCGGCTCAGGGTTTCGGCCGAGAGGTTCATGTAAGACGCCAGCTCTTTCTTGGGAATGCGATCAAACAGCTCGGGGTGTTTGCGCAGGAACCGCTTGACCCGCCCGGGGGCATCCAGCAAATGGAGCGTGATGGTGTGGGCCATGATCTCGCTCATGAGGCGCATGACGTAGTACTCGAACGACTGCTTGATTTCGTAGTGGCGGTCCAGAAAGGCCACCCAGTCTGTCAGGGGTAGTTTGGCCACCCTCACCTTGGTCACGCAAACCGTGCTGTAGGGTGTGGGCGTGCCCAGCCGCCATGCCGCGTAACTTGTTTCCATGTCGCGCTCATCGGCAAAGCGCAGGATCATCTCCTTGGCCTCCTGGTTCGTGACGACCCGTTTCAGGATACCTTCCAGGATGAAATATTGCTCCATCTCGTGGGCCCCCTGATGCAGCAGGGTCTCCCCCTTCTGCCCATCCACGATGACGAGGCAGGCCTCAAGTTCCGCACTTTGTTCTGCCGACATTCCCTTGAGAATCAGGTTTTGCCCCAGCTGGACGCGAATGACATTTCTATCGGGATGGTTTTGTACAGACAACATGACTATGAGGGTGGATTGGGTGGGGAACCCGCACACGTTCGGGGGGCCGAATACAACGAAAATTGACCGTGGTCAATAGAGAAACCCGAATCGATTCCTATGATACCCCGACGGTGTAAAAGAGCCGTCCGGGCACAGGAACCAGGGAGGCGGATCCGCAATGGAAAACCCTGATTTTGCCTGGCGGGTCTTTTGGTGCACCTGATGCTGCCAGCCTTGTTGCTCCCTCCTTACCGAAGTCAAATGAAGAGACATCCATCATGACCAACGACACTCCATCAACAGAACAGACTGACGGCTTTCAACTAGTCATCGACGCCCTGAAACTCAACGGCCTCACCACCATCTACGGGCTGCCGGGCATTCCTGTCACAGATCTGACCCGCAAGATGCAGGCTGAAGGCATGCGCGTGATTTCGTTCCGCCATGAGC
>CAMLDT010000017.1 GCA_946479075.1 uncultured Polaromonas sp.
GCAGGCATCACGCTGCGCCTGCGTGGTGCCTTTGACAGTAGGCGTAACGCCCCACTCCCCCCCCCCCGCCCTTCCCTTGCCCCGCTGGGCGATGGAAGGGAGCCTCATGTGGCCGCGTGTGCTGCACTCGCGTGCAACCATGACGGCTTGTTGGGATTCGCGCAAGAGAATCGCTGCGCGCTTCTCTTGCTCCGGACTTTTGTCCCCGCATTGGTTTTCTATCCCCCACCCGCCGGGCTGGGCCGAGGAGCGCAGCCGAAAACGGATCCGGGCGAGCGATTGTTTGAGCCGCAGGCGAGTTCGAGCTCGACCCCGTTTTCGGCGAGCATCGCAGGCTGCCCGCAGCGAAGCGGAGGGACCCAGACCATCGGGTCGCCTTGCTTTTCGTTAGGTTTCTTTGGCGAGACAAAGAAAAGTAACTCGCCCGCCGGGGCGAGACCCGGCTTGTTGGCGAACTACAGACGTTGGAGGCAAAGAAGGCTTCGACAGGCTCAGCCCGAACGGTCCGTGGGTAGTCGACATCGGGCCCGGATCAATTTCGGAATGACAACCGAGAAAACGATTCGCTATTAATTCAATAGCTGCTTGTGCCCGCCAGACAAGGGCTGGAGCACCAAAACACCCTCAACCCCAGCCAAGGCTGTCGGGTGAAAGCCCTAGGACAGCTCATCCGCCGGATCGCGCCCCATCAGCAGCGCCACCGCTTCGGCCGGCCGAATTTGCCCGTCCAGCAGGGCTACGACGGCTTCAGCGATGGGCATCTCCACACCCAGCCCCTGGGCGCGCTGCACCACGGTGCGGGCACAGTACACGCCCTCGGCCACATGGCCCAGCGACTGCACCGCTTGCGCCAGCGTCTGCCCTTGCGCCAGCAACAGCCCGACCTGACGGTTGCGGCTCAGGTCGCCGGTGGCGGTCAGCACGAGGTCGCCCAGGCCCGAGAGGCCGGTGAAGGTTTCGGCACGCGCCCCCAGCGCCAGGCCCAGCCGTGTCATTTCAGCCAGGCCGCGCGTGATCAGGGCCGCGCGGGCATTCAGCCCCAGGTTCAATCCGTCGCACAGGCCGGTGGCAATCGCCAGCACATTTTTGACGGCGCCACCGACTTCGACGCCCACGATGTCGTCGTTGGCGTAGACCCGCAGCGTCGGACCATGAAAGGCCGCCACCAGCGCGTCGCGCACTTCGGAATGTGCACTGGCAGCCACCAGCGCAGTCGGCTGGCCGCGTGCGACTTCCTGCGCAAAGCTCGGGCCGCTGAGCGCACCCGCTCTCAAATGAATAGCTGCCTGCGCCCGTATTTCATGGGCCAGCAGCCCAAAAGGCCTGGAAGTGGCGGGCGCATCGGCCAGCGGTGCCTCAAACCCCTTGCACAGCCAGGCCACCGGCGCGCTGACGCCCGCCAGGCGCTGCAACATGCCGCGCAGCCCCGCAATCGGTGTGGCGATGACGATCAGGTCCTGGCCTTCCAGCAAAGCTTCCAGCGAGGCATCCGTGCCGCCCGTCAGCCCCAGTGACGCAGGCAGCGCCAACCCCGGCAGATAGCGGGTGTTGACCCGTTGCGCCTGCAGGGCTGCCAGTTGTGCCGGATCGCGCGCCCACAGGCTGACCTGGTGCTGGGGCGACGAAGACGGGGACCGGGAAGCAGTTGCCCGCGCGGCACTGATGGCCAGGGCGGTGCCCCAGGCACCCGCGCCGAGAACCGCAATTTTCATGACGATGGCAGGGCGCGGCCGGCCGGGCTCACACGATGATTTGCGGGGTTTCCTGCGCGGCCGACGCAGCGGCGGCCTGCTGCTGCTCGAACATCGCCTGGAAGTTGATTTCAGCCAGGTTGACGGGCGGGAATCCGCCGCGCTGGATGACGTCGGCCACATTGCCGCGCAGGTAGGGAAAAACGATTTGCGGGCAGGCGATGCCCAGCACCGCATTGAGCTGCTCCGGCGGCATGTTGCGGATTTCAAAAATGCCGGCCTGTTTGGCCTCGACCATGAACACGGTCTTGTCCTCGATCTTGGTGTGCACAGTCGCGGTGACGCTGACTTCGTACAGGCCATCGGTGATCGGCAGGGCATCCACGCCAAGCTGGATGTCCACCGCAGGTTGCTCCTGGTTCAGCAGGATTTCCGGCGAGTTGGGCTGCTCCAGCGAGATGTCCTTGAGGTAGACGCGCTGGATCTGGAACACGGGATCAAGGTTGGCTTCGGCCATGGTGACTCTTTCGGATTGCTTGGGGAAAAATAAAACCTGCTGCAAGCGCAGCAGGCACAGCGCATTATCTCAGGGGACCCGCCGCGCTTCAGCGCTTCAGCCCTTGAGCAGCGGCAACAAACCGCCGCGGCCGTCCAGCGCCACCAGGTCGTCGCAACCGCCCACATGCGTGTCGCCGATGAAAATCTGCGGCACCGTGCGGCGGCCGGTGATCTCCATCATCTTCTGGCGCTCCGCCGGCTGCATGTCCACACGGATTTCCTCGATGGCCTCGACGCCACGCTGCTTGAGCAGTTGTTTGGCATGAATGCAGTAAGGACAGCTGGCGGTCAGGTACATCTTGACGGTTTGCATGGAATCTCCGGTCGGGTTCAGGGGCAGCCCGCGAATCAGGCCTTCTCAAGAGGCAGGTTAGCCTCTTTCCACGATTTCAGCCCGCCGGCCAGGCATTGGGCCTGCTCGTAGCCGAGTTTTTTGGCCGTGGCCAGCGCCCGGCTGGCGCGGGCGCCGCTGGGGCACACCAGGATCAGCGGCAGGGCCTTGTTTTTGACGGCGGCCGGCAGTTTCTCTTCCAGCTGGCCCAGGGGAATATTTTTCGCGCCGACCACATGGCCGGCGGCAAATTCCTCGGACTCGCTGACATCGATGACCACCGCCTTGTCGCGGTTGATCAACTGCACCGCCCCGGTGGCGCTCAGGGAGCCGGCCGCCATGCCGCTGGAAATCAGGGGCCAGAGCAGCATGCCGCCGGACGCCAGCGCTATGCCGATGAGCATCCAGTTGTCGATGAGAAATTTCACGTTAAGTCCTTCGGGGTTATGCAGTTAATCGCTGATTTTAGAATGCAGGGCTGGGCACAGCCGCTTGCGCTTCGCCGCCAGCGCGGGTTTTCCGCGGTTCTACCGCTTTTTCCAGTTGCCCACTGCCCTCTTTTTTCACCTTTTTCAACCGCGTCAACCATGTACAAACTTGTGCTCATCCGCCACGGCGAATCCACCTGGAACCTTGAAAACCGTTTTACCGGCTGGGCCGATGTGGATCTCACACCCACCGGCGTAAAGCAGGCCATCGCGGCCGGCCAGTTGCTCAAGGCAGAGGGTTATGACTTCGACATCGCCTACACCAGCGTGCTCAAGCGCGCCACGCGCACGCTCTGGCACACGCTTGACGAGATGGACCGCACCTGGCTGCCGGTGGTGCATAGCTGGCGCCTCAACGAGCGGCACTATGGCGCGCTGCAGGGCCTGAACAAGGCCGAGACCGCCAAAAAATACGGCGACGAACAGGTGCTGGCCTGGCGCCGCAGTTATGACACGCCGCCGCCGCCGCTGACGCAGGACGACGAGCGCTGGGAAGGCCGGGATCCGCGCTACGCCAAATTGAAAGCCGGCGAGGCCCCGCTGACCGAATGCCTGAAGGACACGGTGGCCCGTGTGCTGCCCTTCTGGAACGAGTCCATGGCGCCGGCCATTCGCGCCGGCAAGCGCATCGTGGTGGCTGCGCACGGCAACTCGATACGCGCGCTGGTCAAATACCTCGACGATATTTCGGACCAGGACATTGTTGGCCTGAACATTCCCAACGGCATCCCGCTGGTCTACGAACTTGACGCCGACCTCAAGCCGCTGCGCCACTACTACCTGGGCGACGGCGAGGCCATCGCCAGGGCGGCAGCGGCCGTGGCGGCCCAGGGCAAGTCCTGAGTCCTCCCCACCCCAGGCCGCTTGCGGCATGTCAAGCGCGGGTAAAGAGGCGCCCCGCGTGCGACATTTTCCGCAGCGCCGCGGCCTCCGCGGGAACTGCAGGCCAGCCGCCGCCTCCAAGGTGTATATTGATTCCAATTCTGTGACAACTGCCTTAAATCAAGGCGAATGAGGGTGTTTATGGGTCAGAAACTCAAGATTGCAGGCTGGATTTCCATCGGCGCGGTGGCCGGAGCCCTGACAACGGTGCAACTGCAGGCCGTCGCACGCGGCGGGCTGGCCCCGCTGCCGCTTGAAGAGTTGCAACAACTGGCCGCGGTGTTCGGCATGGTCAAGACCGACTATGTGGAACCGGTCGATGAAAAGAAACTGATTTCCGACGCCATCTCGGGCATGGTTTCCAGCCTGGATCCGCATTCGGTGTATTTCGACAAGAAATCGTTCAAGGAATTCCGCGAAGGCACCAGCGGCCGCTTTGTCGGCGTCGGCATTGAAATCGCGCAGGAGGACGGGCTGGTCAAGGTGGTTTCACCGATCGAAGGCTCACCCGCCGACCGCGCCGGTCTCAAGCCCAACGACCTGATCACCAAGATCGACGATACCGCCGTCAAGGGCCTGTCCCTCAACGAAGCCGTCAAAAAGATGCGCGGCGAGCCCAAGACCAAGGTCGTGCTGATGATTTTCCGCAAGGATGAAAACCGCACCTTCCCGGTCACCATCACGCGCGAGGAAATCCGCACCCAGTCGGTGCGCAGCAAGGTGGTCGAGCCCGGCTACGCGTGGATCCGCCTGAGCCAGTTCCAGGAACGCACGGTGGAAGATTTCGTCACCAAGCTCGAACAGATCTACAAGCAGGAGCCCAACCTGAAAGGGCTGGTGCTGGACCTGCGCAACGACCCGGGTGGCCTGCTTGACGCTGCCGTCGCGGTGTCCTCGGCCTTCCTGCCGGAAAACGTCACCGTGGTGTCCACCAACGGCCAGTTGCCCGAGAGCAAGTTCACCTACAAGGCCGCGCCGGAGTTTTACCAGCGCCGCAATGCGGCCGACCCGCTCAAGCGCCTGCCGGCTGCCGTCAAGAGCGTGCCTCTGGTGGTGCTGGTCAATGAAGGCTCGGCCTCGGCCAGCGAAATCGTGGCGGGCGCGTTGCAGGATTACAAACGCGCCACCATCATGGGCAACCAGACCTTCGGCAAGGGTTCGGTGCAAACCGTCCGTCCGCTGGGGCCGGACACCGGCCTGAAACTCACGACGGCGCGTTATTACACCCCCAGCGGAAAGTCCATCCAGGCCAAGGGCATCGTGCCTGACGTGATGGTGGACGAAACCCTGGAAGGCAGCCCGTTCGCCGTCCTGCGCACGCGGGAGGCCGACCTGGAGAAACACCTGGCCAGCGGCCAGGGCGCCGAAGTCAAGGATCCGGGCCGTGAAAAAGCCCGCGAGGAAGCGCTCAAGCGCCTGGAAGAAGAATCCAAGAAGAGCCCCGAGCAGCGCCGTCCCCCCGAGTTCGGCAGCGACAAGGATTTCCAGCTCGCGCAGGCCCTGAACCAGCTCAAGGGGCGGCCGGTGCTTGTGAGCAAGTCCATGGTCGAGCGCAAGGAAGAGAAAAAGGAAAACTGATCTGCTGCACGCCCGAACGGGCCGCCCGCGCGGCCGTCTCCGGCGTGCTGCCAGCAGTGTCTGCGCCACCGCGCGCCGGGCCGCTCCATGAACGATAGCCAGCTGCTGCGGTATTCCCGCCACATCCTCCTCGACGAAATCGGCGTGGAGGGACAAAACGCACTTTTATCCTCCCACGCCCTGATCATCGGTGCCGGTGGCCTGGGTTCTCCCGTCGCCCTGTACCTGGGCAGCGCCGGCGTGGGCCGGATCACCGTTGTGGACCATGACCGCGTCGATGCCACCAACCTGCAGCGGCAGATTGCCCATACCATGGCGCGTGTGGGCGAGTTCAAGGCCGAGTCGGTGCGGCAGGCCGTGGCTGCCATCAATCCCGATGTGCAGCTGATTCCCGTCACCACCCGCGCCGATGAAGCCCTGCTGGACACCTTGCTGCCCGAGGCCGATGTGGTGCTCGACTGTTGCGACAATTTCGCCACCCGCCAGGCCATCAACCGCGCCTGTGTGAAACACGGCAAGCCATTGGTGTCAGGGGCCGCCATTCGTTTTGACGGTCAGGTCTCGGTGTACGACCCGCGCGACCGGGCGTCGCCCTGTTATGCATGCGTCTTTCCGCCGTCTGATGCGGTGGAGGAAGCCTTATGCGCCACCATGGGCGTGTTTGCGCCGCTGGTTGGCATGGTGGGCACGGTGCAGGCTGCGGAAGCGCTCAAGCTGCTGTGTGGTGTGGGCCAGCCGCTGACAGGCCGGCTGCTGATGGTGGACGGCCGCAACCTGGACTGGAGCCAGGTGCGCATCCCGCGCAACCCGGCCTGCCCCGTCTGCCGCGCGCCTACCTGACGGCGCTGTCGGGAATACGCGATGCTGCGCGCGGCGCAGCCGCCTGCTGGATCACCTGCCTGCAATCGGCGTTCTGGCCGGGACCGGTTTCGATGGTGGCGGCCAGCGCCAGCAGGGGGTTGATGGCGGCCAGCGCCAGTGCAATGCCGGCCCGGCCGGCCAGCGCCCCCTTGTCGGGGGACGCCGTGGGCGCGCCGAAGGTGCCCCCAATGGTCAGGGGCGAACGCAGGCTCAGGATGCTGGCATCCTTGGGCGAGGGCTCCAGCCGGATATTCAGGGTTTCGTCGGCCAGGCTGACCGTGCCCGAGCCGTCGATGACCGTGTCCACGGTATCGAGCACGATGGCCTTGCTGGTCATCAGGCCCTTTTGCACGTCAAACGCCGCGGCAGCGCAGCGCAAACGCACATTGCGGTCACCCCGCACCAGAAACTTGATGATCTCGCCACCGTCCAGGCCCATGAATTCCAGCAGGATGTTGCTGATTTCACCGCTGCCCATCAGAAAGGCCACGTTGCCGGACGAGGTCGCGAGTACCTGGGCCGCAGATCCGCCAGTGCCCTTGAGGTCCACCTGGCCGCTGATCCTGCCGAGGCTGCTCCGGGTGGTTTCAACGGTTGGAAAGAGTTTGTTCAGCTCAAGGGCCCGCGCGTCGAGCCGGGTCTCGATGACGGCCGGCGATGCGGCGCTGTTGATGGCCAGGCGCCCTGCCAGCTCGCCCCCAGCCACACCGAGCTTGAGCGGATCAAGCTGCAGCACACCCTTGTCCAGGTTGATGTTCACACTCAGGCGATCCAGCGGGAGTGCCTGAACGTGCTCGATTCGGGCGGCGCTGTAGGACACCTTCGCATCCATGGCTTTCAGGCGCGCAAAATCGAGCTGGGTGTCGGGCAGGACCTTGCCGGCACGCGCCGGCCGTTTTGGCGTGGCCGCAGCAGCCTGCGCCATGGCGGGCGGCGCATTGCCGGATGACAGACCGATGATCGGCCCCAAATCCTCGAAGTCGAGCAGGCGCGACTGGACCTGGCCGGTCAGCGAGGGCACCGGTTTGGCGTTGGTGAAGGTGAGTGCACCCTGGATATCGGATTTGCCCAGCACACCCTTGATGTCGCTGACAGCCCAGCTCAGGCCCTCCTTGCGGAGCTGGCCCGCGAGTTTGTACGGCGGCGTGCCCGGCAACACCACCCCCACCAGCGTGTAGAGGTCTTCGAGACTGCGGCCTTGCAGTTCAAACTTCGCGTCGATGGCGCCAAACTCGGCAAGGTTGGTGATGGCGCCGCTTGCCTTGAGCCGCGTGTGGCCGGCCGCAGCGTCTATTTCCATGGGAAAGCTGCCATCGGTATCGGCACTCAGTTGCAACACGCCGCCGGTCCGTCCCTGCGCCGTGAAAGCCTCGCCTTTCCATTTGCCGCGGGCCTTGTAGCTCAGCGGCAATTCGGCGGCAGATTCCGCGCCCAGCGCAAACTCGGCCTGGATGTCTGCGCCTTCGGCCCTTGCCAGGTAGCGCAGGACGCCCTGGTCCACCAGCAACTGACCGATCACCGGGACGGTGCTTTCATCCGACGTGTCCTTGCCGAAAGCCCAGGTCCGCTTGCCATCGGCTTCGATCTGCAGTCCTAGTTCGGGCTTTTTCAGGCTCACCAGTGGCAGCTCAATACGGCCGAGAAAAAGAGGCCAAAGCCGCACCTGGATTTCGGCCGCCTCGGCCCTCACAAGATACGGATCGCGCGCCCAGGAGGGGTTGGCAAATTCAATCCCGTCGGCAAGCACGCGCACGGTCCGGCCCAGCTTGACATCCAGCTGGCGGGTGATTGCAAATGTTCGTCCGGTCTTGTCACTGACATAACGATTGAGTGAGCCGCGCAAGGTATCCCACGGAAAAAACACCACCCCCAGCACCAGCACCACCAACAACAGTGCGCCAGCCGCGGCTACCCTGCGCCACAGGGGCGAACGATGCCATGATGCGGCGGCTTGGGAAAAAACATTCATAGGAAACGCACGCAATCTTGTGGCGTCAGTGCCGCAAAAACACAAAGGCGAAAAGCGGATGACGCAGAGGTGGGCAGGAATGCTTCCTGCATGGCACTGGCTTCAGATGATGTTGACTATTGACTGTCGCGACCGGATATACCATCGGTTGCAGCCATGCACCGGTGTCAGTGTTTGCCTACAGTCAGCAATGTAGGCCGCTTCCTACAAACAGCGCGCGCTCATCCTGTCAGAATCGATTGGCAACCATAGATACATTAGTTAACACCCCCTCCATTCAACCCTCCGCCATCCGCCATCCGAACCGAATCAGCCCGAATTGAAGATCAGTGGGACTCAAAACTTTCATCGTCGAAGACAACGCCACGATTCGCGACAACCTGATAGCCACGCTTGAAGAACTTGTCGGTATTGATGCCTCGGGCACGGCGGAAACCGAAAACGAAGCCCGGGCATGGCTTGGAAACCCGGCCCACGCGTGGGACCTGGCCATTGTTGATCTCTTCTTGAAGCAGGGCAGCGGGCTGGGTGTGCTGGAAGCCTGCAAAAACCGCAAGCCCAGCCAAAAAGTGGTTGTGCTGAGCAACTACGCCACGGCGGACATACGCAAACGCTGCGCCCAGTTGGGCGTGGATGCGGTTTTTGACAAATCCAATGAAATTGATGCGCTGGTTGACTATTGCCTGGCGCAATAAGCCGCCCAGCGCCCTTGCCGGCGCGCAGCCGGACAGGCTCAGTCGATGAGCTTGTTCTTGAGCGCGTAGTAGGTCAGGTCGCTGTTGGACGCCAGGCTCATCTTTTCCATCACACGCGTGCGGTAGGTGCTGACGGTCTTGACGCTGAGCGACAAGGCTTTGGCGATGTCACCTGCGGTTTCTCCCTTGGCCAGCTTCAGGAACACCTGAAACTCGCGTTCGGACAACTGTTCATGGGGCGTCGCATCGTTCTTGCGGTTGAGCTGTTGTGCCAGCAACTCGGCCACGGCCGGCGTGATGTAGCGCTTGCCCAGCGAGATCACGCGGATCGCGTTGACAATCTCCATCGGGTCACATTCCTTGTTCAGGTAGCCGCTGGCTCCCTGTCGAATCAGGTTGACCGCGTAATGCTCTTCCGGATAACCGCTGAGAATCAGGATACCGACATCGGGCGCCTTGGCACGGATCATCGCCAGTGCGTCGATACCGCTCTGCCCGGGCATGGAAAGGTCCATGACCAGAATGTCGAGCTCGACATTGCGCACCAGGTCAATGGCTTCCCGGCCGCTGGCAGCCTCTCCCACCACGCGCAGGTCGACCTGGTCTGAAAAGAACTGTTTGAGCCCCGAACGCACAATCGCATGGTCATCAACAATTCCAATTTTGATCATTTCATTTCCTTTTCAAGGTCTGCTTTCAACGCGGCACAATGCTTCGATACTTGGGCCGCGTAATTACCACGGGCTTTTTTGTCTCAAAAGCGATTATTCACGAATTATCGATTGAAATACGGACCGGAGATCAGGATGCGATGGTTTGCAATACCCAAAATGGCGATCAGCCTGCCTCTGGCAGTGCTTGCGGCCGCCATTTTGATATTCATCAACGAAGCCGGTTTTCGCCTGTCCAGCCAGGCGACCACCAGCATTGAAGAGGTACAGGACACGCGTGGCGTGGTCAACAAGCTGCTGCGCAACATGCTCGACGCCGAGACCGGCCAGCGCGGTTATCTGCTCACCGGCGACCCCAAATACCTGGAGCCCTATGACGCGGCGACGGCCGACATCGCCCAGACCCTGGACACCCTGCGCCGACTTTACACGCCCTATCCGGACGAACTCGGCGAACTGGCCGTTCTGTCGCGCAGCGTTTCGCGCAAGCTGGCGGAAATGGACCTCAGTGTGCGCATGCGAAAACAGGGCAACGAGGAAGCGTGGAAGTTCGTACTGACGACCGACGTCGGCATGGAACAGATGCGTGCCATCCGCAACCAGATCGACAAGCTGATTGCGTCGAGTGATAAAAAAATGATTGCGGCCCAGGCACAGATCACCCGATCACTGCAGCTGTCGCGCCTGGGGATCGCGCTGATGGCGCTGGCCGGCCTGCTGGCGTTTTACATGTATTTGCGGCAAACCCGCGCCCTGCTCGAATCCGGCCAGCGCGAGCAGGAATCGCTGCAGCGCGAACGCGACCACCTCGACAAGGAAGTGCGCGACCGCACGGCCACCCTCGCGGAACTGGCCACCCACCTGCAGCAGGTGCGCGAGGATGAACGCGGCCATCTGGCCCGGGAACTGCACGATGAGCTGGGCGCCTTGCTGACCGCCGCCAAACTCGATGTGGCCCGCATCAAGTCGCGGCTGGGCATCATTTCGCCAGAAGCCACAGAGCGCATCCAGCATCTGGTCGAAACGCTCAACAGCGGCATCGCCCTGAAGCGTCGCATCGTCGAGGACCTGCGGCCCTCTTCGCTGTCACACCTGGGCCTGGTCGCGTCACTGGAAATTCTTGCCCGGGAGTTTGAGGACCGGTCCGGGCTGGGCATCACCACCGATCTTGAAATGGTGGAACTCGGGGGCGCTGCGCAACTGACGGTGTATCGGCTGGTGCAGGAGTCGCTGACCAACATGGCGAAATACGCAGAGGCCGGGCAGGCTGAAATCAGCCTGCACAACTTCGACAGCTACATCGCCGTGGAGGTCAAGGACAACGGCAAGGGTTTTGACGCCCACAACATCGGCGCTACCAGCCACGGGCTGGCCGGCATGCGCCATCGTGTCGAGGCTGCAGGCGGCAAGTTGACCGTGAGTTCAACGCCCGGGGAAGGCACGCGTGTGTTTGCGGTGCTTCCCAAATCATCACTGGCAGCCTGAGCCCCCCGGCCTGCACGCAGGCCAGCCACCCCTTGAAGGGCGAGGCTGATCCAGGCCACGCGCCCACGGCTTTTACCGCATCGCCTCACGAAGGGTTTTCCGGTGCGGCAGCCAGATCGGCGCCGTCCTACACCCCCTGAACCCGCAGCCCGACAAAGCCACCCGCCCCGGACCGATGAGCCATTCTGGATGTCGGACCTAAGCTTGTCGCAGGTGTTCGATTTCGAGCGCCGCAACTCATGGGCACCGCCCGACCAGCTTAGGAGGAGATCGACATGCTGCACTATTCCGTTGTCTTTCTGGTGATTGCCTTGATTGCCGCTGTGTTCGGCTTTGGCGGCATCGCCGCCGGCGCCGTGGAAATCGCCAAGATCCTGTTTTTCATTTTTGCGATCTTCGCCGTCGTCAGCTTTGTTGTCGGCCTCATGAAGAGAAACTGAAGACCGGCAACGCCGTCACCGCTTTACCGCCTTTCCCCTTCGATTCGTTCGCCTGCCCTGCAGACCGGCCGTCCCCGATTTAACCAAGGAACCCCGTCATGAAAAATCAAAGCTCCAGCCTCCCCTCCGCCCAGGACGCCGCCGCCACCGCACGCCAGCTCTCCGATCAAATGCTCAATGGCGCTGAAAGCGCCGTCGAGACCAGCCGCAGCCTGGCCAATGACACGCTGGACCGGGCCGAAAGCAAGGTTCGCCAGCTGCGCGGCAGCATTGATCCCATGGTCGACAAGCTGGCCACGCAAGCCCAGAAACTGGCCCGCCAAAGCCTGGACATGGCGGCCGAAGCCAGCGAACGCGCACAGCGCTCCATGCACCGTTATGCCGACGCCACCACGCGTTATGTCGCCAATGAGCCGGTGAAAGCCGTGCTGATTGCCGCCGCGGTGGGTGCCGCCGTGGCACTGCTGGTATCAACCGCCCGCAATCGCAATTCGCGCTGAGACCTCCGGATTTCACACGGGCACCGATTGGGATGTGACACCGGCCACCCGGCCCCTCTGCCCCATCTGCCCTCAGACCGCCTCCACCGACCGCCATGCTTCACCCTTTCATATCGACGCTGATCCGCCGCCCCAATCTGCTGATTGACCATCTGGCGGGTTATGCCGAACTGATCCGGGAAGAAGCTTCGGAAGCGGGCAGCGATCTGGTGGAGCGTCTCGTGGCCTGGGTGCTGGTTCTGGTGGGTGCGATCAGCTTCTTTATTCTGGCCGGTGTCGCGCTCATGCTGGGCGCCGTGACCAGCCAGTTCCACTGGGCGCTGGTGGCAGTGCCGGCGGTGGTACTGGTGCTCACGGTGCTGGCCGTCCTGAAAGCCCGCAAACCCATTGTTCGCAGCCATTTTGTGGAAGTGAAGGCGCAGGTGGACCGCGACGCAGAAGCATTGCGTTCCGCTGCCTGAGCCCGCCATGCCAAACCTTACGAACCGCCGGATTGCCGCATGACGCCCAACATCCTGTCTGCACAACAACGTCTGGCCGCCAGCCGCCAAGCCATCGTGCGTGACATGCGCCCCGAAGGCGACGCCGATCCCGACGCCGCCGACCTGGAGGCCGGCAGCGACCTGATCAGCGAAAGCGGCATCGATGCTTCTGCCGGTTCGTGGGACCTGGTGCGCCAGGTTGCCCGGTCCTGGTGGCATTCGCATCCGGCGCATCTCGCGCTGGATGTGGCCAAGCCGCTGATGCAGGGCTACGCGCAGGACCAGCCGGTCAAGCTCCTCGGCATCGCTGCGGCAACCGGCGCTGCGCTGGTGGTGCTGCGCCCCTGGCGGCTGATCTCGCTGACCGGGGTGGTGCTGGCTCTCGTGAAGTCAACGGAAGTATCCGGCGTGGTGCAGTCGCTGCTCCACGGCGAACGCACAGACCACCGCCGATGAATCCATTTCAAACGCAAACCGACCGGCGTGGTGCCGTCAGTCGGCCAGCTTTCCAACTCTTTGCACCAAACAGATTTATAAACCTCAAGGAAACACCATGAAATACGCTCGCGCAATTGCTTTCGCCGCCCTCGCCGGCATCACCATCATCAGCACCGGTTGCGCCGTGGGGCGTGGTCAACAAACGGCCGGCGCTTATGTCGATGACGCTGCCATCACCACCGCTGTCAAGGCCAAGTTTGCCGCCGACAAGACCGTGTCTGCCACGTCGCTCAATGTTGAAACGCTGAACGGCACGGTGCAGCTCTCCGGCTTCGCCAAATCCGCCACTGAAAAGTCGCAGGCTGAAACCCTTGCCCGCGAAACCAAAAACGTGCGTGCTGTCCGCAACGACATCGTCGTTCGTCCTTGAACTCGAACTGAGTTCCACCGCAACGGATCCGGCCACGTGCCGGATCGAAACAAGGCCTGATGCGCAAGCTCAGGCCTTTTTTATGTGCATCGACCAAGCGCAATGACAGATGCCAACGCGAAAAAAGCAGGCAAAAAAAAGCCGCGAACATTGGCGCGGCTTTCGGTGGCGGGAGCCTGTCAGCTTGCCGAGACCACCAGCTGATTGTTCACTGAAGCGACACCCTTGACCTGCTTGGCCAGCTCGGCGGCCTTGTCCTTGGCTGCAGCGCTTGGCGCAGGGCCGTTGAGGGTGACCACGCCGTCCTTGGTGTCCACATTGATCTTGATGGCACTGAGGTCCGGATCCTTCGCCAGGCTGGCGTTGACGGACGTGGTGATGACAGCATCGTCAATCTTTTCACCCATGGTGGTCGAGGACTGGCTGGCCGACGCCTGTGCGTCCTTGGTCGCGTCCTTCATGGCATTGCCGGCATCCTTGGCGGCCTGCTCAGTCTTGGCGATGCCGGAATCAATCGATTGACCGACTGTTTTTCCGTCGTCATTTTTGCCGCAGGCGGCCAGCGCCAGCAGCACAGCCACCGAGCAAACAGCGGCGGCCACGGGTCGGCGCACGGCGCCGCTTTGGGGGGAATGGATAGTCATGGTGAGCTCCTTCAGGGGTACTGAGTGGGTGCTGATCCGCGGGGGATCAAAGTTTGTCGATGGCTTTGCGGGCTGCGTCCTTGGCGCCTTCCTTGGCATCGCCGTAGCCAGCCTGGGCCTTGCCCTTGACCTGGTCGCCCAGACCTTCGGCTTCCAGGCTTTCATTGCCAACCACGCGGCCAGCCACTTCCTTGACCTTGCCTTTGGCCTCATCAACGCGACCTTCAACCTGATGCTTGTTCATAGTGATTCCTTTGGAGTAAACCCGCCGGTGTGGCAGGCGTGAATTCACTGTAGTTTTGATGCCGGCCACGCCTCGTCAGTGCCTGCGGAATTCCATGTAGGACGCCTCCCCTCGGCGCCCACGGCTAGCGCGCCGGGTGGCAGGCGCCGTGACGCTGGCGGAACGCACGGGGCTCGATGGCCGCCGGATCGGCGAACAGGCCTCGCGCGGCAGCCTTTGCCAGCACCTGCTGCGCCGCATAGGGGCCGCCATCCCGGCCATGGCGATAGGACCAGGCATGACCGCGGCCGACCATCCAGGCGCCGATATCGTCGCCCTCGAATTGAAGCGCGGCCAGCACGCGGCCGTAATCGTCCCGGCCCTGCGGCCGCACCTCAATGCGTCGCCCCAGCACGCGCGCAGAAAGGGCGTTGCGGGAAGCGCGGCCGCCGGCCTGGCAAATCTCCGGCGCGTCCATGCCGCTGATGCGCACTTTCACCGGCGCGCCACCCGCTGCAGGCCGCACCCAGACCGTGTCGCCATCGCTGACCCGCGTCACCGTGCCATGCCAGCCCTGTGCCGCGCCGGTTGGCAGGGCGCATGCCATGCCCACGGCGCCGATCAGCACGCGCCACCGGATCATGGGCGCTGCCACCGTTTGCGGCGGCGCCAGAGCAGCGCGTACACGGAGGCGTTGAGGGCCAGCAGCAGAGCGCCCAGCCACCATTGCCATTCGCGCGTCAGTTCACCGGGGTAGATCAGGGGCAGCAGGTAGCGCTCGATGAAACTTCCGGCATACCCCTGTACACCCGCGGCATGCCGCAGCGCGTTTTCCAGCGGTGTCAGCGGGCACATCCAGCCGGTGAATTCCACGGTGGCACCCCAGGCCAGGGCCGGCAGGTGCAGCAGCGGCACCCAGCGCCAGCAGAGGGCCAGCAAGCCGCCGCCCACCGCGAAGGCGATGAACAGCAGATGCAGCGCCAGCACCAGGTCGGCCAGAAACGAGGTCATCATTTGCTACGTATTTGATAGCTGTCAGCGCTTGTCAGACAAGGGCGGAAGGCCGATTTGATCATGTATGGGAGGGTGCGGCGCTGGAGCCGGGCTCAAGCCGTGATGATCCAGCCTTCGACCGGATCGATGTCCGCGGGCAGGCCGTAGCGCGGTGCGCCCTGCGCCTGCGCCCAGGCCGCCTGCATCAGGCAGAGCACGGCATCCAGCCCATCGCCGCTGCCGTCATCGACCAGTGTGTCGCGCTGCGCATGGCTGAGCTTGAGCCGCAGGCCCAGCCGGGTCTGGCCCATCTCCAGGGCGTGGATCAGGTCCTTGCGCGCGATCAGGCGCTCGGGCGTTTGTTTGAGGCGGTCATCGCTTTTGTAAGACCGGTTGCCCAGCACCTCGCGCGCCAGCAGGCCGGGGTAAGCCTCCAGCGCGATGCGGGTGCGATCACCGTCGTGCAGGCCGGGCAGGTGCACGCCGGCGGCCAGCAGCCGCGGCACACCGGCGTGCAGCATCCAGGCGACCGGCGGGTTGACCCATTTCATCGAGGGGCTGGAGCCGGCCGGCCGGTCCGTCGCGCGATGGGCGAACTTGCCACCCACGGGTCGCCCGTCACAAAACGCCGCAAAGGTCTGGCGGATATCGGCGCGGTCCAGCGCGGCGTAATGCGCGATCAGCGCCGGCCAGGCCAGCGGCCAGCCGAGATGCTCGACCAGTTCACGCGGCAAGCCAAAGGGTAGGTCAAAGCCGCCCAGCCACGGACCGGGCTGGCGCAGCCAGTCTTCAAAATCATCGAGCGAGTCAAGGCGCAGCAGGCGGCTGAGCTGCACGCGCCCGCCGGCACTGCCGCCCAGCGCCAGCACAATCGGCTTTCGGCGCGACGGTGCACTGGAAAAATCGCATCCGATCAGCAAACTCATGGGGGGATTGTCGGTCAGCCCATGGCCAGCGCCATCACGCCGGCGGCAATGAACACCGCGCCCAGCAGGCGGGGCAGGCGTTCGCCCTCACCCAGCAGGTGGCCGCCGATCAGCGCGGCAAACAGCATGGAGACTTCACGCGCCGGCGCCACGTGCGACAGCGGCGCCACCTGCATCGCGTACAGCACCAGCACGTAGGAAACCGGGCTGATGGCGCCGACCAGCAGCGCGTATTTCCACTGCTGGCGCCAGAGCAGCCGCGCGGCCGGCCGGTCGCGCAGCACCGCGGGTGCCAGCAGCGCCAACCGCACAAAATTGCCGAGGTAGTCGACCAGGATGGGCGACATCAGCATGAACTTCACGGCGTAGCCATCCACGATGGTGTAGCCGGCAATAAAGGCGCCCGTCAGCAATCCGTAAATCATGCCCTTGTGGACACGCCGGCGTTGTGCCGGATCGTGCGCGGCGCGCAGCAGGCCGGGGCCACCGGCGATCAGGAACACACCGCCCACCACACCGGCAATCCCCGCGAACCCCGGCGTCGAAATCTGCTCGCCGAGCAGCGTGATGGCCACCAGCGACGACAGCAAGGGCCCGGAGCCACGTGCCAGCGGGTAAACCACCGTCAGGTCCGCCTTGCGGTAACCACGCAGCAGCACGACGTAATAGAGCACATGCAAAACGCCGGTGACCACAATCAGCGCCCACTCCCGCCAGCCCCAGCCCGGCAACACGCCCCAGGCCGCCCACAGGCCGACCGGCGCCCAGACGAGCATCAGGACCACGCTGGTGAAAAAAGCAAAACGTGCGTCGCCGCCGGCCTTCTTGGCGGCGATGTTCCAGCTGGCATGAATCAGCCCCGCGAGGACAACAAGGGCGAGGGCGGAAAGCGGCACCGCTCAGGTGGGCAGGTCAAAGCCTGCAGAAGCCACGGAGCATGAGGGCATGTTTTCCCGCCGGGCCGTCCCAAGGGAAAACGCGCCCCCCCGGGGGGCAGCGACCCGTGAAACGGCGGAGCGTGGGGGCACTTAAGCCCTGCCGCAAATGGCAGCGGTGGCCATCAAGTCTTCCAGCAGCGCCAGCGACACCTTGCCCGACACCGAATACGGGTCGAGCTCGGGTTTTTCAGAATACTTCAGCAGGATGGACGTGTTGACCTTGGCCACGTTGACCTGGCCCATGGTCCAGCCGCCAAAACGGCGCTCGCTGATTTCTTCGTAATGCAGCAGCACCACGTCGGTGTGGCGCGGGTCTTTCTGGATGTGGCCGTAGAGGTCGCTGACCTGGTCGCGCCCGCCCTCCAGCGCCTGCAAAAAGATGCCGCCGCCGTAACACAGGATGCCGGTGATGCCCATGGCCGGGTTGTGGCTGCGCGACTGCGCCAGGATGGATTCGGTGACTTCGCTGGAGCCCGGATCGGCCGAGCGGCTGGCGTAAAGAAGGCGTACCAACATGTGAGTTCCTTAATTACTGCTTTTCTTGGGGATGAGCGACAAAAATTCGCGGCGCAAATTCGGGTCTTTGAGGAAAACGCCGCGCATCACGGAGTTGATCATCTTGCTGTCCATGTCTTTCACGCCGCGCCAGCCCATGCAGAAGTGGCTGGCCTCCATGACGATGGCCAGCCCGTCCGGCCGGGTTTTTTGCTGGATCAAATCGGCCAGCTGCACCACGGCCTCTTCCTGGATTTGCGGGCGGCCCATGATCCATTCGGCCAGGCGCGCGTATTTGGACAGACCGATCACATTGGTGTGTTCGTTGGGCATCACGCCGATCCAGAGCTGGCCGATGACCGGGCAGAAGTGATGCGAGCAGGCGCTGCGCACGGTGATCGGCCCGACGATGATCAGCTCGTTGAGGTGTTCGGCGTTGGGAAACTCGGTGATGCTCGGGCCTTCGACATAACGGCCCTTGAACACCTCGTTGAGGTACATCTTGGCCACACGGCGCGCGGTGTTCCGGGTGTTGTGATCACCCACCGTGTCAATCACCAGGCTGTCGAGCACGCCCTGCATCTTGCCCTCGACCTCGTCGAGCAGTTTTTCCAGCTCGCCCGGTTCGATAAACGCAGCGATGTTGTCGTTGGCATTGAAACGTTTTTTGGCCGCGGCCAGTCGCTCGCGGATCTTGACGGAGACCGGGGTGCCTTCTTCGTCAGGGACCGCTTGTCCTGCGGGCGTGTCGGATTTCATAAGCATGGCCAATGTTACCAGCCCGCCCGGAAATCGTCAGCCTGGGGGTTTGCAGGTGTTTTCGGGCTCCAGCCCTTGCGGGACGGTCGCCAGCAGCTATAAATTCAGGAGCAGTTTGAGCTCGTCCAGGGTGTTCGCCTCATGCAGGGGCTTGTCGTCACGGATGCGCAGCATGCGCGGAAACCGCACGGCCATGCCGCTCTTGTGGCGCGGGCTGCGGTTGATGCCCTCGAAACCGAGCTCGAACACCAGGGTCGGCCTGACGCTGCGCACCGGGCCGAATTTCTCCAGCGTGGTCTTGCGGATCACGCTGTCGATGCGTTTGAACTCCTCGTCGGTCAGGCCCGAATAGGCTTTCGCAAACGCGACGAGCTGCAGGCCGTCGGCTTGTGCCGGTTCGCGCCGTTCAATCGCCTGCACCACCCCGGCCGCCTCCGCCGCATCCCGCGGTGTGCGGTTCCAGACCGCAAAGGTGTAGTCGGTGTAGAGCGAGGCGCGCCGCCCGTGGCCGGCCTGCGCGTAGATCAGCACGCAGTCGATGGTCATGGGCTCAATCTTCCACTTCCACCACAGGCCATCGGCCTTGGTGCGGCCGGTGCCATAGGCGGCATCCAGCCGCTTGAGCATGAAACCCTCGACCCCGCGCTGGCGCGATTCGCTGCGCAGGGCTTCAAAGGCTTCCCACGATGGCAGCCTTTCCACCGGCGACAGTTTGATCGCGGTGCCGGCGACCAGCTGTTCCAGCTTCTCCCGCCGCACCCCCTGCGCTTGCGCACGCAGGTCCTGGCCGCCGAGCTCCAGCACGTCATAGGCCATAAAAGTCACCGGCGCATCGGCGAGGATTTTTTTGCCCAGGGTCTTGCGGCCGATGCGCTGCTGGAGCAAGGCAAAACTTGCCGGGCGGCCAGCGCCGGTGGCAGACGCTTCGGCATCCGCGGCCCAGACCAAAATTTCACCGTCGAGCACCGTGCCGTCCGGCAGCGGCTGCGCCATCGCCACAATTTCCGGAAAACGCTCGGTCACCAGTTCCTCGCCGCGCGACCACAGCCACACCTGACCCGCGCGCTTGACGATCTGCCCACGGATGCCGTCGTATTTCCACTCGACTTGCCAGTCTTTGACCGGACCCAGCTTCTCATCCAGCCCATCGAGCGAGGTGTCGAGCTGGTGCGCCAGAAAAAACGGGTAAGGCTGGCCGGCATCGCGGACATCGCCCGAATCCCCCGTCACATCTGCAAGAAGCGCTTCGTATTTGAAGGCAGACGGCATCACCTTGGCGTCCATGTAACCCATCATGCGTTGCGCAATGCGTTTGGCGTCCACACCCGAATGCGCGGCCAGCGCGCGCTGCACCAGCAACTTGCTGACGCCGACGCGAAAGCCGCCCCCGACCAGCTTCACCAGCAGGAAGCGGCCCTGGGCATCCAGCTCCTGCCAGTAGCTGCGCACGCGGCGCGCCACCTCGTCCTCGGGCAGGCCGCGCAGGGGCAGCAGGCGGTTTTCCACCCAGTCGGCCAGGCCCAGGTCTGACTCGGCGGACTGCAGCGGCAACACGTGCGCAATGGTTTCGGCCAGATCGCCCACCGCCTGGTAACACTCCTCGAACAGCCAGTCGCTGATGCCCGCAACCTCGCAGGCGAGGGAGCGCAGGGTCGCGGTTTTCACGACCTGGCGCGGTTTGCCGCCGGCCAGAAAATACACCGCCCAGGCCGCGTCCGGCGCCGGGGTGCGTGCGAAATAACGCTGCAAGGCCTCGACCTTGGCCTTGGTCGAGGTGGTGCTGTCCAGTTCGGCAAACAGGCGCGCAAAATGTTTCATGTGCCGCCCTGCCCGGCTGCGGCCGTATCCGGCGCAGCAGGCTGCACCTGCTCCTCCACCGGATCGTCGCCGTATTCGGTGTAAAAAGCCTCGGCCTGCAGGCCCTGCTCCGACAGATAACGCACCAGCACCGGCACGCTGCCGTGGGTGACGATGACACGCTGCGCGCCAGTCGCACCGATGGCGCCCATCAGGCCCGGCCAGTCGGCGTGGTCGCTGAGCACAAAGCCCTTGTCGTAGCCGCCGCGCCGGCGCGCGCCGCGCAGTTGCATCCAGCCACTGGCAAAAGCATCACTGAAGTCACCAAAACGTTTCGCCCAAGGCCCGCCCGCTGCGGACGGCGGGCACAAAACCAGCGCGCGCCTGAAGTCAGCCGGATCCGTGACCTCATCCACCGTCAATGTCGCAGGAAGATCGACACCCGCCGCACGGTAGGCGGTATTGAGCGTCTGCACCGCGCCGTGCACGATGATGGGCGCAATCGAAGGGTCCACGCCGCTGAGGATGCGCTGTGCCTTGCCGAAGCTGTAACACATGAGCACGCTGGCGCGGCCCAGCGCCACATTGGCAGCCCACCAGGCATTGATGTCAGCAAACAGCTCGGCATCCGGGCGCCAGCGGTAGATCGGCAGGCCGAAGGTGGACTCGGTGATGAACACATCGCAGCGCACCGGCTCGAAGGGTGTGCAGGTGGCGTCGGGTGCCACCTTGTAGTCGCCGCTGGCGACCCAGGTCTGGCCGCCGTGTTCAAGGCGGACCTGGGCCGAGCCCAGCACATGGCCGGCCGGGTGCAGCGACAGCGTGACGCCGTTGTGGACGATCTGTTCGCCGTAGGCCAGGTTTTGCAAGGTGATGTCCTGCCCTAAGCGCGAACGCAGCACGCCCTCGGCGGGTGTGGCGGCGAGGTAGTGGCCGTGACCCATGCGTGCATGGTCAGCGTGGGCGTGCGTGATCACGGCGCGGTCCACCGGACGCCACGGGTCAATGTAGAAATCACCCGGCGGGCAGTACAGGCCCTCGGGCTTCTGGACAATCAGGTCCGGCATGGGTGTCCATCACTCACAGGAACTCACAGAGGAAATCAAAGGCCCAGAATAGCCAGACCCCCGGCCGGCCGCTGTAGGCGGCGGACGCCAGCCGGCGTGCGCGCCCTGCCAGCGCGCCCGGCTCAGTCCAGGAAGCTTGGCAGCATCAGGATCGCTTCGGCATTGGACGGCGAAAAACACCGGTCGGCGGCCTCGCGCCAGGGCAGCCACTGAAAAGCGGTGTGTTCGGGCGGACTCAGGGTGACACGGGTGCCGGATGGCACGCACAGGCCAAACACATGTTCGGTGTTGCGCGTCACACCAGGGGCATAACGCGCGCGCCAAGCCGGATAAATCTCATAGATGTTGGTGAGCGCCCAATCGCGAAGGTTTGCCGCCTCGGCCACGATCCCGGTTTCTTCCCGCACCTCACGCGCGGCGGTCTGGGCCAGCGCTTCTTCCGGCGCGTCGCGGGACCCCGTCACGCTTTGCCAGAAACCGGGGTGGTCCGCCCGCTCCAGCAGCAGCACCTCGCGCTGCGGCGTGTGGATCACCACCAGCACCGACTCGGGAATCTTGAAGCCAGTCATGCCGGGTTCTCCAGGTCAAGCACCAATTTCAAGAAAAATCAGGCTCCAGCCCTTGCCTGGCGGGCGCAAGCAGCTATCAATACCATAGCACTGACAGCGCCGCGCCGGGCAGGATCAGGCGGGCTGGGGATTGCGCAGGCGGATATGCAACTCGCGCAACTGCTTTTCGTCCACCGGCCCGGGCGCATGCGTGAGCAGGTCCTGCGCGCGCTGCGTCTTGGGGAAAGCAATCACGTCGCGGATGGACTCGGCGCCGGTCATCATGGTCACGATGCGGTCCAGGCCGAAAGCCAGGCCTCCGTGCGGTGGCGCGCCGTACTGCAGCGCCTCCAGCAGAAAGCCGAACTTCTCCTGCGCTTCCTCGGGGCCGATTTTCAGCGCGTTGAAGACCTTGCTCTGCACGTCGGCGCGGTGAATACGCACCGAGCCGCCGCCGAGTTCCCAGCCGTTGAGCACCATGTCGTAGGCCTTGGCGATGCACTTGCCCGGATCGGTGTCCATCCAGTCCTCGTGCCCGTCCTTGGGCGCGGTGAACGGGTGGTGCACGGCGCTCCAGCGGTTGTTCTCTTCGTCGTGCTCGAACATCGGGAAATCAACCACCCACAGCGGCTTCCAGCCTTTGGTGAAGAGGCCGGTTTTTTTGCCGAAATCACTGTGGCCGACCTTCAGGCGCAAGGCACCGATGCTGTCGTTGACGATCCGGGCCTTGTCGGCACCGAAGAAAAGGATATCGCCGTTCTGCGCACCGCAGCGCTTGAGGATTTCGGCCACCGCGGCATCGTGGATGTTCTTGACGATGGGGCTTTGCAGCCCGTCACGGCCCTTGCTCACATCGTTGACCTTGATCCAGGCCAGGCCCTTGGCGCCGTAGATCTTGACGAACTCGGTGTAGCCGTCGATCTCGCCGCGGCTCATCTCGGCGCCGCCGGGCACGCGCAGCGCCACCACGCGGCCGCCCGGTGTGGTGGCCGGCGCGCTGAAGACCTTGAAATCCACATCGGCCATGACGTCGGTCAGCTCGGTGAACTCCAGGTTCACGCGCAGGTCGGGCTTGTCGGAGCCGAAGCGGTGCATGGCGTCGGCATAGGCCATGACCGGGAACTCGCCCAGGTCGGTGGCCAGCACCGTCTTGAAGATGTTGCTGATCATGCCCTGGAACAGGTCACGGATGTCCTGCTCGCCCATGAAGGAGGTTTCGATATCGATCTGCGTGAATTCGGGCTGGCGGTCGGCGCGCAGGTCTTCGTCGCGGAAGCACTTGGTGATCTGGTAGTAGCGGTCGAAGCCGGCGACCATCAGCAACTGCTTGAACAGCTGCGGGCTTTGCGGCAGCGCGAAGAACATGCCCTCGTTGACGCGGCTGGGCACCAGGTAGTCGCGCGCGCCTTCCGGCGTGCTTTTGGTCAGCATTGGCGTTTCGATGTCGATGAAACCGTTGGCGTCGAGGAACTTGCGGGTTTCCATCGCCACGCGGTAACGCAGCATCAGGTTGTTCTGCATGTAGGGACGGCGCAGGTCCAGCACGCGGTGGGTCAGGCGCGTGGTTTCCGACAGGTTGTCATCGTCGAGCTGGAACGGCGGCGTCACGCTGGGGTTGAGCACAGTCAGCTCGTGGCACAGGACCTCGATCTTGCCGCTTTTCAGCGCCTCGTTGACGGTGCCCTCGGGGCGCGCCCGCACCAGGCCCTTGATCTGCACGCAGAATTCATTGCGCACGCCTTCCGCAGTCTTGAACATGTCGGCACGGTCCGGGTCACACACCACCTGCACATAACCCTCGCGGTCACGCAGGTCGATGAAGATCACGCCGCCGTGGTCACGCCGGCGGTTGACCCAGCCGCACAGGCTGACGGTCTGGCCCAGCAGGGCTTCGGTCACCAGACCGCAATAGTGGGAACGCATTTGAGAAGTCATAAGTAGTCGCTTGTTTCGCTGGTACAGGTCAGTGAGGGCTTGCGCGTCTCGGGGAACTAGGGCTTGTAGCTGGCGGCGCTGCCGGGCACCACCACGCCCATGGAAATCACATAGGTCAGGGCCTCATCAACACTCATCATGAGTTCGATGCAGTCGGATCGCTTGAGCATGACAAAGTAACCGCCGGTCGGGTTGGGCGTGGTCGGCACATACACGCTCATGTAGTCGCCGGTGAGGTGATTGGCCACATCGCCGCCCGGCATGCCGGTCTGGAAGGCGATGGTCCACACGCCCTCGCGCGGCCACTGCACCAGCAAGGCCTTGCGAAAGGCATTGCCGTTTTCGGAAAACAGCGTGTCCGACACCTGCTTGACGCTGGAATAAATCGACCGGACGATGGGAATGCGGCTGAGCAGCGCATCCCACCAGCGCACCAGCTTGCGGCCCAGAAAATTGGACGCGACGGCGCCGATGGACAGCACGATGGCCAGTGCCAGCAGCGCGCCCAGGCCGGGAAGATGAAAGCCCAGCAGTTTGTCCGGCTGCCAGTCGCCCGGCAGGATCTGCAGCGTCTGGTCCAGCGTGCCGATGACCCAGTTCAGCAGCCACACCGTCACGGCCAGCGGCACCAGCACCAGCAGACCGGCCAGCAGCCAGCGGCGCAAGGCGGTCATCAGCCGGCCTTGGGTGTGGTCGCCGGGCTGGCTGGCGCTGCGGGCGCCGGACTGGCAGCGGCTGCCGTGCTGGCGGGCTCGGCCGGCTTGCTCTCACCCGATGCCGGCGCAGGGGCATCGGCGCCCCCACTGACAGGGGGAACAGCGGTAGCGCCACCACCGCCGCGGAAATCGGTCACATACCAGCCCGATCCCTTGAGCTGGAAACCAGCGGCGGTCAGCTGTTTCTTGAAGGCAGGCGCACCGCACTGCGGGCAGTCGGTCAGCGGCGCGTCGGACATTTTTTGCAGAACGTCCTTTTGATGCCCGCAGGACTCGCATTTGTAAGCGTAGATTGGCATGGTTCTGGAAGGTTTTGTCAGGGCTGTCTGCCCCTGCGGAGACCGCAGGATGCAAAACCTTCAATTATAGGCGTCGGCACCCGCCCCGGCACGCCGGCGCCCATTCGGCCACGGCGGGCCTCAGGCTTCGGTCGTCAGCCGGTGGTGGGCGCCGCGGGTGTTGTCGATGGTCTGCGGGGTCAGGGAGCCGACCAGCATGCCCAGCGTGGCGGCCAGCACACCGGCGAGCTGCGCCGGGAATTGCTCGCCCAGGGTGCTGAACGTGAACAACAGCCAGACCCCGATGCCGCAGACCACGGAAAATACCGCGCCCTGGGTGCTGGCTCTTTTCCAGTAGAGACCAAACACCAGCGGGATGAAAGCGCCCACCAGCGGCACCTGGTAGGCCCCGGACACCATGTCGTAAATCGAGGTTCCCTGCATGAAAATGGCATAGGCCAGCACCAGCGCACTGAAGACCAGCACGGTGGTGCGCATCAGCCTGAGTTCGTGCCTGTCGCTCATGCGCGGCTTGAACTGGCGCCAGATGTTTTCAACAAAGGTGACACTGGGCGCCAGCAGGGTGGCCGACGCCGTGGACTTGATGGCCGACAGCAGGGCACCAAAAAACAGCACCTGCATGATGAAGGGCATCTTCTGGAGCACCAGGGTCGGCAGGATTTTCTGGGGATCTTCCTTGAGCAGCAGGGCGGTTTGCTCGGGCATGATGATCACCGCGCTGGTCACCAGAAACATGGGCACAAAGGCAAACAGGATGTAGAAAATCCCGCCCAGCACCGGGCCCTTGGTCGCAGCGCTGACGCTGTTGGCCGACATCACACGCTGGAAGACGTCCTGCTGCGGGATGGAGCCGAACATCATGGTGATGGCTGCAGCGAAGAAAAACACCATGTCGTGCAGGCTGGGTTCGGGCCAGAAACGAAACAGGTCCTGGCTGGTGGCCAGCGCAACGACCTTGTCGGCACCACCGGCAAGGTTGCCGGCAAACACCGCCAGAATCGCCAGGCCCAGCACCAGCACAATCATCTGGATGAAATCGGTCACGGCGACCGACCACATGCCGCCGAACAGGGTGTAGGCCAGCACCGAAGCCGTTCCTATCAACATGCCGGTGGTCGTGGAAATGACACCACCGGACAGAATGTTGAAAACCAGGCCCAGCGCCGTGACCTGCGCGGCCACCCAGCCGAGGTAGCTGATCATGATGATGATGGAGCAGATCACCTCGATGGTGCGGCCATACCGCTCGCGGTAATAGTCGCTGATGGTGAGCAGCGACATCTTGTAGAGCTTGCCGGCGAAAAACAGGCCGACCAGGATCAGGCAGGTGCCGGCGCCGAACGGGTCCTCCACCACGCCGTTCAATCCGCTCTGGACAAATTTGGCCGGAATGCCCAGAACCGTCTCGGAACCAAACCAGGTGGCGAAGGTGGTGGTGACGATCATCACCAGGGGGAGGTTGCGCCCCGCAATGGCGTAGTCGGCCGTGTTCTTGACGCGCTTGGCGGCATACAGGCCGATGATGATGGTGATCAGAAGGTAGACGAAAACCAGGGTCAAAAGCACAGCGGCCTCCTCAAGAATGCGTGATTATCACCACATTTGCGGGGCCGCCCGGACGGGTGTGCCAGGCCAGCCGCAGCGGCCGCGCCGCCTTGTCAGAACAGGCGGATGCGCAGCATCAGCTGCATCGCGAGCAAACCCAATGCAAAACCCAGGCCACCATAAATCAGGCCTTGCAGCAGGCGGTTGGTGCGCTTTTGCTCATGCAGCAGTTCCTGAAGATCCCGGTGGTTGCCGCCGGACTGGTTCTTCAGGTATTGCTGCAGCAGGCGTGGCAGGCCAGGCAGCAGCTTGGCATAGGTCGGCGCCTCGGCCTTGAGCTGCTGCAGTAATTTTTCGGGGCCCACCTGCTCCAGCATCCAGGTTTCCAGGAAAGGTTTGGCGGTGCTCCACAAATCCAGGTCCGGATCGAGTTCGCGTCCCAGGCCTTCGATGTTGAGCAGGGTTTTTTGCAGCAGCACCAATTGCGGCTGGATTTCCACCTGGAAACGCCGCGAGGTCTGGAACAGCCGCATCAGCACCATGCCCAGCGAAATCTCCTTGAGCGGACGGTCAAAGTAAGGCTCGCAGCAGGCGCGGATGGCCGACTCCAGCTCATCCACGCGCGTGCGCGGCGGCACCCAGCCGGACTCGATGTGCAGCTCCGCCACGCGTTTGTAGTCGCGCCGGAAAAACGCGCTGAAATTCTGCGCCAGGTACTCCTTGTCGACTTCCGTCAGGGTGCCGACGATGCCGAAGTCCAGTGAGATGTAGCGCCCGAAGGTCGCGGGCTCCAGGCTGACCTGGATGTTGCCCGGATGCATGTCGGCGTGGAAAAACCCGTCGCGAAACACCTGGGTGAAGAAAATCGTGACGCCATCACGCGCCAGCTTCTTCATGTCCACACCGGCATCACGCAGGCGCTGCATCTGGCTGATCGGCACGCCATTCATGCGTTCCATCACCATCACGTTTGGCATGCAGTAATCCCACACCATCTCCGGGATCAGCACCAGGTTGAGGTCCTGCATGTTGCGCCTGAGCTGCGCCGCGTTGGCCGCTTCGCGCAGCAGGTCCAGCTCGTCGTGCAGGTATTTGTCAAATTCGCCCACGACTTCGCGCGGCTTCAGGCGCTTGCCATCGGCCGACAAGCCTTCGACCCAGCCGGCCATCATGTGCATCAGCGCCAGGTCTTTCTCGATGGCCGGCAGCATGTTGGGGCGCAGCACCTTGACCGCCACCTCACGCCCGCCCGGCAAGGTGGCGAAGTGCACCTGCGCTATCGAGGCGCTGGCCACGGGCTGGCGCTCGAAGGTCTCGAAGATGGCGCCGACCGGCCGGCCGAAGGCCCGCTCGATGATGGCAATCGCGATGTCCGGATGGAAAGGCGGCACGCGATCCTGAAGCCGGGCCAGTTCATTGGCAATGTCCAGTGGCAACAGGTCGCGCCGGGTGGACATGACCTGGCCGAACTTGACAAAAATCGGGCCCAGGCTTTCCAGCGCCTCCCGCAGGCGTGCGCCCCGCGGCGAACGCAGGTCGCGCCCGACCGACACCACCCGCGTCAGCGTGCGTATCCACGGTTTGCTGAAACTTGAGAGGACCAGTTCGTCCAGCCCGAAACGCAGAACCGTCCAGACGATAAAAATGCCGCGGAACAGGCGGCTCACGAGAGAACCTCCGCCCTGCTGGCTGCGGTATTCGCCTTGGGGACGGCCCGGCGGC